>JBEGOD010000221.1:0-7117 GCA_041182185.1 Pseudomonadota bacterium
ACCTTGCCGCGATCCGCGCCGGGGGCTGCGCCGCACCGCTCACCACCAGCGCCAGCCCGGAGCAGCTGGCGGGGATGGCGAAGGATTCGGGCGCGATCCACCTGTTCATCGATCGCGCCAAGCTGACCGAGCTGGGCGGCTTTACCCTGCCGGTGGCCAACCAGATCGTGCTGGATGAAGAGCTGGGCCAGTTCATGGCCGCGCCGGGGACCAAGGCTGCGCCGTTCGAGCCGGACGATGCGGATCCGCTCAACATCATCTACTCATCCGGCACCACCGGCATTCCCAAGGGCATCGTCCACAGCCACGGCATGCGCTGGCGGCAGATGACGTACCGCGCCTCGCTCAATTACGGGAAGGACAGCCGCACGCTGACCTCGACCCCGCTCTATTCCAACACCACCATGGCCGTGTTCCTGCCGACGATGTATTCGGGCGGCTATGTCTCGCTGATGGGCAAGTTCGATACCGAAAAGTGGCTCGAACGCGCCCAGGCCGAGCGGATCACCCACACCATGCTGGTCCCGGTGCAGTACCGCCGGCTGATGCAGTTCGAACGGTTCGACGATTACGACCTGTCCTCGATGAAGATGAAGTACTGCACCAGCGCGCCGTTCCCGGCCGATCTCAAGGGCGAAGTGCTGCGCCGCATGCCCGGCGGCCTGATCGAGATCTATGGCATGACCGAGGGCGGGGTAGCCTGCATCTTCCCGGTCCACGAACACCCGGACAAGCTCCACACCGTCGGCAAGCCCGCGCCGGGCCATTTCCTGAAGGTGGTGGACGAGAACCTGCACGAAGTGCCGCCCGGCACCCCCGGCGAGTTGATCGGCAAGAGCCCGACGATGATGCTGGGCTACAAGAACCAGCCCGAAAAGACCCGCGAGGGATATTGGATCGATCCCGAGGACGGCTCGGTCTGGCAGCGGATGGGCGATGTCGGCCGGGTCGATGCCGACGGCTTCGTCGAACTGGTCGGGCGGACCAAGGACGTGATCATCTCGGGCGGGTTCAACATCTTCCCGATCGACCTGGAAGGTGAACTCGCCAAGGACGAGCGCGTGGTCGAAGCCGCCGTGGTCGGTGTCCAGTCCGAGAAGTGGGGCGAAACCCCGGTCGGCTTCGTCGTGCTCAAGCCCGGTGTCGGCGAAGACGCGCTGGAGGATATCCGCAGCACCGCCAACAGCCGCCTCGGCAAGACCCAGCGCGTGGCGGAGCTCTATGCGATCGACGAAATGCCGCGCAGCCACATCGGCAAGCTGCTCAAGACCGACCTGCGCGAACTGGTGCCGGCCAAGCCGCGTTAGGCTGCCGCCTCGCTCACCGTGCGCCGGTAGAGGTGCCAGGTGGCGTGGCCCAGCATCGGCAGCGCCACCAGCAGGCCCAGGAAGGCCGGGGTCATGGCGATGAACAGCACCAATGCAATGAACACCGCCCAGGCCAGCAGCACGGCGCGGTTGGCCTGGATCGCGCGCAGGCTGGTGATGATCGCGGTGAGGAAATCGATGTCGCGGTCAACCAGCATCGGCAAGCTGATCACGGTGATGGCGTAGAACACGAAGGCCACCAGCGCCCCCACCGCGCTGCCCACGGCCAGCATGGCAAGGCCGGTCGGGGTCTTGAGCAGGGCGAGAGATTCCCCGCCAGAGCCCAGCTGCGCCGCAAAGATCGCGAAGATTCCGTGGGCCAAGATGATCCAGAAGGTGAAGCCGACGAAGATGAACCCGCCCATCAGCAGCAGCTGATCGTCGCCATGCCCGCGCAGCGCGCCCAGCACCTTGCCCAATGACAGCGGCAGCCCCGCCTCGCGCCGGCGGCTGACCTCGTAAAGCCCGACCGCGGTGAAGGGCGCGATCAGCGGAAAGCCGGCGGCCAGCGGGATCAGCCAGGCCGCCGCCCCCTTGGTCATCAGCGCGTAATATGTACCCAGCCCGCCGGCGACATAGATCGCGGCGAAGAACAGGCCGTAAAGCGGGTAAGCCAGGAAATCGCGCCAGCCGGCAGCAAGCGCCGCGCCCAGATCGCCCAGGGTCAGGTCGCGCGCAACCGGATAGCGCGGATAGGGTGGCTGCGGTGCTTCTGCCATCGGATCTTCTCCCCCAGCGCAGAATGCCAGCACCGCGGCTGCGAACATTGACTCGCATCAAATGTTGGCAGCCAGCGCGCCCACCCTTGCCAGCGGCCAGTGCCCCCCTTATCCGCCGACCATGACTATCCAGCCCTCCGATTCCATCCTGATCGTCGATTTCGGCAGCCAGGTTACCCAGCTGATCGCCCGCCGCGTGCGCGAATCTGGGGTCTATTCCGAAATTGCCCCCTTCAGCCATGCCGCCGCCGCGTTCGAGCGGATGCAGCCCAAGGGCATCATCCTGTCGGGCGGGCCGGCCTCGGTGCTCGATGCCGATGGCCCGCGCATCCCGGACGAGATCCTGGAAAGTGGCCTGCCGATCCTGGGGATCTGCTATGGCCAGCAGGCACTGATGCACCAGCTGGGCGGTGAAGTGCTGCTGGGCGATAGCGGCGAGTTCGGCCGCGCCTTCATCGACATTTCCGACCGCTGCGTGCTGTTCGACGGGCTCTGGGCCGAGGGTGAGACTCACCAGGTCTGGATGAGCCACGGCGACAAGGTGACCGCACTGGCTCCCGGCTTCCGCCCGGTCGCCAGCTCCTCCGGCGCGCCCTATGCGGTGATCGCCAACGATGAGAAGCGCATCTATGCGATGCAGTTCCACCCCGAGGTGGTCCACACGCCGGACGGGGCCAAGCTGCTCAAGAACTTCGTCCGCCACGTCTGCGGCCTGGCCGGGGACTGGACCATGGCCGAATTCCGCAAGACCAAGATTGCCGAAATCCGGGCCCAGGTCGGCAGCGGCAAGGTGATCTGCGGCCTGTCGGGCGGGGTCGATTCGGCCGTCGCCGCCGTGCTGATCCACGAAGCGATCGGCGAGCAGCTGACCTGTGTCTTCGTCGATCATGGGCTGATGCGGCTGGGTGAGGCCGATCAGGTCGTTTCGCTGTTCCGCGGCCATTACAACATCCCGCTGGTCCACAAGGATGTGTCCGCGCTGTTCCTCGGCGGTCTGGCGGGCGTCACCGACCCTGAAGCCAAGCGCAAGTTCATCGGCAAGACCTTCATCGACGTGTTCGAGGCCGAGGCCAAGCAGGTTGGCGGGGCGGACTTCCTCGCCCAGGGCACGCTCTATCCGGACGTGATCGAATCTGTCTCCTTCACCGGCGGGCCGAGCGTCACGATCAAAAGCCACCACAATGTCGGCGGCCTGCCCGAGCGGATGAACATGCAGCTCGTCGAACCCTTGCGCGAGTTGTTCAAGGACGAGGTCCGCGAACTCGGCCGCGAGCTGGGCCTGCCCGAGATCTTCGTCGGCCGCCACCCGTTCCCCGGGCCGGGCCTGGCGATCCGCATTCCCGGCGAAGTGACGCGTGAGCGCTGCGATGTGCTGCGCAAGGCCGATGCGATCTACCTTGAGGAAATCCGCAACGCCGGCCTTTACGATGCGATCTGGCAGGCCTTCGCCGTGCTGCTGCCGGTCAAGACCGTCGGCGTGATGGGCGATGGCCGCACTTACGACAACGTCTGCGCGCTGCGTGCCGTGACCAGCACCGACGGCATGACCGCCGACATCTATCCCTTCGACGCCGCGTTCCTGAGCCGCGTCGCGACCCGGATCATCAACGAGGTCAAGGGCATCAACCGCGTGGTCTATGACTATACGTCAAAGCCGCCGGGCACGATCGAGTGGGAGTAGCGTGACAAGGCCGACGGATTCGCTAACCTGCTGAATGTCAGCGGGGAGGTTGAACATGAGCGAACTGACCGCCTATCACCTGCCCGGCCGCTGGGGGCTGGTTACGGTCAGCCCGTTCTGCCTCAAGCTCGATGCCTTCCTGCGGATGACGGGGATCCCGCATCGCTCGGTCACGGCCGCCACGCCCTTTGCGGGTCCCAAGAAGAAAGCCCCGTGGATCGAGCTTGAGGGCCGCACGATCGGCGATTCCGCCTTTATCATCGCTTACCTGATTGAGCGCTTCGGGGCCGATCCCGATGCCGCGCTGACCCCGGCCCAGCGCGGGCAGTCCGTGGCGATCCAGCGGCTGGTGGAGGAGAACCTCTACTGGGCGATGGTCTACGATCGCTGGGTCCGCGCGGAAAACTGGCCGATCCTCAAGGGCTCGGTCCTGGGCGAGATCGCCGCCCCGGTCCGCGCGGTGATTGCCCCGCTGGCGCGGCGCGGGGTCAAGAAGCAGCTCGCCGGCCATGGGATGGGGCTGCATTCGGACGCCGATATCCAGGCCATCGCCCGCCGTGATCTGGGCGCGCTGGCCGGCATGCTGGGCGATTCCGACTGGTTCTTTGGCGCCGAACCCACCCTCGCCGATGCGACCGTGTTCAGCCTGCTCGCCAATATCCGTCACGTTCCCTTCGCCAGCCCGATGCAGGCGATGATCGAAGGCCACGCCAACTTGGCCGGCCACACCGACCGCTTCCTGGCGCGGTTCTATCCCTGAGCAGCGCCGTTTCCCCTCGCCAACTGCGCAATTGCTGATAGCCTGCTCCGCAACCGGGGGGGTGATCGCATGGCAAGCAGCGCGCAAGGCAGCCGGATCAGTACGGCACGGCTCAACTGGCTGGTGGTGCTGATCGCGCTCTCGGTCCTGCTCAATTACGTCGATCGCGGGGCCATCGGCATTGCCGCGCCGCTGATGAAGGCCGAGCTGGAGCTGTCCGCCACCGGCTTCGGCACGGCGGTGTCCGCCTTCTTCTGGGTCTATGCGCCGCTCTGCCTGTTCGTCGGCTGGCTGTGCGACCGGTTCTGCGTCTACCGCCTGTTCGCGGGCGGGATCGCGCTGTGGGCCGTGGCGACGCTGCTGATGGGCTTCGTCCACGGCATCGTCCTGCTGATTGTCCTGCGGCTGATCCTGGGCCTGGGGGAAAGCATCGCTTTCCCGGGCAGCTCCAAGATCTTCGCGGCCGAGGTCCCGGCGACCAATCGCGGGCTGGCCAATGCCATGGTTGCCGCCGCGCTGGCCTTTGGCCCGGCGGTGGGGACGCTGACCGGCGGGCTGATCCTGGAGGAAATGGGTTGGCGGCCGATCTTCTGGATCTTCGGGGCGATCACGCTGATCTGGCTGGTGCCGTGGCATTATGTCGCCGCGCCGCTGCGCACGACCAGCGTCAGCGTGCCGGTGGTCGATCCGGTGCCGCTGCGCACCATCGTGCGGGTCCCGGCGGTCTGGCTGATGGGGGTGGGGCACTTCTGCACCAATTACGGGTTCTATTTCCTGCTGACCTGGCTGCCGCTCTACCTGGTCAAGTCGCGCGGCTTCTCGATCGCCGAGATGACCTTGCTGACCACGCTCGGCTTTTCAGTCCAGGGCATCATGGCGCTGGTCATGGGCCACGTCTCGGACCGCTGGGTGCGGGCCGGGGCGGACGAGGCGCGGGTTAGGCGCGGCATGATGATCGCTGGCCAGGCCCTGGCCGCCGTGGCGATCGGCTCGGTCTATTTCGCGCAAGGAATCGTGCAGGTTGGCATCTGCCTGGTGCTGGCGGGGCTGGCCAGCAGCCTGACCTCGACCAACCTCTTCGCCATCGGCCAGATGTTCTCCGGGCCGAAGGCCGCCGGGGTCTGGATCGGGTTGCAGAACGCGGTCGGCAATGCCGCCGGGATCATCGGGCCGGTGCTGACCGGGCTGATGATCGATCTGCTGGGCGGCTATGGTTATGCCTTTGCGCTGACCGCGCTGGTCCCGGCGCTGGGCGCGCTGTGGTGGTGGAAGATGATCCCGCCGATCCGTCAGTTCGAAAGTTAGAGCGCCACGAACTTCCCCGCCGCGCGATCCTTCTTCACCTTCAGGCCGTCGAACACCTGGCCGCTCATGGCGATATAGACGCCGGGGGCCGCGACCTGCGCGGTGGCAAAGGCCATGCCAAGGTTGAATCCCGCATCGGTTTCAGAGAAACGCGCCGGGCTGAGCGCACCGGTCAGGCAGATCGTCTTGCCCGGAACCTCGGCGGCGAGGACCCTGGCGGTCTCGGTCATGGTATCGGTGCCGTGGGTCACCACGATCCGGCTTTCCGGGGCCTCGCGCGCGGCGCTGGCGATCAGGGCGCGGTCGGCCTCGGTCAGTTCCAGGCTGTCCTTGCGCATCAGCTCGACCACCCGGAACGGCAGGGCGACGCGCGCCTCGGCCAGCAGCGCGGGGATGCCGCTGTCGACGATCTGGTACTCGGACAGCGCATCGAAATAGTTCTTGTCGATCGTGCCGCCGGTGGTGAGGACGAGAATGCCTGTGGTCATAGCGCGCCCATAGCCTTGGTCACGGCCGGAACGCCACCCCGGTCATCTCCTCGGACTTGTCCCACAGCGCCTTGGCCAGGGCTTCGTCGCGAATGTGCGGCCAGACGCCGCTGGCGGGTGGGCTGTCCGGGCCGGCCATGGCGCCAATGTTGCAGTCTTCGCAATAGACCCCGCCCATGCCGTCGAGCAGCGGCGAAGTGGCGCACCAGACCGAGGTCGAGGCTCCTGCGGCGGTCGATTTGAACATCGGGTGGACATTGCCGGCCTCATCGTACCAGCCCATCGCCTTCTGCTCGTCCATGGTCAGGTGGCGCTGGAGCGGGGTGGCGATCCCGCCGGGGTGGACCGCAAAGGCGCGCACCCCGTGCGGGGCGCCCAGCTTGTCGAGCTGCAAGGCGAACAGCGCATTGGCCGACTTGGCCTGGCCATAGGCCAGCCACTTGTCATAGTCGCGGTGCGCGAAGTTGGGGTCTTCGATCGACAGGCCGTTCAGCCGGTGGCCGATCGAGGAAACCGACACCAGCCGCGCGCCATTGGCGGCCTTCAGCAGCGGCCAGAGTCGCGCGATCAGCTGGAAATGGCCGAGGTGATTGGTGGCGAACTGGCTTTCATAGCCGCGCGCATCGCGCGCCAGCGGGCAGGCCATGATCGCGGCATTGTCGATCACGATGTGGAGCCGGTCGGTGCGCTTGGCCAGTTCCGCGGCGCAGGCATCGATCGAGGCGGGATCGGCCAGGTCGAGTGCGATGATCTCGATCGCACCCGCGACATCCGCCAGGTCCTCGGCCGCCTTGTCC
>JBEGOD010000222.1:0-39107 GCA_041182185.1 Pseudomonadota bacterium
CTGTAGGACGCCCCGCCATGACGATCGACAAGCGCCAGCTTTCCGCCCTGCCCGGCCAGATCCCGGATTTCACCCCCGTGCCGCGCGGCACGAACCGCCACGATGGCTGGACGGAAGACCGCCAGCGCCGCTTTATCGAGGCGCTGTCCGTTACCGGCAGCGTCAAGGCGGCGGCCCACCGCGTCAACATGACGCCCGAAGGCGCCTACCTGCTGCGCCGCCACCCTGAAGGCGGCGAATTCCGCGCCGCCTGGGAAGCCGCGCTGTCATTGGGCGTGCAGCAGCTGGAGGACATTGCGCTGGAACGCGCGCTCCACGGCACCGAGGTGCCGGTCTATTCCTATGGCAAGCTGGTCGGCAGCCGGATCAAGCACAATGACCGGCTGCTGATGTTCATGCTGAAGAACCGCGCCCCAACCCGCTTCAACGCGGGCGGCCAGGTGACCGAGCGCCGCAACACCATCGGCAATCCCGGCTATGCGACCGAGCTATCGCGGCTGAAAAAGCAGTGGCGCAAGGAATGGGAAGCCGAACAGGTCGCCGCCGCGCGCAAGCGGAGCGACGAAGCCGCCCGCTCGCTCAATGCCAAGCTGGAAGCGATGCGCCAACGCCGCCTGGAAGTGATGAGCCCCCGCACCTTGCGGCTCCATGCGGCCTATGAGCAGTCGCAGCGGCTGGACGAGGAGAATGCGCGGCAGAGGGAGGAGTGAGGGGGGACTTAAATTGCGACTAGTCACCTCAAGACGACCTCGAATAAAATCTTTCACGAGGCGCAACTACAGACTGGAAAAACTGCGACAGATCAACCTTAGACCTAATGAAATCGTCTTCCGCTAACGCAGGCATGGTGGACTTTGCTCTTTTCCAATCGTCTAGCGCGATGGTTTCGCCGTCGGAAAATTTTGGATCGAATCTGACTACATTATCAAAGCCAACAATAAAACGCGCCTGACTCAAAGCGCTATCAGATGTGAGAAACATGGCCGTTTCAATGATGCCCCGCCAGCCAATTGCACCCGCCCTTACTGCTCGTTCATTGATCCGCTTGCTTGAGGTACCCGTCCCAATAGAAAGTATGCGAATTTGGTCGGGAGAAATATCATAAGCACCTATAGCTTCGGCAACTGCACACACGATAGGATTGTTAGCCCAAACACCGCCGTCCAAGAAAAATGCGCCTTTCTCCTCATGACCCTTGAAGAACGTAGGTGCAGCAGATGTCGATCTTGCTACTTTCCAAGCTTGAGATTGCCAATCTCGCTTGTAGTCGGGATGATGGTCAGTCTTAAAGACAGCAACTTGCGGGTCTGGCCCAAGGAAAGCCGGTATAACTAGCCGGTTATTGCTCGCTCCAAATTCCCGATCGCCAAATGTCACTATAAGGTTGCGCTCTAGTGCCTCATGACTATGCACAGGTCTGAACAGCCATCGAATTTCCTTAAGAAATCCGCGCCTGAGTATATCGTCTGGGAAGATTTCCCTTCCCTTTTGCAAGTAGAGCCCATTAATCGTCTCAGCCGGCAATCCCAGGCCAATGCCAATTGCAATAATGCCACCCGTTGAGGTGCCTGCAATCAGATCGAAGTGAGCTCCAACCGGACCAAACGCTTGCTCACAGCTGGCCAACAGGTGTGAGCCATAAATTCCTCTAATTCCACCGCCGTCTAGACTGAGGATTTTGAATGGCTTGCCGGCGGGCCAAGGCAGCTGGACACCTCGAAGAACCGCTTGATATTGGCATGATATCAGCGTGAAGGCGCACGAGAGGATGGTGAGCCCCGGTTTCGGGTGCTGATCCGCTGATTTCCGTGGCGGGATCGACCGCAGCCGCTGGTTTTTACGTCAAGCGGGCGCAGTTCGCCCCTCGAGCCAGACGAGGCGTTGGAAGTTATAGGCCAGGTTGGCCATGCCAATCTTGATCGTGGCGCGGGCGATGCCGATGGTGCGCACGACGAGCGCCATGCGATGCTTTTGGCCAGCGAACACATGCTCGACCTGGGCGCGGATTTTGGATCGCCGGGTGTTGGCTTTGGCGATCCGCTCGGGCATCGGCCGCCTCGGCTTGCGCCTCTGGTGGATATGGCTCTTGAACATCCCCGCAGCGAGGAACGCCTCGTTCTTCTTCGACCGGTAGGCGGTATCTGCCCATACGCCCGAGCCGGTGTTGTCCTTGCTGATCAGGTCCGGCAGCCGCGCCCCGTCATGGGCATTGGCGGCACTGGCGCCCCAGGTGCGGATCAGGCCGTGGGCCTTGTCGATGCCGATATGGTTCTTGTAGCCGAACATCGGGATGGCGAGATCGACGGGCTTCGCGGCCCTGGGATCGGCGCCCTCGCGGACCTTGGCCTTGCTGTACTTGATCGACCAGCGCGCATCGCGGTCCTTTTGTCGCGCCTTGGCCGGCTTCCACTCCTCGGGCACGCGCCCTTCCTTGATCGCGGCCTTCTCGGCTTCGGTGTTGCGCTGCTTGGGCGCCGGCACCACCGTGGCGTCGATGATTTGCCCGCCCATCGCGAGATAGCCGCGATCCTTAAGCGCAGTGTCGAAACGGCCGAAGAGCTTGTCGATCGCCTTGGCCTGTACCAGGCGCTCGCGGAAGAGCCATACGGTGGTAGCATCGGGCACGGTGCCGTCGAGACCAAGACCCAGGAAGCGCTGGAATGACAGGCGGTCCTTGATCTGGAATTCGGTTGCTTCGTCCGACAGCGAGTAGAGCGCCTGAAGCACCTGGATCTTGAACATCAGCACCGGGTCAAATGGCGGCCTACCGCCCTTGCCGCGAACACTGCGGCGAAGCGCCGCAACCAACGGCCCGCGGAAAACCTCGAAGTCCACCACCGCAACCAAGCGCTCCAGCGGATCGCCCGCTGCGCTGAGCGCCTCATAACGGTCAGCAAGATCAAAGAAACCGGGCTGTCCTGCCATCATCACCTCCGCCGTAACGTGAGCGAAGTGAATCAAATCCACCCATCAAAGGCCAGAGTTTTTCGAGGCGTCCAGCTTCTTCCGAGAAGAAGCTAGCGAGTTGACCTTTCGATCTGAAAACATATCAGGCGATATTCACAATAAATTGTCTGCTTCTTGTAGCAAGGTAACCATTCTTCACAATGAAACACTCAACAGAATGGGTTCCAGAGTATTTAGTGCCTTCACGATGGGTCAGATTTCCAGAATACACAGAACCCGTGTCAAATCCGCCGCGTAACGAATTATTCAACCGGGCTTCTTCTCCGGTGTTTACAATCTGCCAATACACCTCAAACGGCAACGGCACGGTCGTCTTGGCCTGAAAAACAACACTTGTTCCTTTGGGCAATGGAATTCCATCGGAACTAAATGGGATCGTACGGTATCCATTCCTTGATTTGGTAGCCCTATAAATTTTGACTTCGCCTGCATCTTGCAACGTCCACGGAGGTGCTTGCCGGTGCAGAGCGGGTAGGAACGAACGCTTATTACGCTTTGCAAAGTTTTGGGACCCCGGACCGCGGCGCTCTGAGAATTTCTTCTGCACCTCGTCGCCGAAGGCTTCCGTAATGATCCGGTCGCGCTGTGTACTATCTGCGAACCTCAAAGCTTCAAAGTCTGCTCTGACTGCCCCTAGCCACTTGTAAAAATTATCCTTTCGTTTTGGATATTCGACCCACTTGTCTGCGAAATTCTCCATTGGATTGCTGGGATTTCTCACCCAATCTATCCCAAGCTCTTGCTCAATGCCGAGATGCATACCGGCAAGAATATGGGTAATTGCGCCCTCAAGGCCATCCTGGCCACCATAGGCTTTAGCCGCGAGAGTCGTGATAATTATCGAAATAGGACGATCCTCAGGGTCGTCAGCGAACATCGTGTCTCGATGGTATTTTAATAGTTGCACTGCTTTTTGAAGAGGCGTCCGCGCACGATATGTTGGAATTGAGGAAGCTATTCGCCCTTCTCGTAGCGCAATGGCATTCTTTCGCGCTAACAATGGCGCACCCATCCGAGCCTCAAACCAGTTCGCATACCCTTTCGGATTACTGTTGGGCCAGTTTGGGCTTATCGCTTCGTAGTTAGCGTCCTTTTTGTCCGTTATCGCAATTGCATTCTCGACTTCACGAAGATCAAGTCGGCGCGCTTCGAGCTTCGCTCTTTGTCCTGCTTCATCTGGAATCGCAGGCAATATGTCGACATGAAATTGGCTTCCATCGGCATAGCTCTGCGTCCAACAACGTCGGGCATCTTGAGGCGACTTCATTCCATGACGTTGGCTGTAAGCCTTCACTTCTACGCCGAGCATGCGCTTCAACTGCGCTTGACTGGTTTCATGCTTCGCTTTTTTGAGAACCGTCACAATGTCAAGGTCGTAGTCATCCTCTTCAGTTGTTGGACTAATTGCCGTACCAAGCCGAAAAGAGCCTTGGAGGTAAGATTCTTGGTGGGAGGCATGTAACGAAGAATCTGGGCGCTCAATCCAATCACAGATTGAGCGATATGTCCGGCCAGCCTGCTCATACTTCGAATCGGGGACCTGTATGGTCCCAACTAGGTTCTCGAGTTCTTCTTCAAAGGTCGGGGAGATCGGCATAGTTTTATGCTGCCGCCGTCGAGATGCGCGTGCAAGCGGAAAGGTTCCTTGTTCGTTCTAATATTGTGGATAAACTTCTGAAATGGCCGCCGTTGTTGCCCCGGGGATGATTAGCCAAGCGTTCCGACTTATTGTGCGGTTCCTGTCCTCAGAGCGAGCAGACGACTTGCCGCGGCCCAACACCATAGAAATGAGCGTTACTCTGCCCATCCGCATCGCTGCGAAAGACGTCCCAGCCGAATGGCGCATTCCCAGTTTCGGGAGCGCGAGGGCGATGGCCCTCGCAAAGTCCTTTTTGCTGCATCCTTGATGCAAGACTTCTCCACCACGCGCCGTTCCGCGATTGCCGTGGCAATCGCTCCATGCGCCACGTGACGTTGATCCTCGCCGCTATGCGACGACGTCGGCCGGGTTGGGTGATGCGCTGGCGCGCACCGGCTTCTAAGCTACCGTTGCTACGCAACGTCGCTTAGGCGCCTTCACTCCTCCCCCATCCGCAGCGCCGCAATGAAAGCTTCCTGCGGGATCGACACGTTCCCATACTCCCGCATCCGGGCCTTGCCCTTCTTCTGCTTGTCCAGCAGCTTCTTCTTGCGGCTGATGTCGCCGCCATAGCATTTGGCGGTGACGTCCTTGCGCATGGCGGCGATGGTTTCGCGGGCGATCACCTTGCCGCCGATCGCGGCCTGGATCGGGATCTTGAACAGGTGGCGGGGGATCAGGTCTTTCAGGCGTTCGCACATGTGGCGGCCGCGCGCCTCGGCGACGGAGCGGTGGACGATCATCGAGAGGGCATCGACCGGCTCGTTATTGACGAGGATGCCCATCTTGACGAGATCGCCTTCGCGCAGGCCGATCTGTTCATAATCAAAGCTGGCATAGCCGCGGCTGATCGATTTCAGCCGGTCATAGAAATCGAACACCACTTCGTTGAGCGGCAGCTCATACGACACCTGGGCGCGGCCGCCGACGTAGGTCAGGCCGGTCTGCACGCCGCGGCGATCCTGGCAGAGCTTGAGGATGGAGCCCAGGTATTCATCGGGGGTGTAGATCGTGGCCTTGATCCAGGGTTCGTCGATCTGTTCGATCCGGCTGGGATCGGGATAGTCCGCCGGGTTGTGGAGCATGATCTCGCGCGCGTCGTCGGTTTTCGATTTGCGCAGCTGGATGCGGTAAACCACGCTGGGGGCCGTGGTGATCAGGTCCAGGTCATATTCGCGGGTCAGGCGTTCCTGGATGATTTCAAGGTGCAGCAGGCCCAGGAAGCCGCAGCGGAAGCCGAAGCCCAAGGCGGCGCTGCTTTCCATTTCGAAGCTGAAGCTGGCATCGTTAAGGCGCAGGCGGCTGATGCTTTCGCGCAGTTTTTCGAAATCGGCCGCGTCGACCGGGAACAGGCCGCAGAACACCACCGGCTGGACTTCCTTGAAGCCGGGGAGCGCCTGGACCGCCCCGCCCTTGACCGTGGTGATCGTGTCACCCACGCGGGCCTGGGCCACTTCCTTGATCTGGGCGGTGATGAAGCCGATTTCGCCGGCGGTCAGCTCGCTCAACTGCTCGATCTTGGGGGTGAAGCAGCCGACCCGATCAATCAGGTGTTCGGTGCCGCCGGCCATGAACTTGACCGCCATGCCCTTGCGGATCGTGCCTTCGACCACGCGGACGAGGATCACCACGCCAAGGTAGGGATCGTACCAGCTATCGACCAGCATGGCCTTGAGCGGGGCCGCGGCATCGCCCTTTGGCGGGGGGATGCGGGTGACGACGGCTTCGAGCACGTCCTCGATCCCGATGCCCGACTTGGCCGAGGTGAGGACGGCGTTGGAGGCATCAAGGCCGATCACTTCCTCGATCTCGGCCTTGACCTTTTCGGGTTCGGCGGCGGGCAGGTCGATCTTGTTGATGACGGGGACGATCTCGTGGTCGTGCTCGATCGACTGGTAGACGTTGGCGAGGGTCTGCGCCTCGACCCCTTGGGCGGCATCGACCACCAGCAGCGCGCCTTCGCAGGCGGCGAGGGAGCGCGACACCTCATAGGCGAAATCGACGTGGCCGGGGGTGTCCATGAGGTTGAGCTCATAGTCCTTGCCGTCCTTGGCGCGGTACTTCAGCCGGACGGTCTGGGCCTTGATCGTGATCCCGCGTTCACGCTCAATGTCCATGTTATCAAGGACTTGCGCCGACATCTCACGCTCGGTCAGGCCCCCGGTGAACTGGATCAGCCGATCCGCCAGGGTGCTCTTGCCATGGTCGATGTGAGCGATAATGCTGAAATTTCTGATACTTGCAAGATCTGTCATGACACTTCCGGTAATATTGCCCTGCCGTTAGCAGCAAGTCAGGGCACTGTCACCGGGCCGGAATGCCATGACTTGCACCAAGGGGCGGGAAAACGCCGCATAGGTCAACGCCGACCCTTTATTGCGGCTGGGTTGAAGTGCGTTACTGGACCGACATCGCAACTGATGAAGCCCTAAGTCGATAAGGCGCTGGTTCTCCAGCTCGAACAAAGGTGCGCGGACTTGGCTCCCAACCACAGAGCCATTTCCGGAAAATCCTTTGACAGCGGCGGCCTGTCCATCAAGACTCTCCGCATCAGGAGGTGCGCCCGTCATGCCGATCCATGCTGCACCGGTCCGTTTGACAGCGAATACCAGGACTGCGCCGGGCTGCACCGGTCAGGCGAACCGCACTGGCCTGCCGGATCGACTGAAGCAGGGGATCGAAGCGCTGTCCGGCTTTCGGTTGGATCATATCCGGGTCCACTACAATTCACCTGAACCCGATCGGCATGAGGCCTAGGCCTTTACCCGCGGGCATGAAATCCACCTCGGGCGCGGCCAGGAACAGCACCTGCCGCATGAAGCCTGGCACCTGGTGCAGCAGGCCCAGCGGCGGGTGCGCCCGACCATGCAGACTGCCGGCGGCCTGCCGGCCTATGCCGAACACAGCCTTGAGCGCGAGGCAACGCGCATGGGTGAGCTAGCGCAGCACGGCGCTTCGGCATCCCAGGCCGCCCCGCAACCCGCCGCACTGGCAGCGCCCGGAAACGGGGTCGCACAGCTGGTGCCGAAGCTGAAGGGCAAGAAAAAGGGTGCCAAGAAGCATGGCGGGATCGGCAAGAACAATTGGTACCGGCGGCGACACAGGACCGCCTATGGCAGCCTTGACCCCTCAGGCAAGCGGACCCGCCAAGGCCCGCATACCGTGCCGCACATCATGAAGGTTGTGATGGCTGAACGCAGCGTCAAGAAAAATCCCGCCTTCAATCCGCTCAACATCCCCATGCGATCAGGGCTGCTGCCGTCACCGGGCCAGAGCCGCGCACTGCTGAACCAATACGAAAAACAGAACAAGGTCGCCATCCCATTGGCGCACAAGCGGGCATTCAACGAGCGCAACAAGCGCCTGGCGCACCAGATTTCAAATGTCCCGACGACGGACGAACGCCAACGTGCCGTAACCGCATTGATGGAACACAACCCACTGGTGACCTATGCCCTTGCCCGACCATATACCCCGGCCGAAATAGCTGGCGGTGGCGAAAACCAGAATACGGTTGCTCCCGACCTTGATAGGGCGGAAAAAATGACCAAGCACGGGCCGATGCCCAAGTTCGGCAAGCTCGATATTCCGCCGGGCGAATACCAGCAGAAGCATATCAAGAAGCTGCTGCGCGACATCGGCAAGGTCTCACGCGGGGAGGAAGATCTGTCCGATATGGAAATCGATTCCGACGACGAGACCGGATACTAGGCAGTCCCGGCATTGGTTCAGGCGGCGGCGGATTGGCGGCGGTGCCTGTCCGCTAATGGTCAGGCGATCTTGACTCCGCGGTGCTTGACGTCAGCCGTGCCGAATTTTGGCAAGCTGAGCGGGGCACCAGGCTGCTGGATCAGCTGCATCGGATATTCTCCGCGGGGCAAGGCCTGAAGCGGCATGCCGGCCTGGGCCATGACATAGGGCGAAACGCGGTGACGGGTGCAAAGGCCGCCGGCGCCATCGTCCACCAGCTGCTGTTCGAATTCCAGGCCCTGCATCGCCCCGGCGCTGCGGCGGACATGGGCAACGGCCAGCTGACCCTCACCGAAATCGACCACGAAGGGCGTACCTACCGGTACATCGAGCAGGCCTTCGACCATGCAGCCGCTGCGCGAGAGGTTGCGCATCATCGCTTCATAGCGGTGATCTTCATGGATCAGCCCAACCCGGCGCAGCACGGTACGGCGGTCGGGGCGGTAGCGGCTGGGGCCATCGGGTTCGATCACCCAATCGCCGCTGAACAGATGCTCGGTCACTTCTTCGCCCGAAACGGCCGCGGCATAGATGAAGCCCTGGATCTGGTTGACGCCCAGCTTGCGCATGGCCTCCAGCTCGTCATGGGCCTCGATCCCTTCGGCGGTCGTGTCCATCTTCAACGCCTTGGCCAGGCTGACGATGGCGGCGATGATCGCGGCATTCCGGCTGTCGGGCAGCGTGATTTCCGAGATGAAGCTCTTGTCGATCTTGATCTTGTCGAACGGCGCGTGCTGCAGATAGCTGAGCGAGGAATAGCCGGTCCCGAAATCGTCCAGCGCCAGGCGCACGCCCAGCATCTTCAGCGCGTTGAACATGTCCTCGGTGGCCGACTTGTCACCCAGGAACACCGATTCGGTCAGTTCCAACTCAAGCCGCTCAGGCGGCAGGCCGGAATAGGCCAGGGCCTGGGCAACCAGGGTCGGAAAGCCGGCATTGGCAAACTGCGCGGCCGAGACATTGACCGAGACATTGACGCCGCCCGGCCATTCAGCCGCATCGGCGCAGGCCTGCTTGAGAATCCAGTCCCCCAACTGGCCGATCAGGTTGGCTTCCTCGGCAATCGGGATAAAGATGCCAGGAGCGATATCGCCCAGTTCGGGATGGTCCCACCGGGCCAGGGCTTCGAGCGAGACCACCTTGTTGCTCTGGGCATCGACAATCGGTTGATAGACCGCGCGCATCTGGCCTCCGGCCAGGGCATCGCGCAAGTCATCCTCGATCTGCTTGCGGCGTTCAGCCTCGCTATGGAGGTCGCTGGAGTAGAAACGAAACTGTCCACGTCCGCCGCCCTTCGAGGCATAGAGCGCAAGGTCGGCCGAACGGACCAGCTCTTCGCTGTTGATCCCATCGTAGGGAGCGATCGCGATCCCGACCGAAGCGCCGATCACGCAGCGGCTGCCTTCGATCTGGTAAGGCTGCGACAGCATGGTGATCACGGTCATGGCGATTTCGCCCAGGCGGCCGCGGTCGTCGATATCGGGCAGGATCACCTGGAACTCGTCGCCGCCCAGGCGCCCGATTTCGAAGCTCTTCTCACCCAGTACGCGTTGCAGCCGCTGGGCAACCTGCTTGAGCAGCTCGTCGCCGGCCTGGTGGCCTAGCGTATCGTTGACCTGCTTGAAGCGGTCGAGATCGAGCATGAAGATTGCACAGGCCCGCTTGGCGGTCTTGTAAGCAGTCAGGATCGCGTTGAGGCGCTTGCCGATACGGTGACGGTTGGCAAGACCCGTAAGCGAATCGTACTGCGCCAGGCGCGAGGCATCCTTGTGCGACTGGCGGGTATTGGTCACATCGACCGCATTGCCGTAATAGCCCCGGAAGTGGCCGGTGGCATCGAACTGGGGCCGACCAGCAATCGACCACCACAGTTCGACATTCTCGCTGGCAGCCTTGACTGGCAGATCGGCAAAGGTCTTGCGGGCGCTGAGGATCAGCGGCAGCGTGCGTTCGACCGCATCGTCCTCATCGCGCTCGAGAATGAACAGCGACTGGACCGGTTTACCCACCAGTTCTTCGGCTGAAACGCCAAGGATTTGCGAAACGCATTCGGATACATAGGTCAGCCGGCCATCGGAGCTGGTTGACCAGAACCAGCCATGCCCGGACTTTTCATAGTCCTGGGCCAGCTCAAGCAGGCGTTCGCGATCCGACTTGCTCAGTTCGGACGCATTCGCATCGTCCCGCCGGCTACCCAGCAGGTTGCGAAATCGGCCCAAGGGAGAGGCGTTGCCTCCGGTCATTGTTCTCGCTCGATAGTTGCCACGTCATCGGGTGGATCGCTGGGAGATTTTCTAACTGAACATGGTTGCGAAATGCCTAACGGAGCAGGCGCAAGCAGGCTTTTGCTATTCGCCTACCGCCCGGCGGCGTTCGGCGGCAAAGTCTGTTCCGCGCGTCGGCGGCTGGCCTGGGCTACCCACCCCAGCCAGCGCCTGAGCGAATTCCACCCCCATCCGGTCTTGCTGAGACCAGCGCGTCGTCGCCGTCAGCACCTGGCCCTCGGCCCAGTGCAGCCGGAACAGCGTACCTGCCGGCACGTTCCAAAGCCCTTCGACCAGGGCCCCGGTGGCAGAAAGGTTGCGCACTGTGGCCTGATAGAACTGTCCGCCATGTTCCAGCGTGATCTTGCGCAACATGGTCTGCCGCGCGGCGCGCGCCGAGCGCGGCCCACTGGCGATCGCCGTCATTCCGGTGGCCAGGCGGGCGCAGGCGTCGCCGAAGGTTAGCGGTCTGTCATAGATATAGCCCTGGACATGGCTGCACCCCAGGTGGCGGACCAGGTCAAGCTCGTCCAAGGTTTCCACGCCCTCGGCGGTTGTCTCCATGTCCAGCGCCTCGGCCAGGCTCACGATCGAGCTGATGATCGCGCCGTTGCGGCTGCCTTGCTGGGTGGCCCCGCGCACGAAGGACTGGTCGATCTTGATCTTGCTGAACGGCGCGCGCTTCAGATAGCCGAGTGAGGAATAGCCGGTACCGAAATCATCGAGCACCAGCCGTACGCCAATCCGTTTCAGCGCCGCGAACATCTTTTCGACACCCTCGTCCTCGTTGAGAAAGACGCTTTCGGTGATCTCCAGTTCCAGCCGATCAGGGCTGACCTGGGCATTCGCCAGCGCCTGGGTCACCACCGCCGGCAGGGCCGGGTTAGCAAATTGCAGCGGCGAGACATTGACCGCAACCCGAACCGACTCCGGCCACTTGGCCAGCTGCGCACAGGCCGTCCGCAAGGCCCATTCGCCAATCTGCGCGATCAGGCCGACATCTTCCGCGATCGGGATGAACTTGGCGGGCGACATCGGTCCGTGGACCGGATGGTTCCAGCGCAACAGCGCTTCGAACCCGGTGATCCGCTCGGTCGTGGTCTGGACCACCGGTTGATAGGCCAGCTCCAGCCCGCCACTAGACACGGCCTCGCGCAGGTCGGCCTCCAGCTGGCGGCGCTCCTCGGCATCGCTGTGCAGGTCGGCGGCATAGAAATGGTGGCGCCCGCGACCGCCATCCTTGGCCGCGTAGAGTGCCAGGTCGGCATTGCGGATCAGGGCATCGGAGGTGACGCCATCATCAGGCGACAGCGCAATCCCGATCGATGCGCCGATCACCACCCGGTGTCCTTCGAGCTGATAGGGCATTGAAAGATTGCGGATCACCTGTTCAGCCAGCACGGCCAGGTCTTCGCGCTTGTGCCGTCCGGGGAGGATCACCTCGAACTCGTCGCCGCCCAGCCGACCAACCCGGCCCTGCTCGCCCACGGTATGCTTGAGCCGTTCGGCCACCTGGGTCAGCAGGGCGTCACCGGTCGGGTGGCCCATGGTATCGTTGACCTGCTTGAACCGGTCGAGATCAAGCAAGAGAATCGCGCAGGCCCGCTGCCCGGGATTGGGCGCGGCCAGCAACCGCTCCAACGTCTGTGCCATCTGCAGCCGGTTGGCGAGGCCGGTGAGCGAATCGAAATGGGCCAGCCGCGAGGCATGCTGCTGCGAGCGGCGCTTTTCAGTCAGGTCATGGCCCGACCCACGAAAGCCCAGGAAGTTGCCGAACTCGTCATAAAGCGGTCGGCCACTGATCGACCACCATCGTTCCTCACCCGGCACAGCCGCCCGCAGCGCCACGTCATTGAAGGCTGAGCGGGCGGTCAGGTGAAAGGAAAGGGTGCGTTCGCCCTCCTCTGCAGCAGGCTGGAACAGCACTGCAAAGGGCTGGCCCACGAGATCGCGGACCGGGCAGTCAAGCGCCTTGCTGACAGTTGGCGAGACATAGACTAGGGCGCCGCGCCGATCAGTCTCGAAGAACCAGCCCTGCCCGCTTTCCTCGAACTCGTTGAGCAGTTCCTCGGCCCGTTGCTGGCTGCGGCGCCGATCACGCTCGACCGCGGCCGAGGCGCGGTCGCTGCGGACCTGCTGGACAGCAGCGTGGGCGCCAACCGCGGCACCCCCGACCAGGATCAGGATCGTGTCGATGTTGCCGGCGATGATCGCAATGCCGAACCAGGTGGCGACCGTGGCACCGATGATACTGGCGATCCGGCGATTGAGGATTACCGCGGCCAGCCCGGAGACAATCACCGGCGCGCCAATCGTTTCGCGCCAGTTCATCGCGGCGCCCCCCTCGGTCCAGCAGCCGATCGCCAGGCCGAACAACAGCATCGGTCCGCTGACGTGCAGGCCATGAAGCACCTGGTGGCGGGTCTCGTCATACTTGCGAAGTCGTTCGCGGCGATTGGCCCGTGGCGTGGCCCAGCTCAACCATATCGCCGCGGCGAACAGCGCGAGCGGCGAAATGCCCGGAACGGTGCCGGTCGAGGCGGCAGTCACCACCGCCACCACCGCAATGATCGGAGCCATCAACCGCCAGTTGTCGTCAACCAGTGGCCGGGAATGACTGCCCTCACGCGGGCGGGTGCTGACGCGCGCGGACGGCGCGGGCAAGGACCCGTTTCTAGCGTGCTTGGCGACCATGGCCGCATCGCTAGCAAAACGCGTTTGAAAAACAGTTAATTGCAAAGCGTTCCTGGCTGTCGGAATGGGTACCTGTGACTTTCGCCAGTCGGGTTGCAATGCCCCCTCGGGCAAGGCATCCTCCCCGTCAGACAACGCGAGCGGCGCGGCCAGGATTGGCGCCCGTAGCAGCGGGGGGAGGCTGATCGGTTCATGCGCCATATCGCGATCATCGGGTCCGGCCCGGCGGGCTATTACACGGCCGAGGCAGCACAGAAGCAGTGGGGCGAGGACGTGCGGGTCGATATCTTCGACATGCTGCCCGTTCCTTATGGCCTGATCCGCACCGGGGTGGCACCCGATCACCAGTCGATCAAGGGCGTCTCGCGCCGCTATGAGGGCACGGCGCTGTCCGACAATGTCCGCTTCGTCGGCAATGTCACGATCGGCGAAGACGTCACAATTGCCGAACTGCAGGACCTTTATGACGCCGTGGTCCTCGCTACCGGCGCGCCCAACGACAAGCCAGCAGGTATAACCGGTGAAGGGCTGGACAATGTCTTCGGCAGCGCCGCCTTTGTCGGCTGGTACAACGGCCATCCGCAGTTCGCGAAGCTCAATCCAGATCTTTCCGGCCAGACCGCAGTGGTGGTCGGCAATGGCAACGTCGCACTAGATGTGGCGCGGATCCTGTCGAAGACCGGCAGCGAATTCCACGGCAGCGATATTGTCGCCCATGCCCTCCATGCACTTGAAAAATCAAAAATTTCGCGGATCGTGATCCTCGGACGGCGCGGCCCGCACCAGATCGCCATGACGCCCAAGGAACTGGGTGAACTGGCCCACCTCAGCCGTGCCTGTCCGCGGGTCGATCCGGCGGATCTGCCGGCCGAGGACGAGGACATGTTCCTGGAGCCTGGCCAGCGCAAGTCGGTCAACCACCTGCGCAGTTTCGCCGCGATCCCGGAGGAGTTCCGCGCCGACAAGCCGGTCGAGATCGAGTTCGATTTCTTCGCCAGCCCGCGCGCGATCCTGGGTGATGAGCAGGTCAGCGGGATCGAGGTCGAGCGGACCGTGCTCGACGCCAATGGCCGGGCCATTGGCACGGGCGAGGTTTATACGATCCCGAGCAGCCTGATCGTCACCTGCATCGGCTACAAGACCTCGCCCATACCCGGCGTGCCGTTCGAGGAGAGCGCAGGCCGCTTCGCCAATGACGAGGGGCGGATCCTGCCGGGGCTCTACTGCGTCGGCTGGGCGCGGCGCGGACCTTCCGGCACGATCGGCACCAATCGGCCCGACGGCTTTGCCATCATCGAACTGATCGCCGGGGATATCGGCAATGGCGCTGGCAAGGCTGGCCGGCCCGGTTTTGACGCACTGGCTGAAGCGCGCGGGCTCGACGTGGTCACCTTCCGCGACTGGAAGAAGATCGAGGCCGCGGAGGAACAGCGCGCCCGCGACGGTGCCCCGCGCGAGAAGTTCGTCGATGTTGGCGACATGATCCGGGCGCTGGGGGAATAACAGGCCGCTTCTCGCTTGCCCCCACTCCCGAGCCGTGATTTAATCGCCCGGTTAAAGGCGCGGCCCCAGAGAGTCGCGGCCAGCGGAGAGAGGCCATGCCAACTTACGATCTGATCATTCGCGGCGGCACGATTGTCGATGGCACCGGAAACCCTCGCTTCACCGGCGATATTGCCATCAAGGACGGCCTGATCGCCGCGGTCGGCAATATCCAGGGCGATGCCGCTGATGAGATCGATGCTGGCGGCAAGATTGTCGCCCCGGGCTGGGTCGATGTGCACACCCATTACGATGGCCAGGCGACCTGGGACCAGGAAATGGCCCCTTCGAGCTGGCACGGCGTCACCACCGCTGTCATGGGCAATTGCGGGGTCGGCTTTGCCCCCGCCGCGCCGGACCGCCACAACTGGCTGATCGGGCTGATGGAAGGGGTGGAAGACATCCCCGGCACCGCGCTGGCCGAGGGGATGAAGTGGGACTGGGAGACCTTCCCCGAATATCTCGATGCGCTGGAGAAGCTGCCGCGCTCGATCGACATCGGCACCCACGTGCCGCACGGCGCGGTGCGCGCCTATGTGCTGGGCGACCGCGAGATGCCGGGCGCTGTCCCAACCGCCGATGACATCGCCAAGATGGCCGACATCGTCGAGGAAGGCGTGCGCGCCGGGGCGCTGGGTTTCTCCACCAGCCGCACCGTGCTGCACCGCTCGATCGACGGCGAACTGGTCCCTGGGACCACGGCGACCGAAGAGGAACTGGTCGAGATCGGCCGGGCGATGGGCCGGGTTGGCTACGGTGTGTTCGAAATGGCCAGCGACCTGCGCCGTGAATGGAACGAGTTCAGCTGGATGGGCCAGATCAGCCGCGAAACCGGCCTGCCGGTCACCTTCGCTGCGCTCCAGTCGATCGCCAAGGAACAGCCGCTCGACGAGCAGATCGCCAATATGCGCGCCGAGAATGACAACGGCGCCAATATCGTCGCCCAGATCGCGCTGCGCGGTAACGGCATCATCATGGCCTGGCAGGGCACGGTCCATCCGTTCCGCCTGCGCCCATCGTGGCAGGCGATTGCCGAGCTGCCGTGGGAAGAGCAGCGCGCCAAGCTGCTCGATCCAGCCTTCAAGGCGCAGATGCTCTCCGAGGCCGCCGATTACAGCCAGGTGCCCGAAGACATCATCGGCATCTCGATGGTGGTCAGCGCCGGTTGGGGCATGCAGTTCGAGATGGACCCGGATTTCGATTACGAACCGCAGGCAGATGCCTCGATCGCCGCCCGCGCCGCTACGGCAGGGGTTTCGGGTGACGAATATGCCTATGACCTGCTCTGCCGCGATGGCGGCACGGGCTTCATCTATCTGCCGATCCTCAACTACGCCGATGGCAACCTCGATTTTCTTGAGGCGCTGCAGCAGAGCGACGATACGGTCAACTCGCTGTCGGACGGCGGCGCGCACTGCGGCACGATCTGCGATGCCGCCAGCCCGACCTTCATGCTCCAGCACTGGGTGCGGGATCGCAAGCGCGGCAACAAGATCAGCCTGGAGAATGCGATCAAGCGCCAGTGCCGCGATACGGCGCGGCTCTACGGCCTCGATGACCGCGGCATCCTGGCCCCCGGATATCTGGCCGATATCAACGTGATCGATCTCGATGCCGTGAAGCTGGGCAAGCCCTGGCTTGCGTTCGACCTGCCAGCCGGCGGCAAGCGCCTGCTGCAGAAGGCCGAAGGCTATGTCTGCACGATCAAGACTGGCGTGGTCACCTTCCGCGATGGCACGTGGACCGGTGCGACCCCGGGCAACCTGATCCGCGGCCCGCAACGCGTGGAAATGCTCGAAGCGGCGGAGTAGGCACTCGCGCCCCGGCGTCAACCGCCGGGGCGCCGTTCCCGGCTACGGCTTGATCACGATCCCCACGGCCGGATCGGCCTTGCCCGCCAGCGTTGCAAGATAGGCGTCGCGCGCCGCCTGAAGCCCGCGGCGGACATCGATCGTCAGCGCGCCGCCCGTTTCCTCGATAAACCGCAGCCAGCTCTCGCCCACGGCCTCACCAAAGGCCTTGGGTCCCTGCTCCTTGATTGCGGCCAAGGCATGATCGGGGGCGAAGAACAGGATCGGGGTGGGGCCCGGCAGCGGGCCATTGTCCTGGCCAAACCCGGCCCCGACATGGGTCGCACCGACAGTGCAGGAATACTTGAGGTGGTCCCCCAGCGCGGTGTGCACACCGCGGATCAGCCCGGCGTTGCCGGCAAAGTCGACCAGCACCGAGGAGACCTGCGGCAGGCTGGCGAGATCGTCATAGGCCAGCACCAGGTCATAGAAGCCGCCGCGCCGCACAAAATCAACGTTACCGGCCGAAGTGAGGCCGATCCGCTTGATCCCCGGCGAACGGTGCCGCGCGACCGAAGCCAGGCCCATAGCGGTCTTGGATGAGGCCGAGGTCATCACTACGGCTTCCGCGCCGAACCAGCCCTCGCGGCGCATGAAGCTCTCGATCAGGAAACCGGTCTTGAACAGTGGGCCGAAGATCATCCGCTCGCCCTCACGCGCGGGATCATGCTCAGGGTCGGCGGCCAGGCGGCTGTACTGGTTGTAGATCGGGCTCATCGGCTGGCGGTGTGCCGCCGCATCGGTGAAGCCCCCGGCGCTGACCCCGGTCGGTAACACGTCGAGGCTGTCGGCCATCGGCAGGTAGCCATAGACGCGTTCGCCAATGGCGATGTCAGGATGGCGGCTTTCGGTAACAATCGCATGGCCCCACATTGGCACCACGCCCCAATCACCCTCACCCGGGAAGAAGTTCCAATAGCCGAAGGCATCGCCGGCCACGGCGTAGGTCACGTTATTTGCGGTGACCGAGAAACTCTCCACCTTCAGCCGCACCTCGCCATCGCCCAGCGGTGCATCGGCGTATTCGGCAATCCGCGTTTCGGCCAGTGCGCCGCGCTTTACCTGGACGGTGGTGGTCATTGTCGCTCTCCCGCAAAATCCTCGCGCTATTCCTAGGGCGTGATGCGGTCAGGTCAATCGCGGCACAGTTCAGATTAGCTGTGGTCAAGCGCGCAACGGCGGCATATCATCAGCAAATAACAAACGGGTCGCTACCGCTGTTTTTTGGAAGGGTAGCTGACAATGCCGCAATTCGTGATCGAACGGGAAATGCCGGGAGCCGGCACGCTGGATGCCGATGCCCTGAAGGGCGCTTCGCAGGCCTCATGCTCGGTGCTGCGCGACCTTGGACCCCAGATCCAGTGGGTTCACTCCTACGTCACCGACAACAAGATCTACTGCATCTACCGCGCGCCGGATGAAGCCATGATCCGCCAGCACGCGGAAAGCGCCGGGTTCCCGGCCAATTCGATTCAGGAAGTGCGCAACGTGATCGATCCGACGACCGCCGAATAGGCGGCTGTCCAGCTTGCCCGGGCTAGTGGACCAGCCCGGGCAATAGCTGTCACTAATCATTCAAACTAGATCACACGGCCGAAGAACGGTTTGCCATCTTCAATGCTCGATCTACGTGGGTCATCCTTGTGCAGCTTTAACGCTGTCCAAGCTCCATCTGAGGTCTGCCCAGTGACGATTCGATCGTCTGAAGAAACAATGCCGAGATCGACATCCTTGTCTGGCAGGATAGCAAACATCCGGCGTCCTACGCACACAATTACCCTAGCGTCATCGCGGGCAGCTTGGACTGCGAGTGACTTGATATCGTCATAGTATTTCGCGGAAAGCCATGCGCCAGGCACGCTCGCATCGACATGAATGGCAATCTGAGCCCCATCCATCTCACTAACAATTACCATCTTTGATTTGGATGGTTGCCAGTAGTCTGGAACGATTTCCCAAGCGAGGTAGCCGCAAACGAAAGCGCGGCAGCTTTCAGGCCGCGACGCATAAATCCTACAGCCCGAGCCAATTTCACAGTTGGGACACCACTGGTCCTTTGGCTTATCGAGTTCCGCGATCTCCATGACCTTGCAGCACATGGTGCAACTGCCACAGCTGCGGCCGAGAACCGGACTGAAGTCGCCGTCAGCCAATTAAACCCGCATCGGCATCAGGACGTAGAGCGCGGGCGACTTGTCATCCTGGCGGATCAGCGTCGGCGCGCCGGCGTCGGCGAGATGCAGTTCAACCGTATCGCCTTCGATCTGGCCGAGGATATCCTTGAGGTAGGTGGCATTGAAGCCGATCTCGAACCCGGCGGACTTGTAATCGGCCGGCACTTCTTCCGAGGCCGTGCCATTGTCAGGCGACGTGACCGACAGGGTCACCCGGTCATTGTCCAGCGCCATCTTGACCGCGCGGGTCTTTTCGGTGGCGATGGTCGCAACGCGGTCCACACCCTGCCAGAAGCTCTTGGGGTCAAGCCGCAGCAGCTTGTCGTTGCCGGTCGGGATCACGCGGCTGTAATCAGGGAACGTGCCGTCGATCAGCTTGCTGGTCAGCACCACGCCGTTTTCCCCGCCCAAGGTGAAGCGGATCTTGCTGGCGGACAGGTCGATCAGGACATTGGCGTCCTGGGCCTCGTCCAGCAGCTTGCGCAGCTCGGCCACGCATTTGCGCGGTACGATCACGTCCGGCATGCCTTCCGAACCATCGGGGCGCTTCAGCGTGAAGCGGGCCAGGCGGTGCCCGTCGGTGGCGGCGGCCTTCAGCTCGTCATCGGTGACGTGCAGGAAGATGCCGTTTAGGTAATAACGCGTTTCCTCGGTGCTGATCGCAAAGCGGGTGCGATCAATCAGCTGGGCCAGGGTGGCGGCTGGCAGCTCGAAGCTGGTCGGCAGATCGCCTTCAACGATCACCGGGAAGTCGTCACGCGGCAGGGTCGGCAGGCTGAAGCGGCTGCGCCCGGCCTTGACCGCCATGCGGTTGTCAGCGGTTTCCAGGCTGACCTGGCTGCCATCAGGCAGCTTGCGGGCGATATCGAACAGCAGGTGCGCCGAAACGGTGATCGCGCCGGGGCTTTCAACCGAGACCGCACCGAGCGATTCCACCACCTGGAGATCGAGGTCGGTCGCCATGACCCGCACCGTGCCATCGGCGGCAGCTTCGATCAGCACGTTGGAAAGGATCGGGATCGTGTTGCGCCGTTCGACGACGGACTGGACGTGCGACAGGCACTTCAGGAGCGTCGCGCGTTCGATGGTGGCCTTCATGGTCGGTCTTTCGTCCCCAGGGAGGCGCGCAGCCGGAATCGGCCGCAGCGCCGGAAATTCGGACCTTCGTTCTTAACGCCGGGGGTGCGGCGGGCAAGTTTGGCGGTCTCGAATCCCGGCTAAACTGGGGATAAATCCAACCTTTCAGGCTGGATCAGAGCATCGCCATCCCGCCGTTGACGTGCAGCGTCTGCCCGGTGATGTAGCCGGCTTCCTTGCTCGCCAGATAGGCCACGGCGGCACCGATATCCTCACCCTCGCCCATTCGGCCCATCGGGATCCGGGCGTTGAGCGCGTCCTTCTGGGCATCGGGCAGCACCTCGGTCATCGCCGTGCGGATAAACCCGGGGGCGACGCAATTGACCGTCACGCTGCGGCTGGCCAGCTCCTGGCCCAGCGACTTCGACATGCCGACCAGGCCCGCCTTGGCCGCGGCATAGTTGATCTGCCCTGGATTCCCGGTGGCGCCGACCACGCTGGTGATGGTGATGATCCGTCCGAAGCGGGCCTTCATCATCGGCTTGGTCGCGGCGCGCATCAGGCGGAAAGCGGCTTCAAGATTGATCTTGATGACCTGGTCCCACTCCTCGTCCTTCATCCGCATGGTCAGATTGTCGCGCGTTATCCCGGCATTGTTCACCAGAATGTCGATCTTGCCCAGGGTATCGACCGTCGCCGGCACGAGGTGCTCGACCTGTTCGGTGTTCGAAAGATCGCAGGTGATCTCGACGTGATCGTGGCCATAGGTGTCGTTCAGCTCTTCGCGGAAGGCGCGAAGCTTGGCCGGATTGGTCCCCGACAGCGCCAGCCGTGCGCCCTGCCTGGCCAGGGCGTGGCTGATCGCCGAGCCGATCCCACCGGCGGCACCGGTGACGAGGGCAGTCATTCCGGAAAGGTCGAACATGCGGTCCATGGTCAAAGCTCCTTCACCAGCGCTTCGATGTCGGCCATGCCGACCACGCTGGTCACGGTTACATCGGTGACGCTGCGACCGATCATCGGCCCCAGCACCTTGCCGCCCAGTTCGACGAACCTGTCCACCCCGGCGGCCTGCATGGCAATCACGCTTTCACGCCAGCGCACGCGCCCACAGACCTGCTCGACCAGTAGGCGCTGGACCTCGGCAGGGTCGCTGACCACGGCGGCGGTGACATTGGCGAACAGCGGCACCCGCAGCGCGCCGGGAGGGGTCTGCCCTAACGCCTCGGCCATGGCATCGGCGGCTGGCTGCATCAGCGGACAGTGGAACGGGGCCGAGACCGGCAGGGCGATCCCGCGCTTGATCTCGAAGTCCTTGACCAGCGCAATCGCCCGCTCGATCGCGCCCTTGTGGCCCGAAAGGACAACCTGGGTGGGATCGTTGTCATTGGCGACGGTGCACACTTCACCTTCGGCAGCGGCATCGGCCAGCTTCTGGGCCTTGTCGATATCGGCCCCAAGCAACGCGCACATTGCACCGACGCCCACCGGAACGGCCGCCTGCATGGCTTGCCCGCGCAGCTTCAGCAGGCGAGCGGTATCGGCGAGGCTGAACGCCCCGGCGGCACAGAGAGCGGTATATTCGCCCAGGCTATGCCCGGCGACGAAATCGGCCTTGTCGGCGAGGCTGATCCCGGCTTCCTGTTCCAGCACCCGCAGCACGGCAATGGCATTGGCCATGATGGCCGGCTGGGCATTCTCGGTCAGGGTCAGGGCATCTTCAGGCCCGTCGCGCATGATCGCGGACAGCTTCTGGCCCAGGGCGTCGTCAACTTCCTCGAACACCGCCCGCGCGGCGGCGCTGGCGGCGGCGAGATCGGCACCCATGCCGACCTTCTGGCTGCCCTGACCCGGAAAAACGAAAGCGCGCATGGTCCTCTCCCTTGGCTTCGGCGCTTGCGCCTATTGGCTGACGCGTCAGCGGGCAAGCCCGAACGGGACAATCTTGTTGTCGATATCGTGGCCGATGTCGGCGCTGCCGAGAAACGGGATGGCATGGCGCTGGCACCACAGGCGCGCGATTTCCTCTACAGTCGCGCCAAACGGCCGGTCATTCTCCGGCACTTCACTGACCCGCCCCAATCGCAACCCGGCAATCCCGCCAAGGTGCGCGGAAAGGTGGAAGAACAGCCGGTCGATCGCATAGAGGTATTCGCTCACCTCCTCGACCAGCACGACATGCCCGGCCAGGCCCGGCATCAGCCGTGTGCCGCACAGCATCGCGAGGGTCATCAGGTTGAAGGCGACGGTCGGATGCCGGTCGCGCGACGGCTCTTCACCCGACTTCTCGCCTGCCAGCCAGGCCAGCGTGCGCCGCACGGCCGCCTCGCCCCCGGCACGGCGGATATCGGCTGGCATCGGCGCATGGACCGGTTGGCCGATCCGCTGGCGATAGAGCCCGCCGAGTAGCGTGCCCGCATCGGAATAGCCCAGGAACAGCTTGTCCTGCGCGGCATGGTCAAAGCGTGCCAGCGCATCCTCGGCAATCCGTGCCGCGCCATAGCCGCCGCGCGCGAACCAGACGGCATCGAAGGCGGGATCGTTGGCGCATTCGACCAGGGCATCGCACCGGGCGGCATCGGAACCGGCGAAATGCCCTTCGCTGAGATAACATTGCGGATGGAAGTGCAACTTCACCTGCGGAAACTCGGCCGCGGCCATGGCAATCACGCGTTCAGCATCCTCTTCCGAAAAGGCAGCAGAGGGGGCGCAGATCGCTACATTGGGCATGATGCTTCCTAACCCGGTTGTCAGGCGTGGCAAGGGCGCATACCGGAGGGGGCATGAGCGAGCTCAAGAATCCCGACCTTTCGGGGCACCCCTGGTTCTTCTGCGGCATCGGCGGATCCGGCATGCTGCCGCTGGCGCTGATCCTCAAAGGCCACGGCGCGGCCGTCGCCGGATCGGACCGCAGCCGTGACCAGGGGCGCACGCCAGAGAAGTTCGCTTGGCTGGAGCGCGAAGGCTTTACCCTGTTTCCGCAGGACGGCAGCGGGATCAGCTCGGCCCAGCAAGTGCTGGTTGCCTCTGCGGCGGTCGAGGATACGGTCCCGGAAATGGTCCGCGCCCGCGAACTGGGTTGCGCGCGGATGAGCCGGGCTGAACTGCTCGCCCGCCTGTTCAATGCCGCCCGGCGCGGGGTGGCGATCGGCGGAACCAGCGGCAAGAGCACGGTCACCGGCATGACCGGCTGGATCCTGACCGCCACAGGCCGTGACCCCACGATCATGAATGGCGCGGTGATGAAAAACTTCGCCGCCCCCGACGCGCCCTTTGCTTCGGCCCGCGTCGGCCAGGGCGATGTCTTCGTCAGTGAAGTGGACGAAAGCGACGGCTCGATCGCGCTCTATCGCCCGGCCGTATCGGTCCTGCTCAACGTAAGCCTCGATCACAAGTCGATGGAAGAGCTGCGGGTGCTGTTCGGGGATTTCCTGGCCGTATCAGAAGTTGCCGCGATCAATGCCGACGATCCGGAGTGCCTGGCCCTGGCATCCCGCGCGAAGGCAGTGGTCCGCTTTGGTATCGCAAGCGCCGATGCCGAAATCGGGATAATACCCGGTTCGCTGATTGAAGCGCCAACCTCGGTCAGTGCCACCGTTAACGACCGCCGCGACGGTTCAAATCACGCGCTCAGCCTGAAAGTGCCAGGGCGCCACAACCTCGCCAATGCGCTGGCTGCGATTGCCGCTGCCAATGCCGCCGGCGTTTCAGTCGCCGATGCGGTTGCGGCGCTAGCCTCTTACGCCGGCCTTGCTCGCCGGTTCGAGATCGTCGGGACCAGCCCGTCCGGCGTGACGGTGATCGACGATTTCGGCCACAACCCTGAAAAGTGCGCCGCCACCCTGCGCACGCTGAAGGCCCATCCCGGCCGGGTAATCGCCTTCTTCCAGCCGCATGGCTACGGCCCGCTGCGGCAGATGGGACACGAGTTGGCCGAGGTCTTCGCCCGCCTGCTCGGTCCAGAGGACGTCACCCTGCTGTGCGATCCCGTCTATTTCGGCGGCACGGTCGACCGCAGCGAGGGCAGCGAGCGGATCGTGCACTTGATCCGCGAGCACGGCGGCCAGGCCGAATACGTGCCCTCACGCGCGGACTGCGGCCGCTTCATGGCCGATATCGCCCGGCCCGGTGACCGGATCGTGATCATGGGCGCCCGCGACGATACGCTGAGCGCCTTTGCCCGTGAGGTACTCGCCTTAGTGGGCTGACTTGCCGAACAGCGCGGGAATCTTGTGGAGCGACACGGCCACGATGGTTCCAAGGATCAGTCCAACCACGCCCGACAGCGTCGAATTGGTCAACCAGCCGAGCACACCGCCCAACGCCCCGGTTGCCTGATGCACGGCATGCTCCACTGCGTGGATCGCCTCGTAGGGCGGTTTGAAGCCCAGCTTCTTGGCCCCGTCGACCATGATGTGTCCGCCAACCCACAGCATGGCGAGCGTGCCCACGACCGACAGCGTGGTAAGCAACTTGGGCATCGCATGCAGCAGTCCCCGACCGAACGCCTTTGCCGCCGCGCTGGTACGCTCCTGCACCAGGTGCAGGCCGATATCGTCCATCTTCACGATCAGCGCGACCACGCCATAGACCGCCGCGGTGATAACAATCCCGACCAGGGCCAGGATGATCCCGCGGTTAAGCAGGGTTTCATCGGCCACTTCGGCCAGTGCAATTGCCATGATCTCGGCCGAGAGGATGAAGTCGGTGCGCACCGCGCCGGAAATGCGCTCCTTCTCGAAGGTAGCCATGTCCTCGATCGGGTCTTCCAGCGTCTCGCCGTGCTTGGCCCCGCCCAGCTTCTCGATCACCTTTTCCGCGCCTTCATAGCACAGGAACAGGCCGCCCATCATCAATAGCGGAGTGATCGCCCAGGGCACGAACTCGCTCAGCAGCAACGCAGCTGGCAGCAGGATCAGCAACTTGTTTTTCAGGCTGCCCTTGGCGATCTGCCAAATGATTGGCAACTCGCGCTCAGGGGTGAATTCAGTGACATAGCTGGGGGTAACGGCTGCATCGTCGATCACCACGCCCGCCGCCTTGGTCCCGGCCTTGGCCGCCGCCACGCCGACATCGTCGATCGAGGCCGCCGCCGCCTTGGCGATCACGGAAATATCGTCGAGCAGGGCGACGAGACCGGTTGGCATGACAGCGTAACTCCTCAAAAAGACTGCGAGGCCGCTGCTTGCCAAGCCTTGGCCCGGCCCGCAAGGCTTGCATTCCCGGACCAAACCGCTAATGGCCGTCGCTTCCGGAAGCGATTCCGGAGCAAAGAAAGCCGGAGGGGCCCCGCAATCCCGCGGATTAGCCAGCGATCGGTTAGATAGATGAAAGGCATAAGCATGCCGCTTTACGAGCATGTTTTCCTGGCACGCCAGGATCTGAGCCAGGCGCAAGTCGATGCGCTGGCCGCCACCGCCACGGAAATCGTCGAAGCCCACCAGGGCAAGGTCACCAAGACCGAAACCTGGGGCCTCAAGAACCTGGCCTACAAGATCAAGCGCAACCGCAAGGCGCACTTCGTGCTGCTGAACATCGAAGCGCCCGCCGGCACCGTTGCCGAGCTGGAGCGTCAGACCGCGATCAACGAAGACGTGATCCGCTGGCTGACCGTGCGCGTCGACGAGCTGGAAGAAGGCCCGTCGGTACAGATGCGCAAGCAGGACCGTGAGCGCACCAAGCGCCGCGAACGCGAGGAGTTCTAAGCCATGGCCCGCGCATTTTTCCGCCGCCGCAAGTCGTGCCCGTTCTCGGGCAAGAACGCACCGACGATCGATTACAAGGACACGCGCCTGCTCCAGACCTACATGTCTGAGCGTGGCAAGATCGTGCCGAGCCGCATCACCGCCGTTTCTGCCAAGAAGCAGCGCGAACTTGGCCAGGCTATCAAGCGTGCCCGTCACCTGGGCCTGCTGCCCTACCTCGTGAAGTAAGGGGAGAGAGACCATGGAAATCATCCTCCTCGAACGCATCGAGAAGCTGGGCAGCATTGGCGATGTCGTATCCGTCAAGGACGGTTACGCCCGCAACTTCCTGCTCCCCAACAAGAAGGCGCTGCGCGCCAACGAAGCCAACCGCAAGGTCTTCGAAGCCAACCGCTCGAAGATCGAAGCCGACAACGCGACTCGCCGCACGGAAGCCCAGGGCCACGCCGGTAACGTCGAAGGCAAGTCGGTCGTGCTGATCCGCGCTTCGTCGAACTCGGGCCAGCTCTATGGTTCGGTTTCGGTGCGCGACATCGTCGATGCGCTCAACGCCGATGGCGCTGGCATCAGCAAGTCGATGGTCGTGCTAGAACGCCCGATCAAGACCATCGGCGTGTTCGACGTGAAGGTTGCGCTGCATCCGGAAGTCACCGTGATGGTCAAGGTCAACGTCGCGCGCTCGCCTGACGAAGCCGACCAGCAGGCCAAGGGCGTCGACGTCATCAAGTCGATGTTCGAAGACGACGCCGCTGAGGCTGCTGCCGCCGCGACCGACTTCGAAGCCGGCAACGGCGAAGAGCCGGAAGCTGGGGCTCCGGCCCCGGCCGCCGCTGCTCCGGAAGCTGCCGACGAGGGCGAAGAAGCCTGAGGCTTCAGCGCTTTCGCCAACCGATCAAGGGGGTGCCTCGGCGCCCCCTTTTTCGTTGGCGATCCAGTTCGATCGACAACGTAATTGAAATGTCATCGCGATCTGTCTAAAGGCTCGCGATGTTAAACACAGAAACGACCATCGCGGAATTGGTCCGCGTTTACGACGAAGCCGTCGCCACCCTCCGCTCCGACATCGCGAAATTCGCTGCCGACGGAACCCTTCCCCCCGCCGAACGCCGCGCTGCACGGTCCTGGTGTTATCCAGAACTGCGGATCACCTATACCGGCGTCGAGACCCGGCCGGACCTGGCCCGCGCCTTTGGCCGGCTGGCCCAGCCCGGCACTTTCACGACCACGGTCACCCGCCCCGCACTGTTCGCCGATTACCTGGCAGAACAGCTGAGCCTGCTGGCGGATGATTATGATATCGCGGTCACCGTTGGCCGCTCGGCGCAGGAAATCCCGTTCCCCTACGTGATCGATGCAAGCTCCGGCCTCGGCGGTCTCAACCCGCCCGATCTGGCCCGCTACTTCCCGGCGACCGAACTCGCCATGATCGGCGACGAACTGGCCGACGGGATCGAGCTGGCCCACCCGGAAGACAGCCTGCCCCTGGCGCTATTCGATGGCCTGCGCACCGATTTCAGTCTGGCCCGCCTGGCGCACTATACCGGCACGCCGATCGAGGACTTCCAGCGCTTTATCCTGTTCACCAACTATCACCGCTATGTCGATGAATTCGTTGATTGGGCTGGTACACAGCTGGGCAAGGACGAGTACGTGCGCTTGTCAGGCGCCGGCGGCCTGCTGGTTGAGGAAGCGACCGCGAATGCGCGCGAACTGTTGTCTGACACGGCTTGGCGGCGGCATCAGATGCCGGCCTACCACCTGGTTCGCGAAGACAAGATGGGCATCACCCTGGTCAACATCGGCGTCGGCCCGTCCAACGCCAAGACGATCTGCGATCACCTGGCGGTGCTGCGTCCCGAAGCCTGGCTGATGATCGGCCACTGCGGCGGCCTGCGCGATACCCAGCGGATCGGTGATTATGTGCTGGCCCACGCCTATCTGCGTGACGATCACGTACTCGATCCGGTGCTGCCGCCGGAAATCCCGATCCCGGCGATTGCCGAAGTGCAGATCGCCTTGGCCCAGGCGGCCGAACAGGTCAGCGGCGATACCGGCGCGAACCTGAAAAAGCGGATGCGCACCGGCACGGTTGCCACCACCGATGATCGTAACTGGGAACTGCGTTATACCCAGTCCGCCCGTCGCCTCAGCCAGAGCCGCGCGATCGGGATCGACATGGAAAGCGCCACCATCGCGGCCCAGGGCTATCGCTTCCGCGTGCCTTACGGGACGCTGCTATGCGTTTCGGACAAGCCGCTGCATGGCGAGATCAAGCTGCCCGGCCAGGCCAACCGCTTTTACGAGGAAGCGATTGCCGCCCACCTGCTGATCGGTACGACCGCTTGCGACCTGCTGCGCGCCGAGGGTGCCCGGCTCCATTCGCGCAAGCTGCGGGCCTTCAAGGAGCCGCCGTTCCGGTAATACGAAAAGGGCGGCAGCACCGCAGTGCCGCCGCCCCTTTTCGCTCCGGAAACCGGCTGGCTTACCAGCCCGCCTTCATCCCCTTGTTCTGCTTGTCGAGCCACTTCTTGAGCGGCGCGAAGTAGGCCATCATCGCCTTGCCGCTCATCTCGCGGCTGCCGGTGAAGGCCTGTAGCGCATCGGGCCAGGGCTTGGAGGCGCCCATTTCCAGCATGGCGTTCAGCTTCTGGCCGACATCCTTGTTGCCATAGAAGCTGCAGCGGTGGAGCGGCCCCTTCCAGCCGGCCGCCTTGCAGGCCGCCTCGTAGAACTGGAACTGCAGGATCCGGGCCAGGAAGTAGCGGGTATAGGGCACAACCGCCGGCACGTGATACTTGGCCCCGGCATCGAAAGCGTCGGCTCCGCGCGGGCTTGGCGGCACGATCCCCTGGTACTTCAAGCGTAGATCGGTCCAGGCCTGCTGGTAGCCTTCCGGCTTCACCTGGCCAGAGAAGATCTGCCAGCGATAGCGATCGACCAGCAGCCCGAACGGCAGGAAGGCCACCTTGTCCATTGCCTGGCGCAGCAGCAGGCCAGTGTCCTTGTCCGCCGAAGGGACCTTGGCGCGATCGAGCAGGCCGATCTGCACCAGGTATTCCGGCGTCATCGACAGCGCGATGGCATCGCCGATCGCCTCGTGGAAGCCGTCGTTCGCCCCGTCGAGATACAGCGGCGACTGCTTGTTGTAGGCGCGCTGGTAATAGTTGTGGCCCAACTCGTGGTGGATCGTGGTGAAATCGTCGCCGTTGACCTTGATGCACATCTTGATGCGCAGATCTTCCACGTTATCGACGTCCCAGGCCGAGGCATGGCAGACCACTTCGCGGTCCTGCGGCTTCACGAACTGCGAGCGCTCCCAGAAGGTCTTGGGCAGCGGGGCGAAGCCCAGCGAGGAGAAGAAGCCCTCGCCCGCCTTGACCATCTTCAGCGGCTCATAGCCCTTTTCCTTGAGCAGCTCGGTCACGTCATAGCCGACATCGCCCGCACCGGCAGGAGCGACGATATCATAGATATTGCCCCATTCCTGGGCCCACATGTTGCCGAGCAGATCGGCGCGGATCGGGCCGGTCTTGGCCTGGACGGTGTCGCCGTACTTGGCGTTGAGCTTGCCGCGCACGTATGTGTGAAGGCTGTCGTAAAGCGGCTTCACTTCCTGCCACAGCTTCTCGGTCAGCGCGGCGAACTCTTCCGGGCTCATGTCATAGTTGGAACGCCACTGCGCGCCGACATCGGCAAAGCCCAGCCCCTGCGCGCCTTCGTTGCCAAGCGCGACCAGCTGGGCATAATCGGCCTTGATCGGCTTGCCGACATTGTCGTGCCAGGTGGTCCACATCTCCTTCAGCTCGTCGGGATTGCGGCTGGTGCCCATCCGCTCCTCGATGTCGCTGCCATTGATCGGCTGGCCGTTCAACGTGCCCTTGCCCTTGCCATAGACCCCCTGCATCCGCGCCTTGATCGTGGCCATTTCCTGGGCCGCGCCCTCGCGGGTCGGGGCCGGCAGGGTGATCGCGGTGCGCATCCGGTCGAGCTTGCGATCGGTGTCATAGGACAGGTTCGGCGTCTGGGCATATTTCGCTGCCGCCAGCGCATTGCGAACCATCAGCGTGGTAACAGCCGCATCGGCGCGCGCGGTCATCGCCTCGGTATCCTGGTTGATGTAGGTCTCATAGACCCAGCCGGCCTGCGCTCCCTCGATCACGGCCTGGTTCAGGTCTTTCTCTGCCTTGGCGACGAAGGCGTCAGTCTCGGCCTGCGGGGTCTTGGCATCTTGCGCCTGGACAGGCGCGGCAAGCAGCGCCGTGGCCAGCGCGGCGAGCGAAACGATCCTCTTCATCGATGTTTTCCTTATCACGACAATGCGGCCGCGAGGCCGATGCCGGACACGCTGGCGAGGTGCACCGTGCCGGTCAAGCCCGGATCGGCGAAGGGCTTTCAGGCCAGCAGGAAATCACGGATCGCTTCGCCCAGTTCTGGCTTGGTGACGCAACTCATGTGCGTGCCGGGCACGGTCACCAGCGTGGCGTTCGGCAGGGCATCGGCCAGCAAGTCGGGCGAGCCATTATCACGGTCCTGAGCGCCATTGACCACCAGGGTCGGCATGGTCAGGGCAGCCAGCGCTGCCGGATCCGTATCGCTGAAAGTCTGCAGCAGCAGCCGCGCGGCCACCCGGTCCACCTTCATGGTCTTCATGAAAGAGACAGCGGCAAAGGCTGGGTCGCCATGCTTGATCTCGTCAAAACGGTCGATCGCATCGATGAAGAAGGCTCCGCGCCCGGTCCAGCCGGCCAGTCCTTCCAGTCCCATTCCGCCGAGCGCCAGACGTCGCGGCTTGAGGCCATGGATCACTGCCCGCACCGATGTGCGCGCGCCCAGCGAGAAACCCACGAGGTCGAAATCAGTCAGTCCCAGCGCCTCGACCAGCGCAATCGCATCGCGCGCCAGCACGTCGGGCGGATAGGCCGCCGCATCGTGGGGCTTGCCGCTGTCCCCATGGGCGCGCAGGTCCGGCATCAGGCATTCGAACCCGGCATCGGCCAGGAGTTGCGCCTGCCCCCAGTTCATCCAATTCATCTGCGCGCTGGAAAACAGTCCGTGCAGCAGGATCACCGGGCGGCCCGCGCCCAGACGGTGCAAGGCCAGCGGCGTACCATCAAATGACGGAATTAATTCCATGAATCGGAAACCTCAACCCTTCTTGAGGTGCCGCCGCCCGAGCAGTTCCGCGATCTGCACGGCGTTGAGCGCGGCACCCTTGCGCAGGTTGTCCGAGACGCACCACAGGGCCAGGCCGTTGTCGACCGTCGAGTCTTCACGGACGCGCGAAACGAAGGTTGCACCATCGCCAACGCACTCCACCGGGGTGACGTATCCGCCGTCCTCCCGCTTGTCGACAAGCATGATTCCCGGGGCTTCGCGCAGCAGGTCCTGGGCTTGCTCGGCGCTGATCTCATCCTCGAATTCCAGGTTGACCGCTTCGGAGTGGCCGACGAAAACCGGCACGCGCACGCAGGTTGCGGTGACCTTGATCTTGGGATCGAGGATCTTCTTGGTCTCAACCACCATCTTCCATTCTTCCTTGGTCGAACCGTCATCCAGGAAGCTGTCGATGTGGGGGATGACGTTAAAGGCGATCTGCTTGGTGAACTTCACCGGCTCGCTGCTGTCACCCACGAAAATGTTGCGGCTCTGCTCGAACAATTCGTCCATGCCCTGCTTGCCCGCGCCCGAGACCGACTGATAGGTCGCCACGACCACGCGCTTGATCCGGGCGACATCGTGCAGCGGCTTCAACACGACGACCAGCTGCGCGGTAGAGCAGTTGGGGTTGGCGATGATCATCCGGGCCTTGTAGCCGTCGATCGCATCCGGGTTCACTTCCGGCACGATCAGCGGCACGTCCGGGTCCATCCGGTAGTACGAGCTGTTGTCGATCACCACGCAGCCTGCCGCAGCAGCCTTGGGCGCATAGGTCTTCGCCACGTCCGACCCGGCGGAGAACAGCGCGATGTCCCAACCGGCGAAATCGAAGTGCTCGATATTCTTGACCTTGAGCATCCGCCCGGTCTCGCCGAATTCGATCTCGTCCCCGGTCGAGCGCGACGAGGCAACCGCTGCCAGCTCGTCGATCGGGAATTCGCGTTCGGCCAGAACATTGAGCATCTCGCGCCCGACATTGCCCGTCGCGCCGACAACCACCACCCGGTAACCCATGCCAATCTCCTGTGCAGCGCAAAAATCTCGCGAAGCGAGGCTGCGGCTAGCCCTGCTGGCCGCTGTTGTCCACCGGCAGCGAATCGAAGGCGACCGTCACGCGCGGTGCAGCGCTCTCGAACGGCGTGGTGCCGTGCCAGAGGTAGGAGGGGAACAGCACGAGGTGCCCTTCCTGCGGCTGCACCACGCGGCGCGGGGCCAGGTCCAGTCCCAGCGCTGCATCCGGCACGCCAAAGGCCAGCGCGCCCTGCCCTGCGCCAGCGGCCACCTCTGGCGGCAGGCTGACGTAGTAGGCGCTGCTGAGCCACCCAGCTGGGTGAATGTGGCTGATGTGATAGCCGGAAGAGGCCAGCCGCACTGACCAAGAGGTCGGAAAACTGACCGAACCGGTGATCCGCCCCAGGAAGGGATGCGTTGGATCGTGCCGCAAGGCCGCCAGCCGCTGCTCGATCGCGGCCTTGGTGGCGCGGGCCAGCCCGCCAATCACCGGATCGTCGGCCTCGAACAGGTTGCCGCGCGTCTGGGTTCCGCCGCGCAGTGACTGGTCCGCCGGGTGCGCGGCAAGCTGGTGCCGTTCCTCCAGCACTGCCAGCAGTCGCGGATCTAGCCCGAGGTCGATTGGCATGACCAGGTTGTCATAATCGCACAGCCAGTGCTCGCGCTCGTCATCCAGCAGCCGCCAGGCCACGCCGAGCAGTGCCCAGCTCGACTGGTCCCGAGGAAGCAGCCGTGCGGCCTGTTCAGCCGCCGCTGCCGCCCCGGCAGGAACGCCCTTGCGCAGCAGGATATGGGCGCGGATCGTGTGACCGGGCGGATAGGTCGGCTCAAGCTCCAGCGCGCCGTCCATCCGCGCCAGCGCCTCGTCATCGCGGCCCAGCGCCGAAAGCGCATTGGCGGCAAAGGCGGTGATCATCGTGTCATAGCCGAAGCGGGCTTCCGCCTGTGCGGTCAGCTCAAGCAGCTGATCCCAGAGCTGGTGGCCGCGGGCAATCGCCATTGCCTCAACCCACAGGGCGCCGGTCTGGGGCGCGCGCAGCAGCGCTTCGCGCAGGCTGTCGAGCGCCTCGCTCCCGCGCCCCAGCTGGGGCAGCAGGCTGGCCATGGTGGCATGGGCCTCGACCAGTTCGGGCTTGACCCGCACCGCCTCGCGGTAGGCGGCCAGTGCTTCTTCAAAGCGGCCGGCATCGGCCAGCAGGTGGCCACGCATAGTCGCCGTTTCGGCCAGCTTCAGCCCTTCGTTCCAGGCCCGCTCGATCTGGGCCAGTGCCTCATCCAGCCGCCCGCACTTGCGCAGCTCAACGGCCAGGTTGTGGCGGGCGATCCGGTCTGATGGGTTGGCGGCCAGCTGCGTTTGCAACGCCGCAACCTGGGCCGGTGAGCCTGTTGGCCCGATCCCGAAAGTCATGGCTTCACTCCGTGCCGCTCGAGGAAGGCAAAGATCGATTCCCACAGGTGCGTGCCGACCTTCGGCCCGCCGACACGGTGCGTATATCCCGGATAGAGCATCATCTCGAACGGCACTGCCTCTCCCTGCATCCGCGCGATCAGGGCGGATGAATGTTCGAACACTACGTTGTCATCGGCCATGCCGTGGACCAGCAGCAGCGGATCCTTGATCTTCGCGGCGTCAGCCATGGCATTGGCCTGGGCATAGGCCGCCGCATCGGCCGTGGGATCGCCCATGTAGCGTTCGGTGTAATGGGTATCGTAAAGCTCCCACTTGGTCACCGGCGCCCCGGCGATCCCGGCGGCATAGACCCCCGGATTGGCCTGGAGCATCTTCAGCGTCATATAGCCGCCATAGGACCAGCCATAGGTCGCGATCTTGTCCCCCGCGACGAAGGGCAGGGTCTTGAGATATTGCGCCCCGGCCAGCTGATCAGCCACCTCGACTGCGCCCATGGCGCGGTAGATCTGCTTCGAGAAGTCCACGCCGCGATTGTCCGAGCCGCGATTGTCGATCTCGAACCAGATATAGCCCTTGTCGACTACCGCCTGGGCCAACGGACTCATCCAGTCGCGCAGCACCTGCTGGTTGCTGGGTCCGCCATAGTGCGAGAAGAACACCGGATAGCGCCGGCCCGGCTGAAGCGGCGGGGTAATCATGTTCCAGTGCAGCACCGTCCCGTCGGCAGCCTTGATCGTGCCGAATTCGGTCGGGCGGTGGCTGCCGAGGAAGGGCGCGTAGGAATGCTTGGCGTCGAGCTTGTTCTCCTCGACCCAGGCGATCCGCTTGCCGCTCTGATCGGCCAGGTAAACCTGCGGCGGCTGGTTCACTGATGAGCGCGAGATCAGCAGCGACTTGCCCGACTTGTCCATGCTGGCGCTGTTGTGAAAGCCCGTGTGGGTCAGGCGGGTCACCTTGCCCGGGCTGCCTAATTCCAGCGCATAGACCTGGTGCGCCAGCGGATCGTCCTTTGTTCCCGTGAAGAACACCTTGCCGCTGGCCTGGTCGACCCCGGCCAGCGCGGTCACGACCCAGTCGCCCTTGGTCAGTTGCTGCCACTTGCCCTGGTTGAAGTGCCACAGGTGGCCAAAGCCATCGCGCTGCGACCACCAGACCAGGCTGCCGTCCTTGAGGAAACGGTAGCTGTTGGAAAGGTCGATCCAGTGGCCCTTGGCCGCCGTTTCGGTGAACAGCACCCAGCTCTTGCCGGTGGCGGGATCGACGGCGAGCATATCAAGCCGGGTCTGCCCGCGATCCTGTCGCTGGACATAAAGCGTCTTGCCATCAGGCGCCCAGTCGACCCGGGCGAGGTAGATGTCGTGGTCTGCCCCCAGGTCAACCTCGACCCGCTCGCTGCCATCGGGCTTCTGCACGTAGAGCGAGACCAGCGCATTGGGCGTACCCGCCAGCGGATAGCGCTGGGCATAGGTCTTGGTCCCCTCTGCCCCGATCGCGGCGCGGGTGACCACGGCGACCGGCGCCTCATCGAACCGCTGAACGGCAATGCGGCTGTCATCGGGCGCCCACCAGTAACCGGTGTGGCGCGCCATCTCTTCCTGCGCGACGAATTCGGCCTCGCCCCAGGAGACGGTTTCGGACGGCTCTTCCGGCGTCACCGGCTGGGCGGCACCGCCCACCTTGCCGGTCCATAGCCGCCGCCCGCGCACAAAGGAGACATAAGCCCCCTTCGGGCTGAGCGCCGGGTTGAGTTCATCTTCGGACGTGTCGGACAGGCGCTGGACCGACCCATCAAGCCCGGCCAGGTAAAGGTCGCCATCCAGCGGCACCAGGATCGCTTTGCTATCGGCGGCCCATTCATAGGTCACGATGCCCTTGAGATCGCCGATCCGCAGCCGCTCGCGCTGCATCTTCTCGGCCTCGGACAATTCCTTGCCGCTGCCGAGCTTCAGCGAATCGACCAGCATGGTCCACTGTTCGGTGGTGCGGTCAAAGCCCCACAGGTCATAGCGCTCCCGGTCCGCCGTGCGGTTCCGCAGCAGGGTCAGGTAGCGGCCATCGGGCGAAAGCTTTACCCCGCGCGGCACGGCGCCGTTCAGGCTGGGGCTGGCAAAGACGCGTTCGATGGTCAGCGGCTGGGCTGCGGGCACAGGGCTCTCCGGGGCAGTCTGGGCACGAAGCGGGGTCGCTGGAGCTAGCGCGGCGAGCGCACAGGCGGCTAGCAAGCGGGAAATGACGGGCATCGGTACTCACGCAACGAAAAAGGCGCCCCGGCCAGCCGGGACGCCCCTCTCTAAACAGCTTTGCGGCTGGCGCCAGAGGCCAGGCTCGCGAACGCTTCTTACGCGTCGTTACGCACGTCGCGGCGCTCGGCGATGCGAGCGCGCTTGCCGGTGCGACCACGCAGGTAATAGAGCTTGGCACGACGCACCACGCCCTTGCGGACCACGGTGATGCTGTCGATGTTGGGCGAGTAGAGCGGAAATACGCGCTCCACGCCTTCGCCGAAGCTCATCTTGCGAACGGTGAAGTTGCTGCCGATGCCCTTGTTGGCGCGGGCGATGCACACGCCTTCAAAGGCCTGCACACGGCTGCGTTCGCCTTCGATCACCTTCACGCCGACGCGGACGGTGTCACCGGGGCGAAACTCCGGAATTTCCTTGCCGGCCCCAGAAGTTGCCTTCGCAATTTCCTCGGCCTCGATCTGCTGGATCAGATTCATGATCCTCAGTCCTTCTTTTCACGCCGCGCGCCAGAGGCAGGCAAGACCCGAGCGCCCTCATGACGCTCCCAAAGATCCGGCCTGCGTAACCGTGTATCGATCTCGGACTGTGACTTTCGCCACGCCGCGATCTTCGCATGATCCCCCGATCGCAGCACTTCAGGGATCGTGCGCCCTTCCCACTCAGCGGGTCGGGTATAGTGGGGATATTCCAACAAACCGTTTTCAAACGACTCTTCGGACCCACTGGAAGGGGCGCCCATTACGCCGGGAAGCAGGCGAATGCAAGCGTCGAGCAGCATCAGCGCCGCCGGCTCTCCGCCCGAGAGCACGATGTCGCCAACCGACACTTCCTCAACCTGCCGGCCAGCAAAGATCCGCTCGTCAAATCCCTCGAACCGGCCGCATAGCACCGTCACCCCCGGCCCCGCCGCCAGTTCGCGCACCCGCGCCTGGGTCAGCGGCTTGCCCCGCGGGGTCATCGCAATGACCGGGGCGTCCGGATGGGCAGCGCGGGCATGATCAATCGCAGCCGCCAGTACATCGGCGCGCAGGACCATTCCCGCCCCGCCGCCGGCTGGCGTGTCATCGACGGTCCGGTGCTTGTCGATCGCGAAATCGCGGATCTGCACTGTCTCAAGCTGCCACTTGCCCTCCTCGCGCGCACGGCCGGCCAGGCTGACGCCAAGCGGCCCGGGGAACATCTCCGGGTAAAGCGTGAGGACGGTGGCGGCGAAGGTCATGGCCGCGCCCTCTCCCAGATCGCCGCCCCGCGCGCAAATGGTCTCTTGCCTGTGCCGGTCTGCCGGGGAACAGTGGGGAAATGAAACCCCTGGCGCTCCTCACCCTGCTCCTGCTTGCCGCCCCCGCCCAGGCCGAGGAGATTGGCGAGTGCAAATTCAGCCGCGAGACGCTGACCTTTGCCGGTAGCCGGACCGAGCAGGCGAGCTGCCTGCTGCGCAAGATCGAGCTGCTGGCAGTGCGCAAGCCGCAGCGGCTGCCCAAGGTGATCCGGAGCCTGATGGAGCGCGAGGATGGCCCCAGCGCAACGCAGAAGGCCGCCGCGCTGGCCGCCTTCCCCGAACCCTATCGCACTTTCGCCGCGCAGTGGGCCGATACCCCGCTATCCCGCACCAAGGAGGGGCTGCCAGCACTCTATTTCGTGATCCACGACACCTCGACCCCGTTCTACGAGAACGAGCCCTTCCCCAGGCGGCTCAACCAGGACCTCAAGGTCAACGATTTTACGCCTTACATGAACGGCACTTTCGCGCGCGAACCGGTGGCGCATATCTTCCTCAACCGGGTCGGGCAGATCTGGGCCGGGCACGATTTCCAGGAAGGCTGGCGCGCGACCAAGCTGGAAAGCCGGGTGGTCGGCCCACGGGCGCGCGGGCGGATGGTACATATCGAAACGGTCCAGCCGCGTCGCTTCCTGCCCAGCGCGACCGGTCGGGGCCAAACTCACGGCCCCAAGCCTGGCTTCACGCGGGAGCAATACCGGATGCTCGCCGCGCTCTATGTCTATGCCAGTGCACGGGCCGGACTATGGCTGATCCCGGCGCAGCACAACACGGTCGATGCTGGCATTCCCGATGCCCACGATGATCCGCAGAACTTCGAATTGCAGCAATTTGCAAAAGAACTGGAAAAGCTGGCCGGTAAGCCGCGCTAGGCGGGGAAATCGTTCCGGGTTGCGCGGATTGCGACTGGCAGGCCGATCAGCAACGCCATCAGCACCCCGGCAAGCAGGATGGCCACGATTGCGATCAGCCCTTCCGGAAATTCCACGTCGAGCACTGACAGCAGTGGAACGAGGATCGGCAGGAAACCCGCGAAAGCAGCGCCAATCGCAACCCGGCGCCGACGACTGCTGACCGGGCTCAAGACCCGCATCCCGCTGCAGATACCCCAGGATAGCGCAGCGGGCAGGAGCACAAAGACGATCAGGCCGAGGACAATTCCCATGACCTCAACTTAACAGCCTAATCCGCTTCGGCAAATTGCGCGGTGATAACAATCCGGTCCGCATCCCATTCGGGCACTGCCTCAACCCGCATCGGCACCATGAAGCGTTTGCCGGGTTTGCCATCGACGGACGGGCGCCTGATTTCGATCACGTCGCCTGCGCCGAAGTTCTCGATCGCGATCACTTCGCCCAGGTCCGCGCCATCGGTCGAGACGGCGGGCAGGCCCAGCAGGTCGGCGTGGTAATATTCGCCCTTTTCGAGCGGCGGCAAGGCCGAACGGGGGACGGTCAGGGTAGTGCCGCGCAGCGCCTCGGCGGCGTTGCGGTCGGCCACTTCGGCAAAGCGGGCGATTGCCCCGCCCTTGCCGTCATCGCGCAACTTGGTGAGGGTCAAGGCTGAATCGTTGAAGGCGCGGAACCGCTGGAGCGATTCCACGCCTTCACTGAACAGCTTGAGGCGGACATCGCCCGTCACCCCGTGCGCGCCGGCAATGGCGGCGAGAGTGACAGGCTTGTCGCTGGCCAAGGCGGCTTAGCCTTCGGCCTGTTCTTCGCTGGCTTCGGCAGCCGGAGCTTCCTCGGCAGCAGCTGCTTCAGCGGCGGGCGCTTCGGCAGCGGCTTCTTCAGCCGCAGGCGCTTCGGCCGCAGCTTCTTCAGCGGCAGGGGCTTCAGGAGCAGCTTCTTCGGCCACTTCTTCAACCACCGGAGCGGCGGCAGCGGCGGCAGCGGCTTCTTCAGCTTCGCGGACCTTTTCGGCCTTTTCCTCGGCGCGGTCCTTGGCCTTCTTGCCCGGCTCGCCCTTGTTCGGGTTTACGGTAGCGGCGCGTTCCTTGATGCCGGCCTTGTCGAGCAGGCGGGCGACGCGATCGGTCGGCTGGGCGCCGACGCTGATCCAGTAGCGAACGCGGTCTTCGGTCAGGCGGACGCGGTTCTCATCGTCCTTGGCGAGCAGCGGGTTGTAGGTGCCGACCTGCTCGAGGAACTTGCCGTCACGCGGGGCGCGGCTGTTGGCGACGACGATCTTGTAATAGGGGCGCTTCTTCGAACCACCACGCGAAAGACGAAGGGAAACAGACATTTGAACTACCTTTCAAACAAATAAGATTAGAATTCGGAATTACTTTTTCTTCAGCAAATCGTTGAGGTTCGATGGCAGGCCGCCGCCCCCAGGTCCACCT
>JBEGOD010000223.1:0-11793 GCA_041182185.1 Pseudomonadota bacterium
CCCGGGTTGCACGCTCTTCACGCGGAGCCCGCTCTTCACGCGGAGCCCGCTCTTCACGCGGAGCCCGGTCCTCACGCGGAGCCCGCACGAACGGGTTTTCGGGTGGCTCATAGGGGTTTTCGCGCGAACGCTCTTCCCCGCCATCCTCGTCGCTGCGGGGCGCTTCTTCCTCACGCTCCTCGCGGCGGGGGCGATCCTCACGCTCGCGCCGGGTATAGACCGGCTGGTCGAAGCTCGGGAAATCACTGTCGGCGCTGAAGTCGTTGCCGTCATCGCCATCCCCGCGCTCGCCGTCGGCGCCTTCCTGCCAGCGTTCGTCACGCGGGCGGCGCTGGTCTTCCTGGCGCTGGCGCTGATCCGCGATCACGCGAAAATAGTGGTCTGCAAACTGCAGATAGTACTCGGCAGTAACGCGATCGCCGTTGAGGTGCGCGTCCTGGGCCAGCTTGCGATACTTTTCGAGCAGCTGCGGGGCATTGCCCCGGGCGCGGCTGTCGATCCGGTTGAGTTGCTGGCCGCCACCGCCACCGCCGCCACCTGGGCGATTGCCACGGCCACGCCGACGATTGTTGCTGTTACCACGATTATTGTTGTTCAAGGGTTTCAGTTCCCTGTTTCAGCGGCTGCGGGGCCGCGCGACCCATACATCCCCGTGGCAACCATCGCGCGCCGGGGTCCCGACATCTGCTGGTCAAACCGGCCGGTCAGGGCCAGGATCTTTGCAAATGCTGGAGTGGGCCGTGGGGACGCCTATTCGCGTACCAGCCTCGGCCTGGAACGAGGCTTAGGCGCTCGCAGCATCAATGCCAAGAGCTTTCTTGAATTCCAGCACCCGCGGACGGCCGGCCAGATCATGGTGGAGCGAGGCGGCCAGTCCGGCGGCCGCGCCAATCGCGGTCACGGCCTCGGCCTGGGTATGACCGATCTCGACCAGGGCGACGCCCTGATCGGCCAGCAGCTCAGGCAATTGCGGTACCAGCACCAGGTAGTCGTCGAGCCCTTCCGGCCCCGCGAACAGCGCGCAGGCCGGCTCATGATCGCGGACCGTCGGATCGAGCGGCGCATCGGCCTCGACATAGGGCGGGTTGGCCAGGACCAGGTCATACGGCGCGCCAAGCGGAGCATGCCAGCCCGGCTCATGCCAGTCGGCCCGAATCATGCTGGCCCGCTCACCCAGTCCCAGCCGGGTGGCATTGGCAGCGGCAACCGCCAAAGCCGCTTCCGAGCGGTCGATGCCGATCCCGGTCGCCTGCTGCAGCTCGTGCAGGACCGCCAGCAGCAGCGCGCCCGAGCCGGTCCCGCAATCGAGCACGCGGGCGGCATCGGGCCGCGCGGTCAGCGCCGCCTCGACCAGCGTCTCGCTGTCCCCGCGCGGGATCAGCACGTCGGGCGAAACGATGAAGGGCAGGCCGAAGAATTCCTGGTAGCCGCGAATATAGGCGACCGGCTCGTGCGCGGCGCGGCGCCCGACCAGCTCGGCAAAGGCGGCCGGCTCGGGGTCGCGCATGTGCCGCAGGAACAGGTCCGAGCGGCGGACACCCAAGGCCTCGGCCATCAGCAGTTCGGCATCGAGCCGCGCGCCATCGGTGCGGGCGCCCAGCAGTTCGGTCGCCGCGCGGATCGCCTCGGCGACGGTGCGGCCGTCCGCCGGCATCATTCCCCGAGCGCCGCGAGGCGCTTGGCCTGGTCTTCCGCGATCAGCGCATCGATCAGTTCGCCCAGGCCCGGCCCCTCAAGGATCTCGGGCAGGCGGTGCAGGGTCAGGTTGATGCGGTGGTCGGTCACCCGGCCTTGCGGGAAGTTGTAGGTGCGGATCCGCTCGGACCGATCGCCCGAGCCGACCATCGCCTTGCGCGCGGCGGCTTCCTCATCGTGCACGGCTTCGCGCTGCGCCTCGAACAGGCGGACGCGCAGCACCTGCATCGCCTTTTCCTTGTTCTTGTGCTGGCTGCGGCCATCCTGGCAGGTCACCACCGTATTGGTTGGCAGGTGGGTGATGCGCACGGCGGAATCGGTGGTGTTGACGTGCTGCCCGCCCGCACCCGACGCGCGGTAGACATCGATCTTGAGGTCCTTGTCCTCGATCTGCACGTCGACCTCGTCGGGCTCGGGCAGCACGGCCACGGTGGCGGCAGAGGTATGGATCCGCCCGCCGCTTTCGGTGACGGGCACGCGTTGGACACGGTGGACGCCGCTTTCGAACTTGAGCTTGGCGAACACGCCATTGCCGGTAATCTGCGCGACCACTTCCTTGCAGCCGCCAACCTCGGACGCGCTCATGCTGACCGGCTCGATCCGCCAGCCCTGCTCGGCGGCATAGCGTTCGTACATCCGGTAGAGGTCGCCCGCGAACAGCGCCGCCTCATCGCCGCCCGTGCCGGCGCGAATTTCGAGCATGGCCGACCGGCTGTCGGCAGAGTCGCGCGGCAGCATGGCAATCTCCAGCTCGTGTTCGGCCCCGGGCAGCACTTCCTTCAGCCGCGCAATCTCTTCCTCGGCCAGCTCGCGCATTTCGGGATCGTCGAGCTCGGCCAGGCTGGCAAGCTCAGCCCGCATCGCCATGACTTCTTCAGCCAGCCGCGCGACCGGTTCCAGCTCCGAAAAGTCGCGACTGGCGGCGACAAAGTCCTTGCCCTCAAGCTGGCCAGACGCGAGCCGCGCCTCGAGTTCGGCGAAGCGGGCGGAGATTTGACGGAGCCGGGCGTCTGGGACGGACATCAGGCGGTTAGTGCTTCCAGCACCACGTTAACCCGCGCCAACACCTCGGCATGATCAGCCGAGCGAGCGTTGCAGGCAATCTTGCCATCGCGCAGCGACACCCCGACCAGCACCCGCGACGGCAGCTTTGAAGCCTTGTCGAAGCGCTTGCGCGGCGAACCCGTGGCAATCATGTCAGCCGAAAGGCCCGCGCTGCGGAGCGCCTTCAGCGCGCCGATCCCGAAACCAATGGCAGCATCGTCCTCAATCGCCAGGATCACGTCTTGCAGATCGGCCGCGACCTGTCCGGCATCGGCCACCAGCATCGCCAGCCGCTCAACTCCCGCCGCCCAGCCAACCGCCGGGGTATGCGCGCCGCCCAGGCTTTCCATCAGCCCGTCATAGCGCCCGCCGCCCAGCACGGTGCCCTGCGCGCCGAGCCGGTCGGTGACGAATTCGAACGCGGTGTGGCGGTAATAGTCGAGGCCGCGGACGAGCGCCGGGGCGCGGGTCCAGGCAACGCCGGCGGCGTCCAGCCCACTGGTGACCTTGGCGAAGAAGTCCTGCGCCTCGGCGGAGAGAAAATCGTCGATCTTGGGCGCGGCTTCGGTGAACACCTTGTCGCGCGGGTCCTTGCTGTCGAGGATGCGCAGCGGGTTGCGTTCCAGCCGGTCCTGCGAATCTTCGGATAGCTCGCCCTTCACGGCCCGGAAGTAGTCGACCAGCGCGGCGCGCCAGGCCTCGCGGCTGGCCCCGTCACCCAGGGTGTTGAGCATCAGGGTAACGCCGTCCGAAATGCCGAGTTCCTTGAGGAGCTGGTCGGCCATGACCAGCAGCTCGACATCGGCTTGCGGTTCGCCAGCGCCGATGATCTCGGCATCGAGCTGGTGGAACTGGCGGTAGCGGCCCTGTTGCGGGCGCTCATAGCGGAACAGGGGGCCATGGGTGGCCAACTTGACCGGAGCATACTGCTGCCAGCCGTTGGTCAGGTAAGCGCGGCAGATGCCGGCGGTGAATTCCGGCCGCAGGGTCAGCGAATCCCCGCCACGGTCCTCAAACGAGTACATTTCCTTGGAGACGACATCGGTGGTCTCACCGATCGAGCGGCTGAACACCTCGGTCTTCTCGAACACCGGCATTTCGACCCGGCGGAAGCGGTAGAGCTTGCGGATCCGCTCAAAGGTTTCGACCACGTGGGCGAACGCCTCGGCCTCTGCGCCGAAGATGTCCTGGGTCCCGCGAATTGCCTGTGGAGTGCTCATGGCGCTGGCCCCTACTCGGTTTGCGCTTCGTCGAAAAGCCGTGGCGTAGGATTGCCCTCGCGCGCGAGTCCCGCCAAGGACGCCGCCCATGAAGCGTCGCACCCTTCCCCTACTCGCTACGCTGGGGCTTGCACTGGCCGCCCCGGCCCTGTCCGCCACCCTTTCGGCCCCAACCGCGGTGCCACTGTCGAGCCAAGTGCCCGATGCTACCGACGTGCCCTATCCGGGCGGGACAATGGTGCTCGACATCGACGCCACCGACACCCTGCGCGGGGTCTACCGCATCACCCAGACCGTGCCCGTCGCCCCCGGCACGAGCCGCCTGACCCTGCTGTTCCCGCAGTGGCTGCCCGGCAACCACGGTCCGCGCGGACCGCTGGCCGAGCTGGTCGACGTGACCTTCACCGCCGGCGGCCAGGTGCTGCGCTGGAAGCGCGATCCGGTTGAGGTCAACGCCTTCCATGTCGATCTGCCGGCCGGGACCACCGCCGTCACCGCCAGGTTCATCCACACCAGCCCGCTGCAATCGAGCGAGGGCCGGATCACGATGACGCAGGAAATGCTCAACCTGCAGTGGGAGAAGATGAGCCTCTATCCCGCTGGTCACTATGTCCGCCAGATCAAGGTCCGGCCGAGCGTGACCGTGCCGGCCGGCTGGACCGTCGCCGGCGCGCTCGACGGGCTTAAGCGCGAAGGCAATCGCTGGTCCTGGGGTGAGCACAGCTATGAAGTGCTGGTCGATTCGCCGCTGTTTGCCGGCAGGCATTTCGCCAAGTGGGATCTGGGCCAGAACGTCACGCTCAATGTCGTGGCCGACAAGGCCGAGCAGCTCGCCGCCAAGCCCGAGCAGGTCGAACTGCACCGCAATCTGGTCACCGAGGCGCGACTGGCCTTTGGCGCCAACCATTTCGACCGCTATGAATTCCTGCTCGCCCTGACTGACCGGATGGGTGGGATCGGGCTGGAGCATCACCGCTCGAGCGAGAATCGACTGGCGCCCGGAGCCTTTACCGAGTGGGACAAGTACGAGTTCGGCCGCAGTCTGCTGCCGCACGAATATGCCCATTCCTGGTCGGGCAAGTTCCGCCGCCCGGCCCGTCTCTGGACCCCGGACTATCGCCAGCCGATGCAGGGCGACCTCTTGTGGACCTATGAAGGCCAGGATCAGTTCTGGGGCACGGTCCTCGCCGCGCGGTCCGGCTTGCAGGGCAAGGACGTGGTGCTGGGCATGCTGGCGACCTGGGCCGGCAACTTTGCCGAGCAGCCCGGCCGCCGCTGGCGCTCGGTCGAGGATACCGGCAGCGATCCGGTCTTTGCCGCACGCAAGCCCAAGCCGTTCGCAAGCCTGTCGCGCAGCGAGGACTATTACACCGAAGGCGCGCTGATCTGGCTGGAGATCGACCAGATCATTCGCCAGGGCACCGGCGGCAAGAAGTCGATCGACGATTTCGCCAAGCTGTTCTTCGGGATGCGCGACGGCGATTACGGCCAGCTGACGTTCGAGAACGCCGAGATCGTGACCAAGCTGAACCAGGTCTACCCCTATGACTGGGCCAGGCTGATCGACCAGCGGATCAACACCCCCGGCCAGCCCGCGCCGCTGGGGGGGATCGAACTGGGCGGTTACAAGCTGGTCTGGAAGGAAGCGCCCAATCCCTTCTTCAAGGCCGCGATGGCCGATACCAAGTCGCTCAACCTGACCCATTCGATCGGACTGGTGATCGACAAGGACGCCAAGGTCACCGCGACCCAGTGGGGCGGGGCGGCCTTCAAGGCGGGCATCGTGTCTGGCGCAACGGTGCTGGCGGTCAACGGAATCGGCTATACCCAGGACGAGCTCAAGGCCGCGATCACCGCCGCCAAGACCGGCGCGCCGCTGGACCTGTTGACCAAGCGCGATGACCGCTTCATCACCTACAAGGTCGACTACCAGGGCGGCCTGCGCTGGCCCTGGCTGGAACGCGCCGCTCCCGGCACCGCGCCGACCGGACTGGACCTGCTGCTGACCCCCAAGCGGCCGCAGGCGAAGGCCCCGGCCAAGACAAAGGGCAAGTAGTAGGATGGCAGAGCCGGTCGCGACCCTCGGTAACCGGCTGGCTCCGCCCCGCTTCATCGCCTTCGCCGTGCTGCTGCCAATGGGCGCGGCACTATGGCGCTGGCTCGACCCGGCCGCGCCCTGGCAGGATGCCCTGGCCATGGGTTTCGATTTCGCCGCAGCGCTGTTCCTGCTTTCGCTGCTGCCGCTGCTGCGCCACTTCCCTGTGGCCGAGATGCGCCGCCATGCCGACGCGAACGATGCCAACCGCACGCTGATCGTGGTTGTTTCCACCCTGCTTGCACTGGTGGTGATGGCGTCAATTTCTGGCGAACTGGCGGCGGCGCGCGGTGGAGACAAGCTGGCGATGGGCAAGTTGCTGGTCACCCTGGTGCTGGCCTGGCTCTTCGCCAATTCGGTCTATGCCCTGCACTATGCCCACAGCTTCTACTTCGGCAGCGGCGCGGACGGCGACCACCGCGGCGGGATCGAATTTCCCGGTACGCGCAGCCCCGACTACAGTGACTTTGCCTATTTCGCCTTCACCCTGGGGATGACCTTCCAGACCTCCGATGTGCAGGTCACTGCGCCTTCGGTCCGTCGGCTGGTGCTGGTGCAGAGCCTGGCCTCATTTGTGTTCAACATCGGCGTGATCGCTTTCACCATCAACGCGTTGGGCTGATTTTCCGCGCGCTCCGGCGCTCAGCCCTGTTGCAGTGCAACATCGGCGCGGCTAAGGGCCCGGCCATGCGTATTGACCTCATCCCCGCCGGCGACAATCCGCCCCATGAAATCAACGTGCTGATCGAGGTGCCGATCGGCGGCGAACCCGTGAAGTACGAATTCGACAAGGCCAGCGGCGCGCTGTTTGTCGACCGGATCCTGCACACGCCGATGCGCTATCCGGCCAATTACGGCTTCGTCCCCCATACCCTGGGTGAGGACGGCGATCCGCTCGACGCGTTGGTCATCGCCCGCTCGCCGATCCTGGCCGGCGCGGTGATCAAGGTGCGCCCGGTCGGGGTGCTGCTGATGGAGGACGACAAGGGCGGCGATGAAAAGCTGGTCTGCGTGCCGCTCGATTCGACCTTCCCCTATTACCGCGAAGTGGCCGGCCATGATGACCTGCCGCCGATCGTGACCCAGCAGATCGAGCACTTCTTCCAGCATTACAAGGATCTGGAACCCGGCAAGTGGGTCAAGATCAAGGGCTGGGGCAATGTCGACAAGGCCAAGCAGCTGATCGTCGAGGCGCTGGAACGCGCGGTCGGCACCAAGCACGCCTAAAGCCCAGTTGCACGCCCGGGCCGCGCCGTTACAAGCGCGGCCAATGACTGGTCGCCGCCACGATATCGCCATAGCCGGAGGGGGCCTCTCCGGCGGGCTGATCGCACTCGCACTGCGCCGCGCGCGGCCCGAGCTCGATGTCGTGCTGCTGGAAGCAGGCGAGGTGGCGGGCGGCAATCACCGCTGGTCGTGGTTTGCCAGCGATCTTGATGAGCGGGCCGCCAGCCTGCTCTCCACCATGCGTACAACGCGCTGGGAGGATGGCTATGACGTGGCCTTCCAGGCCCATGCCCGCAGCCTGACCACCCCTTACCGCTCGCTCGCCTCGGCCGACTTTGCCGCCGCCCTGGCGCGCGAGCTGGCCCCGGGCAGCATCCGCTGCAATGCCGCCGTGTCGATGGTCGGCGCGGATGGCCTGGTCCTGAAGAGCGGCGAACGCATTGCGGCGCGCACCGTGATCGACTGCCGCGGCTTTGAGCCAACCCACTATCTTGCCGGCGGCTGGCAGGTCTTCATGGGTCGTCACCTGCGCACCGATCGGCCGCATGGGTTGACCCGTCCGGTGATCATGGACGCCTGCGTCACCCAGCACGGCGCCTATCGCTTCGTCTATGTCCTGCCGCTGGCCCATGACGAGTTGTTCGTGGAGGACACCTATTACGCGGATAGCCCGGTGCTCGATCGCCGTGTCCTGTCGAGCCGGATCGATGCCTATTGCGCGCGGCACGGCTGGCAGGGCGAGCTGCTGGATCACGAGACTGGCGTCCTGCCGGTGGTGACCGGCGGGCGCTTCTCGGCCTGGCAGGAAAGCCTGCGGGTCCACGGGGTGGCGCGGGCCGGGGCGCGGGCCGGGTTCGTGCACCCGTTGACCAGCTATACCCTGCCCCAGGCAGTCGCCACGGCGCAGCTGATCGCGCGCGAGGCCGACCTGCCAGGCGAGCAGCTGGCCGCCGTGCTGGAGGGTGAAGCTGCACGCCACTGGGCCCGGACCAGGTTCTATCGCCGGCTGGGTGCAATGCTGTTCTCTGCCGGCGATCCCGACCAGCGCTATCGCATCTTCGAACGGTTCTACCGCCTGCCCGAACCGACGGTCGAGCGGTTCTATGCCGCCCGTTCCAGCCTGGCTGACAAGGCCCGGGTGCTGGTGGGCAAGCCCCCCGTGCCGGTCCTGGGGGCGATGCGCGCTTTGCTTGCGTCCGGCGCGCCGATGGCCGAAAGAGCATGACGATGACAGCTGTAGTTCCCGCCGTTCCCACTCTCCCCGTGCCCACTGGCAAGCGCGCCTGCGTGGTCGGCGCCGGCTTCGGCGGCCTGGCCCTTGCCATCCGGCTGCAATCGGCCGGGATCGAGACCGTGGTGGTCGAAGCGCGCGACAAGCCGGGCGGGCGCGGCTATTTCTGGGAGAAGGACGGCTTCACTTTCGATGCCGGACCGACCGTGGTCACCGACCCGCCGTGCCTGCAGGAACTGTGGGCCCTGACCGGGCACGACATGGCCGAGGACGTGACGCTGATGCCGGTCATGCCGTTCTACCGGCTCAACTGGCCCGATGGCACCAACTTCGACTATTCGAACGACGAAGCCGGCCTCGCCCGCGAGATTGCCCGCGTCGCTCCGGGCGACCTGCCCGGTTACGAGGAATTCCTGCAATACGCCGCCGGAGTGTTCGAGGAAGGCTATGTCAAGCTGGGCCACGTGCCCTTCCTGGACTTCGCCAGCATGATCAAGGCCGCCCCGGCACTGGCCAAGTACCAGGCCTGGCGTTCGGTCTATTCGATGGTTTCAAGCTTCATCAAGAGCGAGAAACTGCGCGAGGCGCTGACCTTCCACACGCTGCTGGTCGGCGGCAACCCGATGACTACCAGCGCGATCTACGCCCTGATCCACAAGCTGGAAAAGGATGGCGGGGTGTGGTGGTCGAAGGGCGGAACCAACCAGCTGATCGCCGGAATGGTCAAGCATTTCGAGCGGCTCGGCGGCACGGTCCGGCTGCACGATCCGGTAGTCCAGATCCATACCCTGGGCAACAAGGCCACTGAAGTTGAATGCCAGAGCGGCTGGTCCGAACGGTTCGATGCCGTCGCCAGCAATGCCGACATCATGCATTCCTACCGCGACCTGCTGTCCGAAAGCCCGCGCGGGCCGCAGATGGCGCGCAGCCTGGCCCGCAAGCGCTTCTCGCCCAGCCTGTTCGTGGTCCACTTCGGCCTCGAAGGAACCTGGCCGGGAATTCCGCACCACATGATCCTGTTCGGGCCGCGCTACAAAGGCCTGCTCGACGATATCTATCAGCATGGGGTCCTGCCACAGGACTTCTCGATCTATCTGCACCACCCATCGATCACCGACCCCTCGGTCGCGCCGCCGGGCAAAAGCACCTTCTATGCGCTGATCCCGGTCGCCAATCAGGGCAAGCTGCCGATCGACTGGGAAACCGTTGGCCCGATGATCGAGAAGCGGATCCTCGACGAGGTTGGCCGCCGGCTGATCCCCGACATCCACGACCGGATCGTCACCAAGTTCCACTATGCCCCGCGCGATTTCGCGCTGGACCTCAACGCCTATCTTGGCAGCGCCTTCAGCCTTGAACCGATCCTGACGCAGAGCGCGTGGTTCCGCGGCCACAATCGCGATGACAAGGTCAAGAACCTCTACCTGGTCGGGGCCGGCACCCACCCCGGCGCGGGGATCCCCGGCGTGGTCGGCAGCGCCAAGGCCACGGCGAGGTTGATGCTGGAGGACCTGCGGTGAAGCGCCTCGCACCTCGCGGCGCCGTGATCATCTCGGTCGTACTGTGGAGCGCTGTGGCGGCCGCCAAGCCGGTGCTGATCGCAGAAACGGCCGGGAAGACGCGCTACTATGCCGATGACACGACCGTGCAGGACCTGCCATCGGCCGCAGGTCCGATCCGCCAGGTGCAGATCCGCCCCGAGCGGTTGAGCCCGCTCGGGGCGCAGGCAGGCCAGGTCGCGACCGAAGGGGTGATGCAGTTCCGCTGTGCCCTGCGCCAGTACCGCCAGGTCCAGACCACTGCGATCAATCGCGACGGGTCGCGCCAGGAAGTGGTGCCGCATTCGACCACCCGGCCATTTACGCAGACCGCGCCGGGGCGGTTCGAGCATGTCGTCCTTGAAGCAGTTTGCCGGATGAAGCCATGAAGCGCCTTGCCGTCTATTGCGGATCAGCCAGCCCGGAAGATCCGCGCTATATCGCTCTCGCCCGCGAGGTCGGCCGCACGCTGGCCGAGCGCGGCATTGGCGTCGTCTATGGCGGCGGCAAGCTCGGGCTGATGGGCGCCGTGGCCGATGCCGCGCTGGCGGCTGGCGGCGAAGTGATCGGCGTGATCCCCGAAGCCCTGGTCAATTCCGAAGTGGCCCACCGCGGCTGCACCGAGCTGCAGGTCGTCTCCGGCATGCACGAGCGCAAGCTGGCCTTCACCAACCTGTCCGATGGCTTCCTGACCATCCCGGGCGGGGTCGGCACGATGGACGAGCTGTGGGAGGCGGTGTCCTGGGCGCAGCTGGGTTATCATGCCAAGCCGGTCGGCCTGCTCAATGCCTTCGGCTTCTATGACCAGCTGCTGGCCTTCAACCATCACATGGTCGCGGTCGGCTTCATCCGCCCGGCCCATGCCGGGATCATCATGGCCGAGGCAGAACTCGACCTGCTGCTGACACGGATGGCCGCGCATGAGCCGCACACCCCGATCTTTGCGATGAAGGCGAGCGATTTGTGACCACGGCGCCGACCCGCGCCGCGCTCCTTGCCCACGCCCGCCAATCGATCATGCGCGGCTCGAAGAGCTTCGCCATGGCCAGCCGGCTGTTCGATGCCCCGACGCGCGAAAAGGTCTGGCTGCTCTACGCCTGGTGCCGGCGCTGCGATGACCTGGCCGACAACCAGGACCACGGCGGCACCCTGGGCGAACAGGCCGGGGCCGAGGCCCGCCTGGCGACGATCCGCGAGTTGACCGCCAAGGCCCTGGCAGGCGAGCCGGCGGGCGACCCATCCTTCGATGCCTTTGGCCTGGTCGCGCGCGAATGCGGGATCACCACCGCCATGGCCGATGACGTGATCGCCGGCTTCGCGCTTGATGCCGCCGACTGGCGCCCCCGAACCGAAACTGATCTGTTGCAATACTGCTACCATGTCGCCGGTGCAGTCGGCGTGATGATGGCGGTGGTGATGGGCGTAGCGCCGGATGACGAGGATACGCTCGACCGCGCCTGCGACCTCGGCCTGGCCTTCCAGCTGGCCAATATCGCTCGCGACCTGGACGAGGACGATGCCGCCGATCGCTGCTACCTGCCGCTCGAATGGCTGGTCGAGGCCGACATTCCCCCGGGCGAACAGATGAAGCCGCATTACCGCCGCCAGCTGGCCGCGCTGGCCCACCGGATGTGCGAGATGGAAACAGCCTATGAAGCTTCGGCCCGGATCGGGGCGGGGCGGCTGGGTTTCCGCCAGCGCTGGGCCGTGCTGGCCGCTGCCGGGATCTATGGCGACATCGCC
>JBEGOD010000224.1:0-5852 GCA_041182185.1 Pseudomonadota bacterium
CGGCCAGCCGCCACGGCGCGGCGCTCGGCCAGCGACTGGCCGGGCCAGCGTTCGCCCACGGTGCCATTGTCATCGCCGGCGCCAGGATTGACGATACGGGTGGTCGCGGTCCAGCCGCCAACGTTGAGCGCGGCGGCCAGGGCATCGCGGTCGATCGCCATGGCCAGTGCCTCGCGCCGTTCGGGTGCGGCCAGAAAGCCTTCAGGATTGACCACCGCCAACCCGAACAGGCCCGACACGGGATCAAGCCGGATCGCCCCGCGCGACACGCCGCTGGCGTCGAGCCGGGGGAAATCGGCCAGCCGCCCACCCAGCACCACGACGACCACGCCGGCATTGAACCGTTCGATCGCGCGCGGAGCCTTCAAGGCCACGAGGCGCAGCTTGCGGCTGAGTTCCGCCCAGTCCTCGATCTGGGGCAGGCCGCGGTCCTCGGGCGGGATCGGCCGCAGCAAGGCGGCGTCCTGCTCGCGCGTCAGGCGCATCGGTCCGGCCCCGCGACCCTTGCGCAGCAGGCCCAGCTCAGGCTGGGCCAGCAGCTGCAGGAAATCGGGCTGGGCCTGGCGCAGGCGGATTTCCACCACCCGGCCAGCCATGGCGCGCACTTCCGCGATTGTACCCAGGTCCGCGCCAAGGGCCGTGCCGCGCACCCCGGCAAGCGCCTGCAGCAGGGCGGCGCGGGCCGTATCGCCGGTCAGCGGGGTCTTGTCGGGCCAGGTCCCGTCACGCAGGCGGAAAATGTAGCTCAGGCCATCTTCGGTCACGATCCAGCGGTCGGCCAGCGCCGGGATCACCCGGCCGCGCTCATCGAAACCGACCAGGCCCTCGGCCGTGGCCGATCGGACGAGCTGGGCCGCCAGTGGCAGGCGGGCGCCGCCGACGAAGGGTGAACCCGGATCGCCGATCACCGCCACCTCGACAGTGCGATCCGACGCATTGTCGCAGCCGGCCAGCAACAGGGCCAGGGCAAGTCCAATAAGTCGGGACAGCGGCGGAGGCGACATCGTCTGCCGCACCTAACCGATAATGGGGCAGACCAACAGCGCGTAATCACGCCACGCGGGCAACCGGATCAGATCTTGCGGAGCGTGCTCGGCTCTTTCACCGCAACTGGGGGGCGCACGAAGCGCGGCGTGCCTTCACCCTGGGTCACGGGCGCGCGAGCCAGCTTGGGATCGATCTCTTCGCGGAAGGCAATACCGCAGCGATTGTCCTGAACCCAGGCCACCGTGCCTTCGACCCAGCCGATGTTGCGCAACTGGACCCAGACCATTGCACCGCGCTGGACCAACGGGCCGCCATCGGCCATCAGGCCGCCGGCCGAGACGTTGCGGACGCGGACCTTGTGGTCCCCGCTCACCCCGTCAATGCGCAGGTCAGCCATCAGGAACAGGCTGTCGCGCACGATCTGACGATGTTCGTTTCCGCCCATTGCCGTACCTATTGTCCCACTCGAAAATCTAACCGGTGCGACCCGCCAGTCATATGTAACTGGTGCGCCATGGCCGAAAGCTAAACGCTAACGGCAAAAAAGCAGTTAACGCGGCAGGAAAGGTTCGTCCGGATCAATCGTCGCGGGAAATTTTCTCACGCCGTTCATGCGCTTCCTGGGCTTCGACCGTCATTGTCGCAATCGGGCGGGCCGAGAGGCGACCCAGCCCGATCGGCTCGCCGGTCACCTCGCAATAGCCATATTCGCCCTCTTCGATGCGGCGCAGCGCCGATTCGATCTTGGCGATCAGCTTGCGCTGGCGATCACGCGTGCGCAGTTCGATCCCCCAATCGGTTTCGCTGGAGGCGCGGTCGTTAAGGTCCGGCTCGCGGATCGGGCCATCCTGGAGCTGCTGCAGGGTATCCTGCGCCGCAGACAGGATCAGCTTTTTCCATTCCATCAGCAGCCGTCGATAATAGTCGAGCTGCGGTTCGGACATGTACTCTTCGGCATCGCTGGGCACATAGTCACCACCGATCGCCCGCTTCGCCTTGGCAAGCACATCGATTTCATCGCCGAGAATCGTCGCCATAAACTCTCCACCAGACACCAGCCGAACCGAGCGAGGTCCCCGCTGCCCCGGGTTTTCCCGTAGGCTACCGACGCCGGCGTGTGCGGCGCCTATAGTGGGGGCCAGTGGGCTGCACAAGCGGCAATGGCGGGCGCGGAATGCGGGCAGGGATCGGGCGCAGGCGAACCGCGTTCACCGGCCATCGGGCTGTCCGCAAAAAGACTTTTCCGTCCGTTAACCTTTTGTTGACCACGATCCGCAAGAGTTGGCTCGTCAGCCGGGCTTGCCGCTCGGCTTCAATAGGGGGTCAACACGATGAGCACCAACTGGATCCACGCCGCCGCTTTCGCCTCGGCCGAAGTCGCCCACACCAGCGGTGAAGACCTGCTGGTCGCCACTTGCCTGGCCGCCGCCGCCCAGGGCGACGTCAGCGCCTACTACGATCTGGGAGTCGCCTATTCGACCGGCAGCCACGGCGTGGACTGCGACCTGATCGAAGCTCACAAGTGGTTCAACCTGGCTGCCGCATCGGGCCATGTCGAAGCTGCCCTGTGCCGCGCCGACATTTCCGACGAGATGACCGCCCGCGAGATCGCCGAAGCCCAGCGCCGCGCGCGCGAATGGCTCTCGGCCACGGTTCGCAAGGCCGCCTGAGCTATCCCTTCCTGAATGGCGCGCGTTCGGCGAGATAGAGCCGATCCTGCGCCACCCCTTGCCGCTCGCGCTCGAGGAAACCGGCAACGGCCTCGCGGAAGCCGGGATGGACGATATGGTGCGCGGACCAGGTCTCGACCGGTTCATACCCCCGCGCCAGCTTGTGTCCGCCCTGGGCTCCCGCCTCGACCCGGCTAAGGCCCAAGGCGATCGCCGCATCGATCGCCTGGTAATAGCACAGCTCGAAATGCAGGAACGGCTTGTCGAGCATGGCCCCCCAATACCGCCCATAGAGCGCATCCGGGCCAATGAAATTGAGCGCCCCGGCCACCGGCGTTTCACCGATAAAAGCCAAAACCAGCAAAATCCGGTCTGCCATCCGCTCGCCCAGCAGGGTGAAGGCCTCGCGTGTCAGGTATGGCGTGCCCCACTTCCTGGCGCCGGTATCCTGGTAGAACGTCCAGAAAGCATCCCAGTGCTCGGGCCGGATCGCGGCGCCGGTCAGGTGCCGAATCTCCACCCCCTCTTGCGCGGCGGCGCGTTCCTTGCGGATGTCCTTGCGCTTGCGGCTGGATAGTGCCGCCAGGAAATCATCAAAGCTGGCATAGCCGCGGTTTTCCCAGTGGAACTGGATATCGCTGCGGATCAGCCAGCCGGCGGCCTCGAACAAGGGGACCTGCCCCGGCGCGATGAAGGTGGCATGCGCGGAGGACAGGCCGTTTTCCTCGCAGACTTGCTCGGCCGCGCGCAGCAACGGGGTGGCGAGCGCCGGGTCAGCCAGCAGCAAGCGTGGGCCAGTGGCCGGGGTGAACGGCACGGCGATCTGCAACTTGGGGTAATAGCTACCCCCGGCCCGGTGCCAGGCATCGGCCCAGGCATGGTCGAAGACATATTCGCCCTGGCTGTGCGCCTTGAGATAGGCCGGCAGCGCCGCCGCCAGCCGGCCATCGGCGCCGGCAATCGTGATCGGCACGGCATCCCAACCGGTGCCGGGGCCGACGGACCCGGAATCCTCCAAGGCGGTGAGGAAAGCATGGCAGAGGAAGGGATTGCCGCCAGCCAGCGCATCCCACTGATCGGCTGGCAGTTCGCCGACGCCGCGGGCAATCCGGGCCTCAAACGAGACGGTCACAGGACCCCGGCACCCTCCGCGATCGGGGCATCGGCATGGGCCGCGGCCCGTTCGCGGTATTCGGCTTTTCGCACGGTCCAGGTCAGCACCGGCAGCCCGCGCCGGCGCTGGCCGGCAGCAAAGCGGCTGGGCAGGTCGCGAATGTCATAGGCCAGGAAGTCGGGGCGCGAATGCCACAGCGCGAGGCGGCGGCGGACCATGCCAGGCAGCGCCTTGTCATCCTCTTCGGTCACCACCAGGCCGCGCACGGTCAGCGGCGAATGGCGCCTGAACCAGCCGACAATCCGGGGATCGAAGCTCATGATTGCATGGGCACCCTGGTAGCCTTCAAGCACCCGGCGCACCGACAGGCACAGCGCGCTGATCCGGCCATGCGAGCCCTTGGGCGACTTGATCTCGATCAGCAGCGGCACCTTGCCCGCAACCTGATCGAGCACCTGGCGCAAGGTCGGGATCATGTCGGTCCCGCCGGCCAGCTGAATGTGTCCCAGTTCCTCGGCACTGCGTTCGGCCACCCGGCCCTGTTCGGCCGTCAGCCGATCGAGCGTGGCATCGTGGAAGACCATGGCATGGCCATCGCGCGAGCGCTGGATATCGCACTCGATCCCCATGCCGCGCGCCATTGCCGCAGCGAAGGCAGCGGGCGAATTCTCGGGCAGGCCGGCCCCGTGCAGGCCGCGATGGGCATAGTCCCACTCACCCAGCCAGCTGACCCTGGCCGGGGGCGGCGGCGGGCTGAGCCAGTTATCAAGTCCCGCGAAGGGCAACGATGGCATCCACTTCAACCGCGCAGCCCAGCGGTAGCGCCGGCACGCCCACGGCGGCGCGGGCATGCTTGCCGGCCTCGCCAAACACGGCCACCATCAGTTCCGAAGCGCCGTTCACCACCTTGGGCTGGTCCGTGAAAGCGCCGGTGCAGTTGACGAAGCCGCCCAGCTTGACGATCCGCTCGACCCGGTCGAACGAACCCAGCGCGGCCTTGAGCTGGGCCAGGATCATCAGCCCGCAGCCCTGCGCCGCGCGGATCCCGTCCTCGACCGACAGGTCATCGCCCAGCCGGCCCTTGACCAGCGTGCCATCGACGAACGAGACCTGGCCCGAGACGAAGGCGTGCCCGCCCGAGACCACCACCGGCACATAGGCCGCCACCGGGGCGGCCGCCTGCGGCAGGGTCAGGCCGAGTTCGGCCAGCTTGGCTTCGACTTCCGCGTCAGTCATGCAGTCACTCCAATGCGAGTCAGCAGCCACGGCAGGGCATGCTCCCAGGTATCGATCCGGGCATGGGCATGGCCCGCCTCGAAAGCGCAGGCAATATGCGGCGCCAATGTTGGCTCGCCGCAAAGGTGCAGCCGGTCAATCTGCGGGGCAATCTCCTTCACCGAACCGTGATGCTGCGGCAGGTCGTCGATGAAGACCGCGTGGCTCGGCTTGTACTCATCCAGGATCGCCTGGAGCGCCGGTCCTTTCGGCCCCTGGTTGGTAAAGACCCGGGCGTGGATGCCGTGGTTAGCCAGCTGCTGGGCGCGGGCCTGGTTGTGCTTGTCGGTCAGGTTGGTCAGGATCACCACGTCGGCGTGCTCGGCCAGGGTGTTCATCGCGTGGACCGCCCCGGCGATCGGGTGCTGGCGGTGCATCTCGTTATCGAAGAAGCCCTGCAGGAATTCCCAGATCTTCGGCCCCTCGACCAGCTCGCCGCTCTCCTTCCAGCGCACCGCCCGGGCAAAATCGTTGCCAACCATCGAGAAGGTCACGCCCTGGGTCTCATCGAGCCACTGGGCGAAGGGGACGACCATGTGCAGCAGCACTTCGTCGCAATCGGAGATGATCAGGGGTTTCGTCATGGTATCTTGCTCACGTGAGGGCATCCCGTGCCGCGATCAGGGCCCCGGGTGCAACCCCCAAATGATCGGCTGCGGCACAAAGGTCAGGTTCGTGCGCCGCCAGAAATTCCAGCACCGCCCCCAGCACCCCTGGATCGCCCACCCCGGCGCGCAAGGCATCGGCATCAAGCCCGGTCAAGGCCAAGAGCCGCTCGGCGCGGGGTGCATCGCCCAGCACCCAGC
>JBEGOD010000225.1:0-17314 GCA_041182185.1 Pseudomonadota bacterium
GATGCGGGCGCGGCTGCCGGCAGTGTAGCAGGCAATCAGCGCCTTGCGGCCCTGGGCGGCCTGGCCAATCCACCGCGCTGACATTTTCGCGCAGCCGGACAGCGCCTCAGTCATCGACTTCGGCTTCGCTTCGGGCCGCGATTTCGCGCCCGAGCGCGCACGCGGCGACAACGTTTATGAAGCCGCCGCCCGTTACCTCAACGGCCAGGCCGCCCAGGGCCGCAAGGCGCTGATTGCCTGCTACACTGCCGGCAGCCGCGCCCGCATCACCGCGATCCTGGGCGAGGCGGTAAAACCCGCGCCGGTTGAGGCCGAGACCTGGCAGGACGCGCTCGGCCTGGCGGCCAAGGGCGCAACGGTTGCGCTGGTCCTGCCGCTCGATAACGGCTTCGCCAATTCCGGGCTGGAACTGATCACCGAGCAGGACCTGCTGGGTGATCGCCTGGTCCGGCGCAAGAAGCGCAAGAAAAGCGCCGACGCCTTCCTGGCCGAACTGGCCGCGCTCAGCCCCGGCGACCTGGTGGTCCACATGGATCACGGGATCGGCCGTTATGAAGGGCTCCAGTCGATCCCGGTCGGACAGTCTCCGCACGATTGCGTGATGCTGACCTATGCCGGGGGTGACAAGCTCTACATCCCGGTCGAGAATATCGACGTCCTCAGCCGCTATGGCAGCGATAGCGAGCTGGTCGCGCTCGATCGGCTGGGCGGCGAAGGCTGGCAGCGCCGCAAGTCGCGGCTCAAGGAACGCATCCGTGACATAGCGCCCGAGCTGCTGCGCACCGCCGCCCAGCGCGCGCTGCGCCAGGCGCCGGTGCTGGCCGCCGAACAAGCGAGCTATGGCCAGTTTACCGACCGCTTTCCCTGGGCCGAAACCGAAGACCAGGAACGGGCGATCGAGGACGTGCTGGAGGACCTTTCCGCCGGACGGCCGATGGACCGGCTGGTCTGCGGCGATGTCGGCTTTGGCAAGACCGAAGTGGCCCTGCGCGCAGCCTTCGTCGCGGCGATGGCCGGGCAGCAGGTGGCGGTGGTTGCGCCGACGACGCTGCTTGCCCGCCAGCACTACAGCAATTTCGTCGAGCGCTTTGCCGGTTTTCCGCTGAACATCGGGCGGCTCTCACGCCTGGTTCCCGCCAAGGAAGCGACCGCTACGCGCGAAGGCCTGACCGATGGCACGATCGACGTGGTGATCGGCACCCATGCGATCCTCTCCAAGTCGGTCAAGTTCAAGCGGCTCGGGCTGGTCGTGGTGGATGAGGAACAGCGGTTCGGGGTCAACCACAAGGAAGCGCTGAAACAGCTGCGGACCAACGTTCACGTCCTCACCCTCACCGCCACGCCGATCCCGCGCACATTGCAGATGGCGATGTCAGGCCTGCGCGAGCTTTCGACCATCCAGACCCCGCCGGTCGATCGCCTCGCCGTGCGGACCTATGTGATGGAATGGGACAACATGGTGATGCGCGAGGCCTTGCTGCGCGAACACCACCGCGGCGGGCAGAGCTTCATTGTCGTGCCGCGCATCGCCGATATGGAAGAAGTGGAGCAGTGGCTTCGCAATACCGTGCCGGAAATCCGCTTCGTTACCGCCCACGGCCAGATGGCCGCGACCGAGGTGGAAGAGCGGATGAGCGCCTTCTACGAAAAGAAGTACGAAGTGCTGCTCTCCACGACCATCGTCGAAAGCGGGCTCGACATCCCCAGCGCCAACACGATCATCATCCACCGCGCCGACCGGTTTGGCCTTGCCCAGCTTTACCAGCTGCGTGGCCGGGTCGGCCGATCGAAGCTGCGCGCCTATGCCTATCTCACCACGCCGGCCGATATGCAGCTGAACGTGGTGGCCGAAAAACGGCTCAAGGTGCTGGGCGATCTGGACTCGCTCGGCGCAGGCTTCCAGCTGGCCAGCCACGATCTCGACATTCGCGGTGCCGGCAACCTGCTGGGCGACGAGCAATCCGGCCACATCCGCGAGGTCGGGTTCGAGCTTTACCAGTCGATGCTGGAAGACGCGATCCTGGCGGCCAAGGCCGGTGACATGGGGATTGCCAAGGAACGCCATGCGCTTTCCCCGCAGATCACGGTCGATGCGCCGATCATGATCCCGGAGGAATACGTCCCGGACCTGGCCGTGCGGATGGCGCTCTATCGCCGCCTCAACGATGCCGAGGACCACGGCGAGGTCGAAGCGATCTCGGCCGAGATGATCGACCGCTTCGGTCCCCTGCCCGCGCCGACCGCTAACCTGGTCAAGCTGATCCAGATCAAGCAGCAAGCCATCATCGCCAACATTTCCAAGATCGATGTCGGCGCCAAGGGTACGCTCGTCAGCTTCCACAACGACGAGTTCGTCGATCCGGCCGGACTGATTGCCTATACCGAACGCCTGAACGGCGCGGTCAAGCTGCGGCCCGACAGCAAGCTGGTGGTCAACCGCGCCTGGGGCGATCCGGCGGCCCGGCTCAATGGCCTGTTCCAGCTGACCAAGGGACTGAGCGCAATTGCGCGCAAGGCCCGCTAGGGCTCAGCCAGTCGCATCGACCAGGAAGGCGCCTGCGGCCAGGGGCGCTGAACGCAGGAAGCCCTGGTAGGCCAGGCAGCCTTCGGCCGCCGCCAGGAGCCGCTGGGCGTCGTTCTCGACGCCTTCAGCCAGCACCTCCAGGCCAAGTGCCCGCGCCATCGCGATGATCGCGCGCAGCACGGCCAGGTCCCGCGGGTCGGAAACCACGCCTTCGATCATCGACCGATCGAGCTTGAGATAGTGCAGTGGCAAGAGCTTCAAGTAGCGGAAGTTGCAGAACCCGGCGCCGAAATCATCGAGCGCGAACTTGATCCCGCGCGCCGCCAGCCCTTCAAAGGCGGTTGCCGCCGCGGCGACATCGGCCAGGAGTACCTGTTCGGTTACTTCCAGCGTCAGGCGCCAGCTGGGAAACCGGCTGTCTCGCAGCAACTTTTCGAAGCTCACCGCAAAGTCACCCGCGGCCAGATCATTGGGCGTGACGTTGAGCGACAGGCGCAGGTCACCTGGCCACTGCGTCGCGGCGCGCAAGGCGATCCGGGCAATATGACGCGACAGCTGCGGGACGTGATCGGTCCGTTCGGCAATCGCGAACAGACCGCCCGCGCCGATCCGACCCAGCACCGGGTGATTCCACCGGGCCAGCGCCTCTGCCCCGATCAGGCGGTCGCTGGCGCAGGCATATTGCGGCTGGAACAGCACCTCGATCTCATCACGGTCCAGCGCATGAAGCAAGTCCGCCTCAAGCTGGGCCGCACTCCGGCCAGCTCGGGTACCCTCACCATCGGCCCAAGCCAGCCGCCGCCCGGGCTGCGCGACCAGTTCCTCCAGTGCGTGACCCAGCCGGTCAAGGATCGAATCGGCGCTCTCTCCCGCCAGGCCACGCAGCAGCGCCGCGCGCGGGCTGAGCCGGAGCGTCCCCGCCGCAGCCGAAATCGGCCGCGCCAGCGCATCCAGCAACTGGGCGGCCGCCAGCTGCCACCGCTCTCGGCTGCAGGGTTCGCGGCTCAACAGCAGGAATTGCCCGCCGCCTGTCCGCGCGACCAGCCAGATCCCGTCCAGTTCCTCGGCGGCAAAATGCTTTAGCCGCGCGGCGATCTCGCCCAGCGCACTGTCGCCAGTTGCGGCGCCATAGGCCAGGTTGACCGCATCGAAGCGGCGCAGCCCGATCAACAGGGCGTGAACCTGGGCATCTTCACCCAGCCACTCCGCCAGCCGCTGGCGCGCGGCATCGCGGCCGGCCAGGCCAGTCAGCGCATCGCGCGCAAGATCGCTTGAAATCGGCGGCATCATCCAGCTTCCCATAGCAGCGGCTGCCTACCAAACCCTTGCCAGGTCTATGCGTTGCCAAATGCGCCGCCGCCCCATATGCACCTGGCACGATGAGCAGAACCCCAAGCCTTGCCCTGCTGGCATCCGATACGCCGCGTGCCCAAGAGGCTGCGGAGGCTTATCGTGCCCGTGAAAGCTTCGTGAGCGAGGACGAGGCCGATGCCATTGTCGTGCTGGGCGGCGACGGGTTCATGCTCCAGACACTGCACCAAATGCTCGATTCCGGGCGCGTCCTGCCAGCCTATGGGGTCAACCAGGGCACGATCGGCTTCCTGATGAACCAGCCCCGCGGCAACCGCACCCTGGCCGATCGCGTTGCTCGCGCCCGCCGGATTGCCGTCGCGCCGCTGAAAATGACCGCCACGACCGGCAGCGGTAAAGAGGAAAGCTTCTTCGCGATCAACGAGGTGTCGCTGCTGCGCGAAACCCGGCAGACCGCGCGGCTTGAAGTCTCGGTCAATGGCAAGGTGCGCGTACCTGACCTGGCCTGCGACGGGATCCTGGTCGCAACCCCGGCCGGATCGACCGCCTACAATCTCTCCGCCAATGGCCCGATCCTGCCGCTCGGCTCGAGCATGCTGGCGCTGACCCCGATCAGCCCGTTCCGCCCGCGCCGCTGGCGGGGTGCGATCCTGCCCGATCACTACGAGATCGATTTTCGCGTGCTCGACCCGATCAAGCGTCCGGTGGCGGCTGTCGCCGACCAGAAGGAACTGCGCGACATCCAGGCCGTCAAGGTCCGCACCGCGCCCGACCAGGCGCTGACCCTGTTGTTCGATCCGGGCAAGAGCCTGGAAGAGCGGATCTTTGCAGAACAATTCCAGTTCTAGGGCGTGAGCCGCTTGCCAAACCGAATTGCGATGTTATAGGCGCACCCCTGCCCGCAGGCGGGGGAGCATTCCCCGATAGCTCAGCGGTAGAGTAGGTGACTGTTAATCACTTGGTCGTAGGTTCGAATCCTACTCGGGGAGCCACCCGCCCGGGCATTGCAAGGCCCCGCCTAACCGGCGGGGCCTTTGCTTTTTCAGCGCAACAGCAATTGCGAACCGGCCCAGACGGTCAGCGCGGCGGTTAGCCAGCGGATCACCTTTTCGGGCAGCAGGCGCTGGGCCAGCAGGCTGCCGATCTGGCCGCCGACAACCACGGCCAGCACCAGCGGCAGAGCGCCGCCGAGGGCCTCGGCAAAGCGCTCCGGGCCATTCTTGGCCAGCTGCCCTGCCAGGCCAGTTATCGAATTGACCAGGATGAACAGGCTGGCAGTAGCGGCAATCCGGCGGGCGCGATCCCAGCGGGCCAGGTGCAGCAGGGGCGCCAGGAAGATCCCGCCGCCGATTCCGACCAGCCCGGCCAGGTAACCCAGCGGTGCGGCCGCCAGCCCCATCCACCGGGCCGCAGCAGTCGGCTGGGCTTCAATCTCGGGGGCACGCGGGATCAGCAGGGCCATTCCGGCAAGAACCAGGCTCAGGCCCAGCAACAGCAGGAAAGTCGCCTCGCGGATCGGGGTCAGCCCGCCTAGGAAGGCAAGCGGCGCAGCCACGAATGCCAGGGCCAAAGCCCTGCGCCAGGGCACGAGACCAGCGCGCGCGAAGCGGATCGTGCTGCCGGTGACGACCACGATGTTGCAGGCCAGACTGACAATCGGCAACAGCCGGAAATCGAACCCGGCCAGGGCCAGAAGCGCGCTATAGGTCGAACCGCCGCCAAACCCGACCGAGGCATAAAGCAGGGCGGTGACGAAGAAACCTAACGCCAGCATCGTCACGCCCCCACTCTAGTGCCTCAGGCTGCGGCTCCGTGGCAATGCTTGTACTTCTCACCCGAACCGCACGGGCATGGCGCATTGCGCGACAAGCCCATGGCGGCATAGGGATCACCAGCCGCGGCTGCGCCACTGCCCAGCGCACCCATCATGGCCGAAGCCCCTGGGGTCGATAGCGCATCATTCTCGCCCGTGAACGGATCAATGTGGCTGGTCAGGAAATCCGGCAGTTCCGGCAGTTCGACCTGATCGGGCATGCGCAGTTCGCTGTTCATCAGGATGCGGGTCACATCCTCGCGGATCACTTCCAGCATGCGTTCGAACAGGCCAAAGGCTTCCTGCTTGTACTCGTTGATCGGCTGCTTCTGGGCATAGGCCCGGAGGAACACGACCTGGCGCAGCGCATCGAGCGTGGCCAGATGCTCCTTCCAGTAATGATCGAGCCGTTCGAGCAGGACCTGCTTTTCGACCTGGCGCCAGATCGATGCATCATCACCGATCTTGGCCGCAGCCTTTTCATCGGCAAGGGCGACAATCCGCTCCTCGATCATATCGGGCTCAAGCCCGTCTTCCTGCCGCCAGTCGTCGATCGGAATGTCGATCCCGAGCACTTCAACCATCTTCTGGCGCAGACCGTCGATATCCCACTGCTCGGGATAGGATCCCGGCGGGCACGCGGTCCCGACCATCGAATTGACCGTATCGTGGCGCATGTCGAGCACGACATCGTCGATCGTCTCGGCATCCATGATGTCGGCGCGCTGTTCGTAGATCACCTTGCGCTGGTCGTTCATCACGTTGTCGTATTCGACAACCTGCTTGCGGATATCGTAGTTGCGGGCTTCGACCTTCTTCTGCGCGGTCTCGATCGCCTTCGACAGCCACTTGGAACCGATCGCCTCGCCATCGGCCAGGTTCGAGTTCATCATCTTGGAGAACAGCGTGTCCGGTCCGAAGATGCGCAGCAGGTCATCTTCCAGGCAGAGGTAGAACTTGCTCAGCCCAGGGTCGCCCTGGCGGCCCGACCGGCCGCGCAGCTGGTTGTCGATACGGCGGCTCTCGTGCCGCTCCGTGCCGATCACGCAGAGCCCGCCTGCGGCGAGGACCTGCTGCCGCTCGGCCTCCACCGCCGTTTCGATCCGGACTACCGCGGCATCGCGCTCCGGCCCTTCGGCCATGTCCTTGAGCTCGTCCTCGATCAGGAATTCGGTATTGCCGCCCAGCTTGATGTCGGTCCCGCGCCCGGCCATGTTGGTGGCAATGGTAACCGCCCCCAGCCGCCCAGCCTGGGCGACGATATGGGCTTCCATCTCGTGGAAGCGGGCGTTCAGCACGTTATGCTTGACCCCTTCCTGCTTGAGATATTCCGACAGCATTTCCGACTTTTCGATCGAAACCGTGCCAACCAGCACTGGCTGGCCGATCTCGTTCCGCTCGCGGATCAGCTTGGCGATCGCCTGGAATTTGTCGGCGGTGTTCTTGTAGAACTCGTCTTCCTCGTCGATCCGCTGGACCGGGACGTTGGTGGGAATGGTCACCACGTTCATCCGGTAGATGTCGAAGAATTCAGCCGCTTCGGTCGCTGCCGTACCGGTCATCCCGGCCAGCTTGGGATACATCCGGAAATAGTTCTGGAAGGTGATCGAGGCCATGGTCTGGTTCTCGGGCTCGATCCGCACGCCTTCCTTGGCTTCGACCGCCTGATGGAGGCCGTTCGACCAGCGCCGGCCATCCATCATGCGGCCGGTGAACTCGTCGATGATGACGACCTTCTCGTCCTTCACGATGTAGTCGATGTCACGCTTGAACATGACATTGGCCTTGAGGCTCTGATCGAGGTGGTGGACCACCTGGGTGTTCTCGACATCGTAGAGGTTCGAGCCGACCAGCAGACCGGCCGCCTCAAGCTGGCGCTCGGCCCATTCCACCCCTTCTTCGGTCAGGGTGATGTTCTTGGTCTTCTCGTCCTTCTCGTAATGGTCTTCGGCGAACTGCTTCACGATCGCATCGACCGAGAGGTAGAGGTCGCTCTTGTCATCGGTCGGGCCGGAAATGATTAGCGGGGTGCGCGCCTCGTCGATCAGGATCGAGTCGACCTCGTCAACGATCGCGAAATTGAACGGGCGGTGGACCATCTGGCCCCGCTCCTGCTTCATGTTGTCACGCAGGTAATCGAAGCCCAGCTCGTTGTTGGTGGCATAGGTAATGTCGCAGTTATAAGCGTCGCGCCGCTGATCCTCGGGCATGTTCGGCACGATCACGCCGACGGTAAGTCCGAGGAAGGTATAGACCTGCCCCATCCATTCCGCGTCGCGCCTGGCCAAGTAATCGTTGACCGTGACGACGTGGACGCCCTTGCCTTCCAGCGCATTGAGATAGACCGCCAGGGTCGCGACCAGGGTCTTGCCTTCACCGGTCCGCATTTCGGCGATTTCGCCGCGATGCAGGACAACGCCGCCGATCATCTGCACATCGAAGTGGCGCATCCCCATCCGGCGCTTGCCGGCCTCGCGCACGGTGGCGAAGGCCTCGGGCAGGATTTCCTCAAGCGTCTTGCCTTCCTCAAGCTGGCGGCGGAACTTGGCGGTCTGGGCTGCCAGCTCATCGTCGGTGAGGGCTTCGATCGTCGGTTCGAAGGCATTGATCTGACGGACAATCTTGTCGAGTGACTTGACGTAGCGGTCGTTGGACGAACCGAAAATAGCCTTGGCGATGGCGCCGATCATGGGCAATTCCTGCAATGTTCAGTGGTATAGGAGGACGCGCGCAGCAGCTTTCAGCCGCGCACAATCAGGTCAGCAATTGGACTGGCGCGCTATTCGAGCGCGCGGTCCGGACCGTAGAGGACCGAAGGGATGTAAACGCGCCCGCGGCCGGGCCGGATGCGCGCTGCCTGGCGCTCGCGCCGTTCCTTTTGGGTTACCGGCGCTTCGACCGCCTGGGTCTGGGCCGCAGACGGCCGCGCCGAGCCCCGCATGCCATCGGCAACGCCAATTTCGGTTTCCGCATTGCCATTCATCCGCGCCTGGACCGGGCCAGCCTGCGCGACAAGACCCGTCATCAGGGCCAGCAAGGCAAGAAGAATGCGCTTCATCACGCTGTTATATAGGCGACCACAGGCAAACCGTCCACCCCGCGCCCGAAACCCTGCTCGGGAAAAGCCGAAGCCTGCTCCAGAACGCCAAGCGCCGCGCCTGCACTGGGCAGACGCGGCGCAAATTGGCTGGGCGACCGCGAGGCGTGCGGCCGTCAGATCCGCTGCTTAGTTGACAGCGTCCTTGAGGCCCTTGCCAGCCTTGAACTTCGGCTGGGAAGAAGCCTTGATCGTCATCGGTTCGCCGGTGCGCGGGTTGCGGCCGGTCGAGGCCTTGCGCTTGGCAACCGAGAAGGTGCCGAAGCCAACGAGGCGAACTTCGTCGCCGCTCTTCAGTGCGCCGGTGATGGCATCGAAGACGCCTTCAACAGCCTTGGTGGCATCGCTCTTGGTCAGGCCGCTGGCATCCGCGACTGCGCCGATCAGGTCGTTCTTGTTCATGGAGATTACCCCCTACCTTTCAGGAATTGGTGACTGGTTTGATTCGCCTCGAAAAGCTGGCGGAATTGAGCCGCTTTTCCGGAAACTGTCAAAGCGAAACCGTGCTGATTTCGGGCGATTATCCACCGATTCCAGCCATTCTTGATGGCCACCATGCCGGAAAGTGGCGATCCGGGTCGATGCTGCACCGCAGCGAATCGACCCGGATGCCATTTTGGGCGTCAGTGCGCAGTCCGCGCATCCCCCGCCGCGGCTCCCGCAGCGGCACCGGGTTGGCTCGCCAGGTCATCCGCTTCGGTCCATTCGATTGCTTCAAGCGGCGCGATCAGCGCCCGTTCGAGTACCTGATCGACATGCGACACCGGCACGATTTCCAGCCCGGACGTGATGTTCGCGGGTAGTTCGGCCAGGTCCTTCACGTTCTCTTCCGGGATCAGCACGGTGGTGATCCCGCCACGCAGGGCCGCCAGCAACTTCTCCTTCAGGCCGCCGATCGCCAAGACCCGGCCGCGCAGGGTGACTTCGCCGGTCATGGCAATGTCCTTGCGAACGGGAATTCCGGTCAGGGTCGAAACGATCGAAGTGACCATGCCGATCCCGGCGCTGGGGCCATCCTTGGGCACCGCCCCTTCGGGCAAGTGGATATGGATGTCCTTGCGGGCGATCAGGCTGGGCTTGATCCCATAAGCTGGCGAACGGGCCCTGACAAAGCTGAAGGCCGCCTGGATGGATTCGTTCATCACCTCGCCCAGCTTGCCGGTGGTCTTGACCCCGCCCTTGCCGGGTACGGTGACGCTTTCGATGGTCAGCAGTTCGCCGCCAACCTCGGTCCAGGCCAGGCCGGTGACAGCGCCAACCTGATGCTCTTCCTCGGCCTCGCCAAAGCGGAACTTGCGGACGCCGGCGTATTCGCCAAGGTTTTCCGGGGTGATCGTGATCGAGGTCTCCTTGCCCTCCAGGATCTTGCGCAGGCTCTTGCGGGCCAGACGCGCGATCTCGCGCTCAAGGGTGCGAACCCCGGCTTCACGGGTATAATAGCGGACCAGATCGCGCAGGGCGGCGGATTCCAGGGTGAACTCACCCTTCTTCAGTCCATGCGCTTCGACCTGCTTGGCCACGAGGTGACGCTCGGCAATCTCGACCTTCTCATCCTCGGTGTAGCCTTCCAGCCGGATGATCTCCATCCGGTCCAGCAGCGGCTGCGGCAGGTTGAGACTGTTTGCCGTGCAGACAAACATCACGTCCGACAGGTCATAGTCCAGTTCCAGGTAGTGATCCTGGAACTTGGCGTTCTGTTCGGGATCGAGCACCTCCAGCAGAGCCGAAGCCGGATCGCCGCGGAAATCCTGGCCCAGCTTGTCGATCTCATCGAGCAGGAACAGCGGATTGCTGGTCCCGGCCTTGCGCAGGTTGCTGACGATCTTGCCCGGCAGCGAGCCGATATAGGTCCGGCGATGGCCGCGGATCTCGGCCTCGTCGCGCACGCCGCCCAGCGACTGGCGGATGAACTGGCGCCCGGTGGCCTTGGCGATCGACTTGCCCAGCGAAGTCTTGCCGACGCCCGGCGGGCCGACGAGGCACAGGATCGGGCCCTTCAACTTGTTGGTGCGGGCCTGGACTGCCAGGTATTCGATGATCCGGTCCTTGACCTTCTCCAGCGCATAGTGGTCCGCATCAAGGACCGCCTGGGCCGCCGGAATGTCGCGCTTCAGCTTGGAACGCTTGCCCCAGGGCAGGCCCAGCAGCACGTCGAGGTAATTGCGGATCACGGTCGCCTCGGCGCTCATCGGCTGCATGGTGCGCAGTTTCTTGAGCTCCGCGTTGGCCTTGGCCCGCGCTTCCTTCGACAGCTTCAGCCGGTCGATCTTTTCCTGCAGTTCCTGCAGCTCGTTTACCTCGCCGGCATCGTCACCGCCCAGTTCCTGCTGGATCGCCTTGAGCTGCTCGTTGAGGTAATATTCGCGCTGGGTCTTCTCCATCTGGCGCTTCACGCGCCCGCGGATCCGCCGTTCGACCTGGAGCACGCCCAGCTCGCCTTCCATGAACGAGTGCGCCATTTCCAGGCGCTTGAGCGGATCGCTCTCGCTCAGCATGGCCTGCTTGTCGGACACCTTGGTCTGGATATGGGCGGCCACCGCATCGGCCAGTTGCGCAGCCTCGGTGATCTCGCCCAGGTTCTCACCGGCATCCTGCGGGAGCTTCTTGTTGAGCTTGGCATATTCACCAAAGGTATCGACGACCGAGCGCATCATCGCCTCGACCTCGCTGCCGCTGGCCTCGGGCTGGTCGATCAGCTCGACCCCGGCCACGGCCATTTCGCCCGCGCCGCCGGTTTCCAGCCGCAGGTCCTCCAACTGAGCGCGCTGCCGCGCCTCAACCAGCACGCGGACCGTGCCATCGGGCAGCTTGAGCAATTGCAGGACCGTGGCGATCACGCCAACGTCATAGAGATCGTCGCCATCGGGATCGTCACAACCGGGATCGAGCTGGGCAAGCAGGAAGATGTCCTTGTCACCCGCCATCGCCGCTTCGAGCGCGGCGACTGACTTTTCGCGGCCGACGAACAGCGGCACGACCATACCGGGAAACACGACAATATCGCGCAGGGGCAGGAGGGGAAGCAGTTGCATGTCTAGGTATCCGTCAATCAACCGGTGCCCGCGGGCACCTTCCGGGTGAATCCCGGTCTTGAACCGAGATATGGGGTCGCCCCATGGACGGTGCAATGGGCGGCGCTTTCAGGCCTGTGGACGGTGCGGGATTGCTATTGGCGAACGAACCAAGCATCACGGCTGGGCATCCCGAGGAGACTTTTGCCGATGAAGCGTCTTGCCCTTTCGCTGTCGATTGCCGCAGCTGCCCTGGCCGCTCCGGCACTGGCCAAGCCGGTGGTAATCACCGCCGATCGCTATCTCGATGTCGCCAAGGGGACCTATGTCGAGCATCCGGCGATCTTCGTTGACGATGCCGGGCGCATCACCAACATCGCCGATGCCCGGGTGATCAGGTTTTCCGCAGAGATCGAGCGCGTTGATCTGGCCGGCAAGACGCTGATTCCCGGCCTGATCGACATGCACGTCCACCTTGATGGTCCGGCCGATATCGGCGGCTATCGCGGGCTGGAGTTCACCGACAGCTTCTTTGCCATGACCGCCGTGGGCAATGCCCGCGCCATGCTGGATGCCGGGTTCACTACCGTACGCAATGTCGGCTCGGGCAACCGTAACGACATCGGACTGAAGCAGGCGATCAATGCCGGCTATGCAATCGGCCCCCGGATCGTCCCGGCGGGCTATGCCCTGGGTGCCACTGGCGGACATTGCGATTCAACTTTCCTGCCGCCCTCTCTGGAAAAGGCGAAGAAGGAAGAAGGTGTCGGCGATGGCGAGGAAGAGCTGCGCTATCAGGTTCGCCGCCAGCGCAAGTTCGGCGCCGAAGTGATCAAGGTCTGCGCCACCGGCGGCGTGTTCAGCCGCAACACCGAGCCTGGCCAGCAGCAGCTCCACGAGAACGAGCTCAAGGCCATCGTCGACGAGGCGGAAATGTGGGGCCTGCGGGTTGCGGCCCATGCCCACGGCGCGGCCGGAATCAAGGCCGCGATCCGCGCCGGGATCGACACGATCGAGCACGTCAGCCTGGTCGACGATGAAGGGATCAAGCTGGCTGCCGCACGGGCCAAGCCGGTCTACTTCAGCATGGACATCAAGAACACCGACTACACCCAGGCCGAAGGCAAGAAGAACGGCGTGCTGGAAGACAACCTGCGCAAGGACCGCGAAGTCGCGCAAATCCAGCGCGACAACTTCCGCAAGGCTTACAAGGCGGGCGTGAAGATGGTGTTCGGATCGGACGCCGGGGTGATGCCGCACGGCCAGGTCGGCCAGCAGTTCGCCACCATGGTGCAATATGGCATGACCCCGCTCGACGCGATCCGCGCCGCCACCCTCACCGCCTCGCAGGCGCTGGGCAAGGAAGGCGATGTCGGCCAGATCGCAACCGGGCGTTATGCCGATATGGTCGCAGTCGAAGGCGATCCGCTGAACAATGTCCGCCTGCTCGAAGCGCCGGCGGCGGTGATCAAGGGCGGCAAGCGGATCGAACCGGCGCGCTAACTGCGCGCTGGCTTGGCCTTACATCCCCGGCAGCTTGAACCCGGGCGGCAGGCCCATGCCGGACTGCATCCGCGCCATTTCCTGACCGGCGACCTCGTCGGCCTTGGCGCGGGCATCGTTGAAGGCGGCGGCGATCAGGTCTTCGAGGATGCCCTTTTCCTCGGGCTTGAGCAGGCTGTCATCGATGTTCACGCCGATGATCCGCCCCTTGGCGGATGCGCGGATGGTAACCAGTCCACCACCAGCGCGGCCCTCGACTTCAATCCCGTCAAGCTTGGTCTGGCTTTCGGTCATCTGCTTCTGGATGGTCTCGGCGGCTTGCTGCGCGGCCTTGAGCATCTCTTCCATCGACTTCACGTCAGTTTCTCCACTTGCTGCCCATGCTCGCAACGCGGGCATCGGGGCTTTCCTCGACAATTTCGGCCTGTGGGAAGGCGGCAAAGGCGGCCTCGACCAGCGGATGACGGCGCAGCGCCTCATTCTCGGCGGTCTTCTGCGCCTCGGCCTGTTCGCGCAGGGTTGGCACCCCATCGCCTTCGCCGCGCTGCACGGTCCAGCGTTCGCCAGTCGCGCGCAGCAGGGCATCGCGCAACTCGGGGCCCAGATCGCCCGGATAGCCTGGAGCGACGGAATAGGTCAGCTCGCCCGGTGCCAGCGCAATCACGCGCACCCAATCGCGCATCACCTGGGCCACCCGCAGCTGGCCCGAACGGTCGACAGTCTCGATCAGGTGATCCCAGCCGAGCTTGGCAACGGTTTCAGGCGCGGCCGAAGCGGACGGCACTCCTTCAGTGCGGGGAGCATGGGCCAGGGCAGCAGATAGATGTTCGGCCAGTTTGCCCGGATCAGGGAGATCGGACGCGTGGAGCACCCGCAGCAGCGCCATCCGCGCCGCAACCAGCGGATCCGGCGCGGTCTTGACCTCTTCGTGCCCCTTCAGCAGCAACTGCCACAGCCGGTGCAGCTGTCCGGCGGACATCCGCTGCGCCCATTCGCTGACCGCCGCCCGCTCTTCCTGCGAGAACGAGGATTCATCCCTTCCAAGCTGGGCGAGCGTCACCCGGTGCGTCAGCTCCAGCGCTCCGCGCAGCAGCGCTGGCGGTTCCACGCCGAGCGCGAATTGTTGATCCACCAGATCAAGCAGCCCCGCCGCATCGCCGCCGATCAAGGCCGCAAAGAGCCGTCGCTGGGCAGTCTTGTCGGCCAGGCCCAGCATTTCCTGGACCTGCGCGGCGCTGACCTTGCCGTCTCCGCCAAGGTCGGCGTGGGCGATTGCCTGGTCGAGGATCGAAAGGCCATCGCGGACCGAACCATCGGCGGCAGCCGCGATCATCGCCAGGGCCTCGTCTTCAGCCTCCACGCCTTCCTTGTCGCAGATCATCGCGAAATGGCTGGCGAGCAGCTCGGTCGGGATGCGCTTCAGGTCAAACCGCTGGCACCGTGAAAGGACCGTAACCGGCAGCTTGTCGACCTCGGTCGTCGCGAACAGGAACTTCACATGCGCCGGCGGTTCTTCCAGCGTCTTGAGCAGCGCGTTGAACGCGTTGCGGCTGAGCATGTGGACTTCGTCGATGATGTAGATCTTGTAGCGCGCCGAAACGGCCGAATAGCGCACGGCTTCGATGATCTCGCGCACATCGTCGACGCCAGTGTGGCTGGCGGCGTCCATCTCGATCACATCGATGTGTCGGCCTTCGGCAATCGCCAGGCACGGTTCGCATTGCCCGCAAGGGTCAATCGTTGGCCCGCCCTGCCCGTCCGGGCCGACGCAGTTCAGCGCCTTGGCGATGAGGCGCGCGGTGGAAGTCTTCCCCACCCCGCGGATACCAGTCATCAGGAAGGCGTGCGCCAGCCGGTCGCGCCGAATTGCGTTGGCCAAGGTCTGGACCATCGCATCCTGGCCGATCAGTTCGGCAAAGGTCTGCGAGCGATACTTGCGGGCCAGCACCCGGTACGGCTGCGCCGGAGCGGCGGGCGCCGCAACAGCCGGCTTTGGCGCTGGTACCGGCTCTGGCCCACCGAACATCGATTCCTGGCCAGCAGCCTCCAGCTCGGCCGCGCTGGGTGCGTCGTCTTCAGGCTCTTCGCCGAAAATGTCGGGTGAATCGTCCATTGCGTCCTTGGTAAGCGCTGGCGCCCCGATTGTCGAATGGAGGAAAAGGAGCCGGCCGACCCGCCGCAAACCGTTGTGGCTGCTTCCTTCCGGACCTGACCAGGTTGGCGGACGCAAGCGCCCGACCGACTCCCGGGCGGGCATATGACGGCCTTGTCGCGTTTACGCAAGTCTTGGACAGGCGAATCGGCGTAGAGAACGGAGGACTGCTCTTATTGAGTGGCCAAACGGCTAGTCTCCGGACTAGCTGTCGCGGAGGCCGCCGGACGCCAACAGCGCGACCCTGGCGGACGGCGGCCCCGCTTACTGGTCCAACGCAAGCCCCCGCCACGTTGCCCCCGGCTTCTCACGCCTTGGCCAGTTCGCCGTCTTGCACATCTAGAGAATAATCGGCTTTGCCCCCCGCTCATCCACAAGCCATCGCGGGCAAGGCTCGAATGGCGGTAGAACGGGATCAGCGGAAATTGTCGGCGTAGCTCTGCAGCTTGAGCCGGCGCGGGGGGCTGGCGTGGACCGTCGCGGCAATGCCGTGCTTGTCGGCATAGGCCTGTGCCTCGGCCAGGCTGGCGAACTTCAACTGCACCTGGGCCTGGGTGTCACCCGATCCCGACCAGCCCATCAGCGGATCGGGCTTGCGCGCTTCTGCCGGCGCGAAATCGAGGTTCCACTGGTCCAGCAGGGCCTTGCCCGACTGCATGGCGTTCTTGGGGCGTTGATAGATGCTTGCTGACATGCCCGCGCTTTCGGGCGAATCGCTGCGGGAATCAAGTGCGTCGCGTGGCTTCGAAGGCGTTTTTCGTCTTAAGGCTCGGATCCTCGGCCCAGGGCGCATCGGGCCAGCGATGCTTGGGGTAGCGCCCTTTCATGTCGCGCTGCACGTCCTTCCAAGATCCGCGCCAGAAACCGGGCAGGTCCCGCGTGGTCTGCAAGGGCTTGCCGCCGGGGTCGGTCAACTTGAGCAGCAGCGGTTGTTGCGGCTGGCCGAAGCCCGGCTGCCGGTCGAGCCCGAAGAGCGCCTGGACCCGCACCTCGACCGACGGACCACCAGGATCGTCATAGTCGATTGCATGGTTCGTTCCGGCAGGTGACGCGAACTGCGCCGGAGCCAGCTTGTCCAGCGCCTGCTGCGCCGCATAGTCCAGCCGCCCCCGCAGCGCGTCATGCAGTTTCGCCGGATCAAGGCCATCGAGCCGTCGCCCCAACAGTGGCCCCAGCCAGTCATCGAGTTCTTCTAGCAGCGCCGCTTCACCGAGTGCCGCGATCCCGGCAAACCGCCCACGTTTCAGCAAGGCCAGGCTGGCCTTGCCGAATGGCACCAGATCCAGCCCATCCGCGCGGATGCGATCGATCAGGAAGGCACGGATGGCAGCGGGATCGGGTGAAGGGTCTGACCCCCGGGCCAGAGCAATGGCCCCCAGCCGCGATTCGACCAGGGCCTCCACCCGCCTTTCGTCATTCACCCAGCGCAGCACGCTCCGCCGTTCGATCCGGTGCGGCAGCCAGCGCTGCACCTCGGCCTCGCTCAGCGCAATTGCGCCCGTGATCCGTGCGCCCTTGGCCTCGCCCTGGGCATCGCCAACGGCCAGCCACTCCGCCCGCGCCAGTGAAGCCGCGGGGTCAAGCCGCAGGCCGCGCCCACCGGCTGTCAGCCAATCTTCGCCGGCAGTGTCGCGGCGCTTTGCCAGGTTGTCGGGAAAGGCCTCGGCCAGCAGCACGGCCAGCGGCGGAGCATCTTTCCGGTCGGCACTGACAAGCTGCCGAGCCCGGTCAGCCCAGCGCCGTGCCAGCTGTCGGGACGCTTCAGCGCGCGCTGAACGATCCCCGTTCCAGCGGTCGAGCCGCAGGGCCAGGTCTTCGCCGCGCCCGCCCAGCCCGCGCTCCTGCAGCAGCAGCGCCAGCTTGGCCGCATCGCCCGCCGCACCATGCTGCGCAGCATAGAGCA
>JBEGOD010000226.1:0-4959 GCA_041182185.1 Pseudomonadota bacterium
TCGGCGACTTGACCGCGTTGGGATCGGCCGCCGGGGCAACCGGCGCGGCCGGGGCAGCGGCTGCTGCCGGGGCCGCCGGCGCCGCAGCCGGAGCGTGATGGATCACCGGGGCGATGCCGCCGCCGCGTGAAACCTTGATCTTGCGATCGCCGTCCTCGACCTCGATCTCGGTCAGGCCGGTTTCGGTGAGCATTTCCGCCAGTTCGCGCACCAGCGCGGTATCGATATTCATTCCGGTGGGGCGGCTGCCTGCCTTGCTGTCGGCCATGCGTTCCTCGACTGGTTGCTTTGGCAACCGCCTATGCGCGGGCCGGCGGGCCTAGGCAAGAGCCGAGATGGTGCTGCCGGGCCGCAACCCACAGCGATCAGGCCGGCGGTTCGGGCTCTGGGGCCGGTTCGTCGGCTTGTGGCTCGGATTCCGCCTGCTCGTCTGGCGCCGCCGGTTCGGCACCCTGAGGTGTCACGCGCTTGGCAGCCGCTTCGGCGCGGATGGCGGCACTCTCGGCCCGGGCAGCAGCAGCTTCGGCGCGGGCCAGCTTTTCAGCCATTTCGGTATCGCGGCCCGAACAACCCGCCAGCACGAGGGCCAGCGCGGATGCGGCAAGCACAAGCGATTTTGGATGGGTGGGGACACGATCAAGCACGCTGGGTCACTCCTTGTCCTGGTCCGGGAAGAACGGATCTGCCCGGACAGGACAGGAGCGATAGCGCAAAAAACTTACTCGAAAATAACTTTACCACTCGGGCCTATTTGTCAGTGCCGGCGACCTTGCCCCATTGGCGGGCGGCGGTGTAGCCGAGGTAACCGGTGCCAAACAGCGCATAGAGCGCCTCGGGCAGGGCGGAGAGATAAGCGGTCATCCCCGCCGCGATCGCCTGGGCGGTGTCGGGCCGGAAGGCAGCGACCAGGCCCATCGGCAGCGACCACAGTAGCAACAGGTACATGACATAGAGGAAGCTGGGCCGGGCCCGACTGGTCCAGGGATCGTGCGAATTGGCCTCGGCAACGATGGCAGACAGCCGCGTCTCGATCTCGGCCAGGGCCTGCGAACCCTGCAATTGCAGCAGTTCCAGCTTGGCCTTGTCGCGGGCGCCCTTGTCCGGGATCACCTTGTCGATGATTGCGGCAACCGGGCCGATCAGGGCTTCGAGAATGGGCATGGGAAGGCTCCTTTGCGATGCAAGAAGCCGAACCAGATAACGGATTTTTCCGAAGTAGGAAAATGGTCGGGACGAGAGGATTCGAACCTCCGACCCCCACACCCCCAGTGTGATGCGCTACCAGGCTGCGCTACGTCCCGACCGGTTCCTGCCCGCATGCGGGCTGGGGAAGCGCGCCTATAGGCAGGGTGTGGCATCATGGCAAGCGTGCTGCGACAATCGGCCCTGCGGATGCCGCAAGGTCTTGAACATGGCCGATCGAACGCCATCTGCGCCGGGTTCGACGGGCGGCTGCGTTGCTATGGCAGCGGCTTGCTGCTAGTCGCGCGCAATTGCGCCGTGGGCTGGGGCAGGGGTGGTGATTGTTCGCATCCCGGCACCGGCTGGCGGCACTGGACATACTCTTGTCACGAAAGCAGATTCGGCAATGACCACATCGCTCCTTCCGCTCCTGGCCGCCGCTGCCGCTCCTGGTGAGCCGCCGGTCTGGATCCAGTTCCTGCCGCTCGTCGCCATGGTGGTGATCTTCTGGTTCCTGATCCTGCGCCCGCAGATGCGCCGGCAGAAGGAACAGCAGACCAAGCTGGCGGGGATCAAGAAGGGCGATCAGGTGCTGACCGGTGGCGGCCTGCTGGGCAAGGTGATCAAGGTTGACGAGCACTATGCCGAGATCGAGCTTGGCCAGAACATCAAGGTCAAGGCGCTGAAGTCGACCATTGCTGACGTGATCCCGCCGAGCGGCTCGGCCGCGAACGACTGATCCCGACCGCAATTTGCAAGGCAGGTCCCTAGATGCTTGATTTTCCTCGCTGGAAGCAGCTGTGGCTGTGGTCCATTACCATCCTGGCCTGCCTTGCGGCGCTGCCCTCGCTGCTTTCGGTTGGTGGGGTCAGCCTGCCTGAGGGCCTGCCCAGTCCGAAGATCAACCTGGGCCTGGACCTTGCCGGGGGTAGCCACATCCTGCTTGAGGCCAACCCCGAACAGGTCAAGCGCCAGCGCCTTGAAACGATGGAAGAAGATGTCCGCTCGCGGATGCGCCAGGCCGATCCGGCGATCCGCATCGGGGATATCTCGACCAAGGACGGCACGGTCAGCTTCATCGTCGCCGATCCGGGCCAGGTCGACGCCGCGCGCGAACAGCTGCAAACCCTGACCAGCGGCGCGCAGCTGACCGGCCAGCGCGACTGGGACCTGCAGGTACTCGATGGCAACCGCATCGTCCTGCGGCCAACCCAGGCCGGGATCGATCTGGCGATCAGTCAGGCGATGGATACGGCAACCGAAGTGGTCCGCAAGCGCATCGATGCGCTCGGTACGCGTGAGCCGACCATCATTCGCCAGGGTGCTCAGCGCATCGTGGTGCAGGTGCCGGGGCTGAAGGATCCAGCCGCGCTCAAGAACCTGCTCGGCCAAACGGCCAAGCTCGAATTCAAACTGGTCGATGGCCTGGCTCTGCCGAGCGATGTGGCCCAGGGCATTGCCCCGCCGGGCTCGGAAATCGTGCCGCTGGAAGCTGCGCCAGGAACCAACCAGCTAGCCGGCGCCATTGCCGTCAAGCGGCTGGGCGGGATCAAGGGCGACCGCCTGACCAATGCCCAGCAGAGCTTCGATCAGCAGACCAACGAACCGGTGGTGACCATCACCTTCGATCAGCAGGGCGGCGCCAAGTTCGCCAAGCTGACCACGGATAATGTCGGCAAGCCGTTCGCGATCATCCTTGATGGCAAGGTGCTGTCATCGCCGGTGATCAACGAACCGATCATTGGTGGCACGGCCCGCATATCGGGCAGCTTCACGATCGAGAGCGCCAACCAGCTGGCGATCGCGCTGCGTTCGGGCGCACTGCCGGTCGACCTCAAGGTGGTTGAGGAACGCTCGGTCGGGCCGGACCTGGGTGCGGATTCGATCGAGAAGGGTGCCATCGCCTTTGGCGTCGGCACCGTGGCGCTGATGCTGTTCATGCTGATCACTTATGGTCGCTTCGGTTTCTACACCAACGCCGCGCTTATCCTGAACACGCTGATGATCCTGGGGATCATGGCGATCATGAACACCACGTTGACCCTGCCCGGGATCGCCGGCTTCGTGCTGACGATCGGTGCGGCAGTCGACGCCAACGTGCTGATCAATGAGCGCATCCGCGAAGAGCGGGCGCGCGGCCGCCGCGTCGTCAATGCGGTCGAGATGGGCTACAAGGAAGCCAGCAGCGCGATCTTCGATGGCAATGTGACCAACCTGATTGCGGCTGTGCTGATGTTCGCCTTCGGCTCGGGCCCGGTTCGCGGCTTCGCGATCGTGCTGATGATCGGGATTGTGACTTCGGTCTTTACTGCCGTTACCCTGACCCGGATGTGGGTTGCCGGCTGGCTGCGCCGTGCGCGCCCGACCGACCTGGTACTCTGAGGGAGCAACCCGATGAAACTGCTCAAGCTTGTTCCCGACAACACCAACATCCGCTTCCTGCGCTGGCGGCTGCCGTTCTATGCGATCAGCCTGCTGCTGATCGCGGCCTCCTGGGGGATGATCCTGACCAAGGGGCTCAACCTGGGTGTCGATTTCGTCGGCGGCCAGATGATCCGCGTTACTTTCCAGAACACGCCGACTGCTCCGATTGGAGAACTGCGCGAAACGGTGGGCAAGCTGGGATACGGCGAGCCGATCATCCAGCAGTTCGGTAAGCCGAACGAGGTGTCGATCCGGATGCGGCTGCCCGAAGGTTCGGCCCAGAATGCCGATCTGGCGGATCAGATGGCCCGCAAGATCACCGCCGCCATCAAGGTCGATCACACTGACGCCCGGATTGACGGGGTGGACTCCGTCTCCGGCAAGGTCTCGGGCGAACTGTTCAAGACCGGGATGCAGGCGCTGCTGGCAGCCGTTGTTGCGATCTCGATCTATATCTGGGTGCGATTCGAATGGCAGTTCGGCGTCGGTGCGCTGTTCGCCCTGATCCACGACGTGTCGCTGACCCTGGGCCTGTTTGCGGTGACGCAGATGGAGTTCGACCTGAACATCGTGGCGGCGATCCTCACCCTGATCGGCTATTCGCTCAACGATACGATCGTGATCTACGATCGGATCCGCGAAAACATGAAAAAGTTCCGCAAGATGCCCATGCCGGAACTGCTCGACCTCTCGGTCAACGAAACGCTCAGCCGCACCATGGTGACGTCGCTGTCGGTGCTGATCACCCTGGTGGCACTGCTGCTGCTGGGGCCGAACGTGATCTTCGGCTTCACGGCGGCGATTACGCTGGGGATCTTTGTCGGAACCTACAGCTCGGTCTATATGGCCGCACCGATCCTGATCTGGCTGAAGGTCAACCCCAACAGCTTCGTCCAGACCGAGAACGAGATCGAACGCCAGGAACGGCTCGCGCGCGAGCAGTCCTAGGTCTTGGCCAGCCGCCGCCAGTGCTCGACGAGCGCGGCGGCGTTGGCTTGCCAGCTCATTCCGGCGACGGCCTGCTGAACCCGCTCTGGTGACGGGCGGGCGGCCAGGATTGCGCCAACCGCTGCGGCAATCGCCGTGCCGTCACGGGGAACCAGCTGGCCCCAGTCTGGGTCGGTAATCAGTTCCCGCGCGCCCGGTATTGGCGTGGTCACCACTGGCGTGCCGCAGGCAAGGGCCTCGACCCAGGCGTTGGCCAGGCCCTCGCTGCTTGACGGCAGCGCGAAGACATCCGCAGCGTTGAGCAGGATCGGCAGTTCGGCGTGGGGCACCGGACCGAGGAAACGGACGCGTTCGGCCACGCCAAGGTCGCTGGCGAGGGTGTGCAGCATCCCTTCGTCCTCACCC
>JBEGOD010000227.1:0-7584 GCA_041182185.1 Pseudomonadota bacterium
GTCTCCAGCTTCGACAACAGCCGGCTCTATGCCGACCTGGTCTTTGCCGGCACCCCGGCCGAAGTCCTGGCGGAAGGCCCGGCAGCGCTGGCGCTGGCCCGCGAAGTGCTGGCCCGGATGGCCGTGGTCACCGCGCACGAACAGGTCGGCGGGGCCGAGGCGCTGCTGTATATTGCCCGCGACTATGCCGTCACCCGCAAGGCTTTCGGCCAGCTGATTGGTGCCTTCCAGTCGGTCAAGCATCGCATTGCCGAGATGTACGGGCTGGTCGAGATCGCCCGCGCCAACTGCATCCACGCAGCCGCCAGTGCCGGGACCGATGCTTTCCTGCTGGCCGCCGCCGACGCCCGGCTGACCGCGACCGAAGCCTATGACACCTGCGCGCGCGACTGCGTGCAGATCCACGGCGGGATCGGCGTGACCTGGGAACAGGGCCTCCACCTCCACATGCGCCGGGCCCGCAGCCTGGCGATCGAGCAGGGCAACCTGCTGTTCTGGGAAGACCTGCTGGTCGAAACGCTGACGGGAGAAGCCGCATGAGCGAGATCGCAACCTATCGCAGCCAGGCCCGCGCCTGGCTTGAAAGCGTCGCCCCGAAATATGCCCGCGCGGCGCGCAGCAAGCTGAACCTGTCGGTCGAGGAAGACCTGGCGCTGGGCCGCCAGTACATGGCCGAAAAGTACGATGCCGGTTACGCCGGGATCAACTGGAAGACCGAGATCGGCGGGCAGGGCCTGTCGAACATGCACAAGATCGCCTTCGATTCCGAAGAGATGCAGTTCGGCATGCCGAACGTCTATTTCGGCATTTCGCTGGGCATGCCGATCCCGATCCTGATCCAGTACGGCCAGGACCGCGCCTGGGTGAAGGAGCGTGTCACCAAGGCGCTGCGCGGCGAGGAAATCTGGTGCCAGCTGTTCTCCGAACCATCGGGCGGCTCGGACCTCGCGGCGCTGCGCACCAAGGCCGAGCCGGACGGCAACGGCTGGCGGATGACCGGGCAGAAGGTCTGGACCTCCTGGGCGCAGTACTGCGATTACGGCGTGATCGTGGTCCGCACCGATCCGACGGTCGAAAAGCACAAGGGCCTGACCTATTTCTGGGTCGATATGAAGGCCGAAGGCGTCGAAGTCCGCCCGATCAAGCTGGCCGGCGGTGACAGCCATGTGAACGAGGTGTTCTTCGACGAAGTGCGGCTGGAAGACAGCCAGCGCATGGGTGAGGTTGGCGGCGGGTTCGGCGTGGCACTGCACACGCTGATGATCGAACGCTATATCGCCACCGACAGCGCCGGGTTCGGCCCGCATCTCGACCTGTTCGTCGACCAGGCGCGCGACCTGACCATCAATGGCAAGCCGGCGATCAACGATGGCCGCATCCGCTCGGCCATCGCGCGCAACCACGCGATGCGCGCCGGGCTCGATTCGATCACCAAGCGCGCCTTCGCAATGATGCAGGCCGGCATGCAGCCGGGGCCGGAAGGGTCCCTGCAAAAGCTGGTCGCGGTGCGCAGCCGGCAGAAGCTGTCGGAACTGGCGCTCGATCTCCAGGGCAACCAGGCCTTCGATTTCGATCCCCATGCCTATGTGAAGGAAGACTGGGGCACCAGCTGGCTCAACGCGCCCACGGGCCGCATCGCCGGCGGTTCGGACGAGGTGCTGCTGAATACGATCGCCGAAAAGGTGCTGGGCCTGCCGCAGGACCACCGCCCGGACAAGGGCGTGCCGTTCAACGCAATCCCGGCCTGACGCTCTTACTTTTCGTCATTGCGGGGAGCGGCGCGGCGGCGCAATCCGGCGCTCCGCTCCCGACTGATGACTGACCTGGAACACCGATGACCGAAACCGAAGACCTGGCCGAAATCCGCCGCGCGGTGCAGGCGCTCTGCGCCGAGTTTCCGGGCGAATACTGGCGCGAGAAGGACCGCAGCCGCGACTATCCGGGCGAGTTCGTCGATGCGCTGACCAAGGCCGGGTTCCTCGCCGCGCTGATCCCGGGGGACTATGGTGGCTCGGGGCTCAAGCTCGATGCCGCTGCGGTGATCATGGAGGAAATCCAGGCCGCCGGCTGCAACGGCGCCTCTGCCCATGCGCAGATGTACATCATGAACACGCTGCTGAAATACGGCAGCGAAGAGCAGAAGCGCGCCTATCTGCCCGGCATCGCCGATGGTTCGCTGCGGCTCCAGGCTTTCGGCGTGTCGGAGCCCACCAGCGGGACCGATACGCTGTCCCTGCGTACCGTGGCCGTGCGCGATGGCGACGAATATGTGGTCAACGGCCAGAAGATCTGGACCAGCCGGGCCGAACATTCCGACCTGATGCTGCTGCTGGCGCGCACCACCCCGCGCGAACAGGTCGAGAAGAAGACCGAAGGCCTGTCGATCTTCCTGGTCGACATGCGCCAGGCCGTGGGCAGCGGGATGACGATCAAGCCGATCCGCACGATGATGAACCACTCGACCACCGAGGTGTTCTTCGACGATCTGCGGATCCCCGCCTCCAGCCTGATCGGCGAAGAGGGGAAGGGCTTCCGCTACATCCTCTCGGGCATGAATGCCGAGCGGATCCTGATCGCGGCGGAATGCGTCGGCGATGCCAAGTGGTTCATCCAGAAAGCCAGCGACTATGCCAAGGAGCGCAAGGTCTTTGGTCGCCCGATCGGCCAGAACCAGGGCGTCCAGTTCCCGATCGCGCGCTGCTATGCGCAGATGCGTGCGGCCGAGCTGATGGTCCACCATGCGGCCCACGTCTATGACGCCGGCGGCAATCCGGGGGCCGAGGCCAACATGGCCAAGATGCTGGCGAGCGAGGCCAGCTGGGCTGCCGCCGACATGTGCGTGCAGACCTTCGGCGGCTTCGGCTTTGCCGAGGAATACGATGTCGAACGCAAGTTCCGCGAGGCGCGGCTCTATACCGTCGCGCCGATCTCGACCAACCTGATCCTGTCCTACCTGGCCGAGCACGTCCTCGGCCTGCCGCGTTCCTATTGAGGGGGAGACACCAGATGGCCATCAAGACCCGCATCACCGAACTGCTCGAAATCGAGCATCCGATTGTCCAGGGCGGCATGCAATGGGTCGGCGTTGCCGAAATGGCCAGCGCCGTGTCCAATGCCGGCGGCCTTGGCATCCTGACCGGCCTGACCCAGCCCAGCGCCGAAGCGCTCGCGGCCGAGATCGAGCGCTGCAAGGGCATGACCGACAAGCCGTTCGGCGTGAACATGACCGTGTTCCCCACGATCAACCCGCCAGATTACAAGGCCTATACCCAGGCGATCATCGATTCCGGCGTGAAGATCGTCGAGACCGCCGGCACCCCGGCGGTGCGCGAGCTGTGGGAAATGATGAAGCCCCACGGCATCAAGATCCTCCACAAGTGCACCGCGGTCCGCCACGCGCTTTCGGCCGAGCGGGCCGGGGTCGACGTGATCTCGATCGACGGCTTCGAATGCGCCGGTCACCCGGGTGAGGACGACATTCCCGGCCTGATCCTGATCCCCGCCGCCGCCGACAAGGTGAAGATCCCGATGCTCGCTTCGGGCGGGTTCGGCGACGGGCGCGGCCTGGCCGCCGCGCTGGCGCTGGGGGCAGACGGGATCAACATGGGCACGCGCTTTACCGCCACGGTCGAAGCGCCGATCCACCAGTCGTTCAAGGATGCCATGGTGGCGAACGACGAACGTTCGACCGACCTGATCTTCCGCACTTTCCGCAACACCGCGCGGGTTGCCAAGAACGAGATCAGCCAGGCCGTTGTCGCCGCCGAGCGCGAAGGCAAGGACTTCACGGCAGTGGCCGACCTCGTCAAGGGCGTGCGCGGCCGCGAAGGCTTGCAGAGCGGTGACACCAATCACGGCATCTGGTCGGCCGGCATGATCCAGGGCCTGATCCATGACATCCCGACTTGCGAAGTGCTGGTCAACCGGATCGTCAAGGATGCCGAGGCGATCATCACGGGTCGCCTCGCTTCAATGGTGGTCTGAGCCTAGGCGAAACGCCAGGCGCGCAGGGGCTCGCCAGCGGTGATCGTGCCGCTGGCGCCCACCGGCTCGGCGCCTTGACCCTGTAGCCGCGCAATCGTTGCCGCATCGCTGGCCGGTACATTCGCCAGCGGGCGCTTGCCTTCGCCCGTCCGCGCCACGACTACGCCCGCGCGCGGCTGGCCCTCGCGGTCATAGAACACGGTATAGCTTTCGACCGTCGCCGGGCCGACATAGTCCTGGTCCAGTTCAGGCACCGGGCCGCGCAGCGCGTCGGCCTCGGCCTGGAAATCGTAGGCGCGCGGGAAGCTCGCCGCCGGGATCGGCGCAGTGCTGACCGCGATGGTGTGGTTGTGGGTGGCATAGCCGCCATTGGCGAAGAGCAGCCCGGTGCCGCCGTCCGCGCGCAGCTTCAGCACCATGCTGGCGACGGCATGGCTCATGTAATTGCCGATCGGTCCGCCGCCGAAGGTCAGCCCGCCGAACACGGTTGCGGCCTTGTCCACCGGCCAGCCGAGTACCCGCCGCGCCATCTTGGGCACGCAGGGGAAGCAGGAGTACAATTCGACCGCGGCGAGATCGGCCGTGGTCAGCTGGTTCAGCTCCATGGTCTTGCGGATCGACACTTCCATGCCCGCGCTGTGGACATAGCCATCGCGCGCCAGGAACGAGTTCGATTCGTGCGCGGCCGCGCCATTGCCGACATAGATCCACTTGTCCTCGGGAATGCCGCGCGCCCGGGCCTCGCCGGCCGCCATCACGATGAACCCGGCGCCCTGGTTGACCGCGGCATTGGCGACCTGGAACTTGGTATAGGGGAAGGCGATTGGGCGGTTGTTATCGCCCGGCGTGATCACATCGGCGGCCGATACGGGCTTGCGGATCCAGGCAGCGGGATTGCTTGCGGCGACCTGTGAAAACCGGCTCCAGATTTCGCCGCTCTCAGCCTGACCCTCGGCCAGGGTTTGCCCGAGCGCGGCACGCAGCGCGTTCTCGTAGAGCGGGTAAACGTCGGTCGGCACGACCAGGCCGTGGCTTTGGGCATAGCCCACTTTCACCCGGTGCGTGGCATCGCGCAGGGCATCGACCTTCTTGCCGCCCTGGGCCGCCGCCTTGCGCGCACCGGCGGTGCGCAGCGCCTCGGCGCCGGTAACCAGCGCGATCTTGATCTCGCCCGCGCCGATCTTGTTGGCGGCCTCGTTCAGCAACAGGATCGGGCTGTCACCATTGGGGCCCTTGGACTGGACCAGCTGCGCATGCGCCGCACCCAGCGCCTCGGCCACCGGGCCGCTGGCGTCGGTGATCTCGGGAAAGGCGATCTGCGCGACCACGCCGATCCAGTCCGCATCGGCGAGCAGGGTGGCACCCGCATCGACCTCGGCTGCGCGCAGGGCATCGGCCATCAGCGTCACCGGATCGCGGCCTTCCAGCGGGTTTTCCGGCCGGTCGTTGATCTGGCCAACGCCGACAATCACCGGAAGCAGGTCGGGGTTCATTGCATCAATCCTTGCACAATTTAACTGATCGGTTAAACCCGACTCAAAGCAGGTTTGCACCTGCCCCGCAACTGCAATTCATATCACGGAGGAGCCACCATGGCCGAAGCCTATATCATCGATGCCGTCCGTACCCCGCGTGGGGTTGGCAAGCCGGGCAAGGGCGCGCTGTCGCACCTTCACCCGCAGCACCTGGCTGCTACCGTGCTCAAGGCGATCAAGGACCGCAACAACCTCGATACCAGCACGGTTGACGACATCATCTGGTCGACCTCCAGCCAGAACGGCAAGCAGGGCGGGGACCTGGGCCGGATGGCGGCGCTGGCTGCCGGCTATGACATTTCGGCCAGCGGCACCACGCTCGACCGGTTCTGCGGCGGCGGCATCACCTCGGTGAACATGGCTGCGGCCACGGTCCTGTCCGGCATGGAAGATTGCGTCATCGCCGGCGGGACCGAGATGATGAGCTACACCGCTTCCTTTGCGGCCGAGCAGGCCAATGCCGGCATTCCGCCGCGCCTGATGGGATCGGGCAACGAAGCGCTCGACGTGCTGCACCCGCAGAGCCACCAGGGCGTCTGCGGCGATGCCATCGCCACCATGGAAGGGATCAAGCGCGAGGAACTCGATGCGCTCGCCCTCGTCAGCCAGGAACGCGCTGCCCGCGCGATCCGCGAAGGCCGCTTCGACAAGTCGCTGATCACCGTCTACAACGATGACGGCACCGTCGCGCTGGATCATGAAGAATTCCCGCGCCCCGAAACCACGGCCGAAGGCCTGGCCGCGCTGAAGCCCAGCTTCGGCCAGCTGGCCGATTTCGACATTGGCGGCACCACCTTCCGCAAGCAGATCAATCGCCGCTATCCGGAGCTCAAGATCGAGCATTTCCACCACGCCGGCAACAGCTCGGGCGTGGTCGATGGTGCGGCCGCGATCCTGATCACCTCGCCTGAATATGCCGAGCGGCACGGGCTGACCCCGCGCGGCCGGATCGTCGCCTATGCCAACCAGGGCGATTGCCCGACGCTGATGCTCAACGCCCCGGTTCCGGCGGCCAGGAAGGTGCTGGAAAAGGCCGGCCTGAAGGTTGAGGACATCGACGTCTGGGAAATCAACGAGGCCTTCTCGGTCGTCGCCGAAAAGTTCATCCGCGATCTCGAGCTTGACCGGACCAAGGTCAACATCAACGGCGGCGCGATGGCGCTGGGCCACCCGATCGGCGCAACCGGCTCGATCCTGATCGGCACCGCGCTGGATGAGCTGGAGCGTTCGGGCGGCCGTTATGGCCTGGTCACCATGTGCGCGGCTGGCGGCATGGCCCCGGCGATCATCATCGAACGGATCTGATCCAGATGAGCGCCCTGATCTGCGAGATCTCCGATCACATCGCCACCATCACGCTCAACCGGCCCGAGCGGATGAACACCATCTCTTCGGCCATGCTGGACGAGCTGACCAAGACGCTGGTGGCAGTGAACGAGGATCCCGCGGTCAGGGTGGTGATCCTGACCGGCACGGGCCGGGCGTTCTGCGCCGGGCTCGACCTGAATGAGGCTTCGGCGGGGCAGGGGATCGGTGCGCCCGACCGCAAGTTTCCCGCCACGATTGACCTCAGGAACACGCCGCCGACGGTCCTCTTCGCGATGGACAAGCCGGTAATCTGTGCATTGAACGGCTCGGCCGCCGGCTATGGCATGGACCTGGCGCTGGGCTGCGACATTCGCATCATGGCTGACAACGCCAAGCTGGCAGCGGCTTTCGTCAAGCGCGGGATCGTGCCTGAAAGCGGCGGCACCTGGTTCCTGCCGCGGATGGTCGGCTGGGCCAAGGCGGCGGAAATCATTTTCACCGGCCGTACGCTGAGCGCGGCCGATTGCCTGGCCGAAGGCCTGGCCAACCATGTCGTTCCGGCGGAGGAAGTCGGGGTAAAGGCCCGCACCATGGCCGCCGAAATCGCGGCCAATGCGCCGCTGGCGGTCCTCGCTTCCAAGCGGATGATGCGGATGGGGCTGGAGGAAAGCTTCGAAACCCACGTCCAGCACGTCTACCTGCAACTGCTGCCGCTGTTCGCCAGCGATGACTTCAAGGAAGGGGTCAAGTCCTTCCT
>JBEGOD010000228.1:0-8636 GCA_041182185.1 Pseudomonadota bacterium
CACCTTGACCTGCTGGTCGGCGCGCTTGCCGCCCGGCGCGCGGAAGCCGCCGGCAGCGTTATAGGCCAGGAAGGCATCGAGGTCGGCATGGCGCACGCGGCCATCCTCGGCCGGCTTGACCTGGGCGAGGTCGATCCCGAGATCGGCTGCGCGAGCGCGAACGGCTGGGCTGGCGAGGACCTTAGCGGCGTGCACCAGTGGCTGCTCTGGCGCAGGCGCGGGTGGCGGCGCAACAGGAGCGACAGCAGCAACTGGCTCAGGCGCAGGCTGCGGCGCTGGTGCAGGCTCAGCTTTCGGCGCGGGGGCAGGCTCTTCGACCTCCCCTTCCTCGTCGGTTTCAATCACCACCAGCGGCGAGCCGATGGCGATCATGTCGCCCTCTGCGCCGGCCACTTCGAGAACCACGCCCGAGACCGGGCTTTCCATCTCGACCGTCGCCTTGTCAGTCATGACGTCGGCGATCTTGCCGTCTTCCTCGATCCGGTCGCCAACCTTGACGTGCCAGGAAACGATCTCGGCCTCGGCGATGCCTTCACCGATATCGGGGAGCCTGAAGGTAAATTTGCCCATCGGTTACGCTTTCATCAGCCGGTCAACCGCCTCGCCAATGCGGACGGGACCGGGGAAATAGGCCCACTCGAGGCTGTGCGGATAGGGAGTGTCGAAGCCGGTCACGCGCTCGATCGGGGCTTCGAGGTGATAGAAGCAGCGCTCCTGCACCAGCGCGGAAAGCTCACCGCCAAACCCGCCAGTGCGGGTCGCCTCGTGGATGATGAGGCATTTGCCGGTTTTCTTCACAGACTTTTCCACAGTCGCGATGTCGAGCGGGACCAGGGTGCGCAGGTCGATGATTTCCGCATCGATGCCCTTTTCGCGGCAGACGGCTTCGGCGACGTGGATCATGGTTCCATAGGCGATAACGCTCATCGCCTCGCCCTCGCGGACGATCCGCGCCTTGCCGAGCGGGACCTTATAGTAACCCTCAGGAACTTCGCTGTCGGGATGTCGGGCCCAAGGTTCGACCGGCTTGTCGTAATAGCCATCGAACGGGCCGTTGTAGATCCGCTTCGGCTCGAAAAAGATCACTGGATCGTCATCCTCGATCGCGCTGATCAGCAGGCCCTTGGCATCATAAGGCGTGCAGGGAATCACGGTCTTGAGGCCGGCGACATGGGTAAACAGCGCTTCGGGCGACTGGCTGTGGGTCTGCCCGCCGAAGATGCCCCCGCCGAAGGGCGAGCGCACGGTCATCGGCGCGATGAATTCCCCGGCCGAGCGATAACGCAGGCGCGCCGCTTCGGAGATCAACTGGTCGAGCCCAGGGTAGATGTAGTCGGCAAACTGGATTTCGGGCACGGGGCGCAGCCCATAGGCCCCCATCCCCACCGCCGCGCCAATGATCCCGCATTCGTTGATCGGGGTATCGAACACCCGGTGCTTGCCGAACGCCTTCTGCAGGCCGGCGGTCGCGCGGAACACGCCGCCGAAATAGCCAACGTCCTCACCGAAGACGACAACATTGGGATCGCGTTCCATCATCACATGGAGCGCGTCGTTGATCGCCTCGATCATGTTGAGACGGCGCGTGGTGGTGGCTGCCTCGGTCATTCCGGCTTCCATTCGGGCCACTTGATCTGGCGTTCACGGATCGCCTGATCGGCCTGTTCCTCAAGGTGCCAGGGCAGCTCCTTATAGACGTCCTCGAACATGGTGTGGAACGGGTGATGCAGGCCGTGGCCCAGGATGCCGTTCTTTTCGGCTTCCTTGGTCGCGGCCTTGACCAGATCGACCAGCTCCGCGTCCATCGCCGCATGCTGCTCGACCGACCATTCGCCCAGCGCGACAAGGTAGCGCTTCAACCGCATGATCGGATCGCCCAGCGGCCATTCCTCGCGCTCATGGGCCGAGCGGTAGGCGCCGGGGTCGTCTGAGGTGGAATGCCCTTCGGCCCGGTAGGTGAAGTGCTCGATCAGCGTTGGCCCACCATTGGCGCGGGCGCGGTTGGCGGCCCAGCGGGTGGCGGCGTAAACGGCCAGCGCGTCATTCCCGTCAACCCGGATTCCGGCGATGCCATAGCCGACCGCGCGGTTGGCAAAGGTGCTGCGCTCCGCCCCGGCGAAACCGGAAAAGCTGGAGATCGCCCACTGGTTGTTGACGACGTTCATCACCACCGGCGCGTTGTAGACCGCGGCAAAGGTCATGGCGGCGTGGAAATCACCCTCAGCGCTGGAACCTTCGCCAACCCAGGCCGTGGCAATCCGGCTATCGCCCTTGATCGCAGAGGCCATGGCCCAGCCAACCGCCTGCGGATACTGCGTGGCCAGGTTGCCGCTGATCGTGAAGAAGTTGTAATCGCGGCAGGAATACATGATCGGCAGCTGCCGGCCCTTCAGCTTGTCCGCCTTGTTCGAATAGATCTGGTTGATCATCTCGGTCAGCGGATAGCCGCGCGCGATCAGGATGCCCTGCTGGCGGTAAGACGGGAACACCATGTCATCGGCCGCCAGCGCGAAAGTGGAGGCGACCGAGGTGGCCTCTTCCCCGGTGCACTTCATGTAGAAGCTGGTCTTGCCCTGGCGCTGGCCGCGATGCATCCGGTCATCGAAGGCGCGGGTCAGGGCCATGGCCCGCAGCATCCGCCGCAGCGTTTCGGGATCGAGCTTGGGATCCCATGGCCCGACAGCCTGGTGATCGTCGCCGAGCACCCGCACCATGCCCGAGCACAGCGGCGTGGTTTCCGTGGCCGGGCAAGTCTCATCCGGACGCGGCAACGCGCCAGCCGGGGGAATGTCCAGGAACGAATAGTCGACCGGGTCGCCGGGCCGGAAATTCGGCTCGGGCACATGCAGCGACAGCGGCGGCAGATTGCCGCGCGCGCTACTTGCAGGATCAGGTCCGGTGGCCATCCGTCGCGCTCTCCCGCTTCCGCTGGGGCGGAAGCAATATTCTAATTGAGCGTTATTTTATTTCAAAGTAGTTACGAGGTCAACTATCGGCTCAGACCGCAACAGGCGCAGAAATGTGAGCTTGCGGGGCATAATCCGATACCACGAAGTCCTCGATCCGGTATTCGAAGATCGAATCGGGCCGGCGCGTGATCGCCATGGTCGGCGCGCCAAACGGGGTCCGCTCCAATTGCGCTTCGACCAGATCGGCATGATTGCGGTAAAGGTGCGTATCGCCCCCCATCCAGACCAGCTCGCCCGGCTCCAGATCGCACTGCTGGGCGAGCATCCGGGTGAACAGTGCCGCGCCGAACAGGTTGAACGGCAGGCCCAGCGCCACGTCGCAGCTGCGTTGGTAAAGGGCACAGTTGAGCCGGCCATTGCCGACGTGGAACTGGTAGGTCTTGTGGCAGGGCGGCAGTGACATCTGCTCCAGCTCAGCCACGTTCCAGCCTTCGACGATATGGCGACGGCTGCCGGGATTGCTGCGCAGGCTCTCCACCACCAGGGCCACCTGGTTCACGCCCTTGTCGCGTTTATACAAGTTATCTCCAGCCGGGACATAGACCGGCCAATCGACCCATTGCTTGCCATAGACCGGGCCAAGATCGCCCCATTGCGCCGCGAATTCGGCATCATCGGCAATGCGCTCGGCAAAGACCTCGACCGAAATGGCATCGCCGGTGGTCTTGACATAATTGGCGTGCGGCCACTCGTTCCAGATCTTCACGCCTTGCAGCACCAGCGAGCGGATGTTGGTCTCACCGGTCAGGAACCACAGGAATTCCCGCGCGGCGGTTTTCCAGTAGACTCGCTTGGTGGTGACCAGCGGCATGGCCCCGCCCGCCAGGTCAAAGCGGATCTGGGTCCCGAAGATCGAGCGCGTGCCAACCCCGGTCCGGTCAATTCGCTCATCACCCTGCTCCCAGATCTGGCGCATCAGATCGAGATACTGCCACTCCCAGTGCGGCTGACGAGGCGATGCGGAGAGATTCGGAGCTGTGGCCATGATCAGACGATAAACATGCGATTGCCCGCTTGCCACCCCGCACTTCGCTATCTATAGGCGCGCTCCTGCCTTGCCCCTCCGTCTCTTACGGTTCTGAGGGGTGATGATCGGTCGGGGAATAGCTCAGCCTGGTAGAGCACTGTCTTCGGGAGGCAGGGGCCGGAGGTTCGAATCCTCTTTCCCCGACCAAATCATCCTTTGAGCGCGGCGATCCCGATGAGGGTCGTCAGCCCGCCAAGGCCCAGCGAAAGCTGCCAGCGCAGCGCCAGCCAATCCCGCTCCAGCCCGGCGATTGCCCGATCGACCAGTGGCGCTGCCAGCAGCAACAGGCCCAGCACGACCAGCGACGGCCCCGGCCACTCCCAGCCGATGATCCACGGCGCATAGGCCGCCAGGGCCAGCAGGCTGGGCATGACCGCCGCGCCGAAAATCCAGTGCGGGGCATCGCGGCGCGCGATGCCGATCCCCCACCAGACCCCGCCCAGGAAGCTGAAGATCAGCGCGGCATAGCCAAAGGCGATCGCCTGGGCGGTCCATTGCCACTTGCCGCCTTCGAACACGTAGAGCGCGCAAAGCGCTTGCGGCAAAAGTCCAGCATAGCCCAACTGGCGGGCAGCACGGGGCAAGGCAGTCATCGGCAAGATCCCTTTTTGCGGCGATCCCGGCACATGGCCGATGGGTAACCGCCCCGCAAAGCTGGACCTAGGGCTGCCTATCCGCCGCGCAGCAGTTGCACGCCCCAATCCCGCTCGAACAGGTAGAGCAGCAATCGCGCCGCCTCGCCGCGTTCGCCGGTCAGGCCGCCATCGCGCTCCATCAGCAGCCGGGCATCATCATGGGCCAGCGGTAGCAGCTTCTGGATCTGCTCAAGGCTGGCAACGCGGAAGGGCGTATCCCCCGATTGGCGAGTCCCCAGCAGCTCTCCACCGCCGCGCAGCTTCAGATCCTCTTCGGCGAGGCGGAACCCGTCCTGGGTCTCGCGCATCAGGGCCAGCCGCTGCCGCGCCGTTTCCGACAATTGCGGGCCGCGCAGCAGCAGGCAGGTGCTCTTGCCGCTGCCCCGCCCGACCCGGCCGCGCAACTGGTGCAGCTGGGCCAGACCATAGCGCTCCGCCTGTTCGATTACCATCAGCGTCGCGTTGGGCACGTCGACGCCGACCTCGATCACCGTCGTGGCGACCAGCAGTTTCGCCTCGCCGCGAGCGAACCGCTCCATCGCCGCATCCTTGAGCTCGGGCCGCAGCTGCCCGTGGACCAGCACCACCGTATCGCCAAACCGGGCCCGCAAGGCAGCATGGCGCGCTTCGGCGGCGGCCAGGTCCTCGTTCTCCTGCTCGCGGACCATCGGACAGACCCAATAGGCCTGCTGCCCGCTCTCGATATGCCGGCCGATCGCCGCGATCACATCATCCTGCCGCTCGACCGCGACCACGCGGGTATCGATCGGCTGGCGGCCCGGCGGCATCTCATCGAGCTTGCTGACGTCCATTTCGCCATATTGCGCCAGGGTCAGTGTGCGCGGGATTGGCGTGGCGGTCATCGCCAGGCAATGCGGGGCGCGGCGGCCCTTCTGCGCCAGCATCAGCCGCTGCCCCACTCCGAAGCGATGCTGCTCATCGATCACCACCAGCGCCAGGTTCCGGTAAGCCACGGCATCCTGGAAAATCGCATGGGTGCCGATCACCATGTCGATCGAGCCATCGAGCAGGCCCATCAGGATTGCCTCGCGCGCGCGGCCCTTGTCGCGCCCGGTCAGCAGGGCAATCTCCACACCGGTGCCCGCTGCAAGCCGGGTCAGCGTTTCAAAATGCTGGCGAGCCAGGATCTCGGTCGGAGCGAGCAGCGCGGCCTGGGCCCTGGCTTCAACCGCGATCAGCATGGCCGACAGCGCCACCACTGTCTTGCCGGAGCCGACATCGCCCTGAAGCAACCGCAGCATCGGTGCAGGTTGGGCCAGATCCCCCTCAATCTCGGCGATCGAGCGCTGCTGCGCTCCGGTCAGCGGGAACGGCAGGTTTAATCGCGCACGGCGGCTGCCATCGCCCTGCAGGGGTGTCCCGCTCTGGCTGCGATTGGATTGGCGCACCAGCATCAGCGCCAGGCTGTTGGCGAGCAACTCGTCATAGGCCAGCCGGTCACGCGCGGCCTGGTGCGGTCCTCTGTGCACCAGCGCGAGCGCATCGCGCCAGGCTGGCCACTGCAGCTTGTTCAGCAGGCCCGGCTCGATCCATTCGGGCAATTCCGGCAGGCCGCTCAGCGATTGTGCGATCAGCGTACCCAGCCGGCCTTGGGTGAGCCCTTCAGACAGTGGGTAAACCGGCTCCACCAGCTGGCCGAGCAGCCCGGCGCTGTCTGCCTCGACATGGTCGGGGTGAACCATCTGCAGCATCTGCCCGTACTGCTCCAGTCGACCGGCGACCCAGCGCTGTTCGCCGATTGGCAAGAGCTTCTTGGCGGAATAGGATGCCCGGCCGAAATAGCTGATCGCACAGATGTTGCCGATGGCATCCTGTGCCAGCACGCGGAACGGCCCGCGGCCGCTTGAACTGCGATGCTCGATCGGGGTCAGCGCGATCACGATGTTCTCACCGACGCTGGCCGCATCGAGATCCGCGACCGCGCGCCGCTCCACAAACCGGTCCGGCAAGTGGTAGGCGAAGTCCTTCACCCTGGTCAGTCCCAGCCTCTCCAGCGGGCGCGCCAGGCCAGGGCCGACACCCTTCAGGCTGTCTGCCGCAATGAACAGGGGATTGAGCCGTTCGGGACGCATTGGCTTCAATAGACCGGGGCCTGCTCATTTTGCCAGATTTTGATGCAGCGCATGGACAAGCGGCCAACAGCATGACCTATTGGGCTTGGGTCGCAACGCATTAGCTCTAGGAAGCCGCATATGCTGTTGCCGCACGGATGCATCGTCGCCTTGATCGATGGCGAGTCCTTCGACGTCTATCGTAATGCCGGAAGCGAGGCCGAACCGCAGCTGCTGCTGCTTGATCCACCCCAGATCGACAGCAGCAATCATTCGGACGTCGGGCATCGCTCAAGCCCTGGCAACCACGCCGACCGTCGCGTGGATGAAGATGCCCATGCCAAGGCGGCGGCGGAGTGGCTCAATAGCCAGGTCCAGGTAAACCGGATCAAGGACCTGGTGGTCCTGGCCGATCCGCGCAGTCTGGGCGAAATGCGCAAGCACTACCATAGCCGGACCCGCGATATCCTGCGCAAGGAAGTGGCCAAGGATCTGACCGGGTTCCATCCCCACGACATCATGCTGGCCCTGCGCGAGAACCGCTGACCCTCTTGCCTTCGCTCCTGCCGCGGCCTAGCGCCGGGACCATGATCGACCCCAATCGCCTCAAGCGCCTGCAATTTCGTGCCTGGCATCGCGGCACCCGCGAAGCCGATTACATGATTGGCGGGTTCTTCGATCGCTACCACGCCGAGTGGGGCGAGGCCGAATGCACCTGGTTCGAAGCCCTGCTTGAGGAAGAGGATGTCGACATCTTGGGCTGGGCGCTCGGCACGCTGGATGTGCCGGAAGAATATCGCGGCCCGCTGATGGATGCCTTCCGCAAGCTCGACTACGTCGAAATCCCGCACTGACACGGCGCTAAGCCCGCGCTAAGGCGCCCTTATCGATTCCCACCCCGCTGGCCGCAAAAATGGCCCGCGGGGCAATTGTTATTGCGCGCACCATGCCAGACCTGAACAAGATCCTCTCGGCGCAAACGCCCCTCACCCTGTCTGGACTGGCGCGCGGCGCCCAGCCGCTGGTGCTGGCCGACCTGGCCCGCGCCGCCGCCCGGAAACAGGGCGGCGGCCGCGCCGTATTCATCGCGCCCGACGAGGCGGCGATGCAAGCCGTGGCGGATGCGGCCGCCTTTTTCGCCCCGGAGCTGGATGTCATTAGCCTACCGGGCTGGGATTGCCTGCCCTATGACCGCGCCAGCCCGGCCCTGTCGGTCAGCGCGCGGCGCCTCGCGGCGCTCTATCGCCTGCAAGGCAAGGCCGCAGGGCCGCAGCTGCTGGTCACCACGATCAATGCAGCGCTGCAGCGGGTCCTCTCGCCGTTCCGCATTCGCGAATCGGTTCGACAGCTCAAACCGGGGATGGAGATCGGCCGCGAAAGCCTGATCGCCCTGCTCCAGCGCCAAGGCTACAGCCGCACCGACACCGTCGTCGATGCCGGCGAATATGCGGTGCGCGGCTCGATCTTCGATATCTATCCGTCCGGGCTTGAAGCCGGACTGCGGCTCGACTTCTTCGGGGACGAGCTGGAAACGCTGCGGCTGTTCGATCCCAACACCCAGCGCTCGATCGGGACGCGCGAGCAGCATCTGCTGCTCCCGGCCAGCGAAGCCCTGCTTGACGATGACAGCGTCAAGCGCTTCCGCAGTCATTATCGCGAAATGTTCGGCGCCAATGCCACCGGTGACCCGCTTTACCAGACAATCAGCGACGGACGCCGCCTGGCCGGGATGGAGCACTGGCTGCCGTTGTTCGAAGACCGCATGGTCACGCTGTTCGATCACCTCTCGGCCGACGATCTGGTGGTGATCGACAGCTCCGCCCAGGGCGCAGCAGACGAACGCCTGGGCGACATCGCCGACGACTTCGCCGCCCGCAGCGATACCGCCGGCAAGGCGGCGGGAGCCTACCGCCCGCTGAAGCCCGATGCGCGC
>JBEGOD010000229.1:0-5684 GCA_041182185.1 Pseudomonadota bacterium
GTCGCCTGCTGCATCAAGCCCCGCCGCCAACGGCGCGGCCAGCGTCTGCTCGCGCACCGCCGCTTCGCTGGCCAAGCCCATCCCATAGGCCGAGAGCACCCCGGCGAGCGGATGGACCAGCACTGTATCGATCGCCAGTTCATCCGCCACCAGGCAGGCATGCTGCCCGCCCGCCCCACCGAAGCAGGACAGGGCATAGCCGGTCACATCATGCCCGCGCGCGACCGAGATCTGCTTGATCGCATGGGCCATGTTGGCGACGGCGATGGCGATGAAGCCCTCGGCCAGCGCTTCGGGCGTGAAGACCTGGCCGGTCTCGGCGCGGATTGCCGCGGCCATTCCGCTGAACTTGCGGGTCACTACCGCGGTATCGATCGGTTGATCGCCAGCAGGACCAAACAGGTGCGGGAAGTGATCCGAGCGCAGCTTGCCAAGCATGACGTTGCAGTCCGTCACCGTCAGCGGACCGCCGTTCCGGTAGCAAGCCGGCCCCGGCACGGCCCCGGCGCTCTCCGGGCCGACGACCAGCCGCCCCGCATCGAACCGGCAGATCGATCCGCCGCCCGCCGCCACAGTGTGGATCCGCAGCATCGGCGTGCGGATCCGAACATTGGCGACGCGGACTTCGCTGTCGCGCTCGAACTGGCCGGCATAGTGGCTGACATCGGTGGAGGTGCCGCCCATGTCGAAGCCGATCACGCGCGGCGCGCCGCTCGCCTCGGCGGTGCGGGCCATGCCGACGATCCCGCCAGCCGGACCCGAGAGGATCGCGTCCTTGCCGCGGAACCGCGCCGCATCGGCCAGGCCACCGCTAGATTGCATGAACAGCGCGCTGCCCGCCTGCCCCAACTCGGAAGTGAACTGATCGACGTAACGCCGCAGCACCGGCGAGAGATAGGCATCGACCAGCGTGGTATCCCCGCGCCCGACCAGCTTGATCAGCGGCGCAACCTCATGGCTGACCGAGACTTGGGTGAAGCCCGCCGCGTGCGCCAGTTCGGCCAGCCGTGCCTCGTGCGCCGGGTAGCGATAGCCATGCATCAGCACGATCGCGATCGAGCGAAAACCTGCCGCGACGGCCTCGGCAAAGGCGGCGCGGGCGGCGGCCTCATTGAGCGGCTCCAGCACGGTGCCATTGGCCATGACCCGCTCGGCAATCTCGATCACCCGGGCATGCGGCGGCTCGGGCAGGACGATCCGCCGCACGAACAACTCGGGCCGTTCCTGGGTGCCGATCCGCAGCGCATCGCCAAACCCGCGGGTGATGGCTAGCACAGTCGGCTCGCCCTTGCGCTCGAGCAGGGCATTGGTGGCAACGGTGGTGCCCATCCGCACGGCGGCGGGCGGGAGCGGGCCAGCCCCCACGCCGCTCAATTGCCGGATCGCGGCGATCGCCGCATCCTCGGCCCGCGCCGGGTCTTCGGACAGCAGCTTCGCGGTCAGCACCCGGCCGTTGGGCGCGCGCGCGACGACATCGGTAAAGGTCCCGCCGCGGTCGATCCAGAACTGCCATTCGCCCATCATGCCGCCGTCATAAGGCAGCGTGCGGCGCTGGCAATCACTTGCCGATGGGCACTGCGTCGAGCGGGGTCACCACCACCACCACGCGGCGGTTCTGGGTGCGGCCTTCCTCGGTATCGTTGCTTTCGATCGGGTCGCTCTCGCCAAAGCCCTGGGCGCGCGCGCCGGTGGGCGATAAGCCGCCTTTGGCCAGCGCATCCTTGACCGTATTGGCGCGGCGTTCGGACAGGGCCTGGTTGTATTCGTCCGAGCCGGTCGAATCGGTATGCCCTTCGATCAGTGCGCCGCTGATCCCTACGCCGCTCAGCGCCTTGGCCAGCTTGTCGACCACGGCAGCGCCTTCCGGCGGAAGATCGCTCTGGTCGACCGCGAACAGGACCTTGTCGGCAATGCCCAGCTCATAATTCTCCCCGACCGGCTTGAAACCCTCGGCCACCAGCAGGGCAACCTGCTGCTTGGAAAAGGTCGGCTTCTGCGGCGTGGTCTGGCAAGCCGCCAGCAGCGCCAGCGCGAACAGCGCGATCAGTCTAGGCATTACAATCCTCCATCCTTGTTCTGGCTGCGCGCGCGCTTGTCGCGATACATCGCGCTATCGGCGCGGCGCAGAAGTTCTTGTGGCGATAGGCCATCGTCCGGGTAGGTCGCCAGGCCGATGCTGAGGCCGGTGCAGACCGCTTGCCCGCTGGGCATGGTGATCGGCGGGGTCATCGCCTGGGACAGCCGCGCGGCGATCCGGCTGACGGTCTCGCCCGGACCGACCGGGGCGAGCAGCACGACAAATTCATCCCCGCCCAGCCGGAAGGCGCGATCGGCCTGGCGCAGCACGGCGCGCAGCCGTTCGGCCACGGTCGCCAAAGCGACATCGCCGGCAGCGTGGCCATGCGCGTCATTGATCGCCTTGAACTGGTCGACATCGCAATAGAGCACGGCGAACGATTGACTGGTGGTGACCGCGTGGGTCACGGCATCGGCCAGCGCCGCTTCGAAGGCCGCGCGGTTACCAAGACCGGTCAGTGGATCGAGCAGGACCCGCTCCGACAGTTCGGCATGCTCGCGCGCCATCGAGGCGTGCCAGCCCTGCAGCTCGGCCAGCAGGGCGTTGAAATCCTGCCCGAAGCGGTCGATCTCGGCGATCCCGGCCACCGGCACGCGGCGATCGAACGAGCGTTCGGTCCGCACCGCATGGGCCACTTCGGCAACATGCTCGAGCGGGCCGATCACGTCGCTCTGCAGCCGCCGGGCGAGAATCCGCGTGGCGATGACGGTCAGGGCCAGGGTGCTGAGCGCGATGATCGTGCCAGCCAGGGCAAAGCGCAGCAGCCCCTCGGGATTGCCGGTGATGCGCACCTCGCCGATCCGCGTTGCCCCGCGCATCAGCGGCACCGCCGCCGGCCGCGGCCATAGCAAGCGGTTACCGGCCTGCAGCACCCAGGCAGGCAGCCCGGCCCGAGGATTGTTCCAGCGCGCAAGGACGCGGCCCGCCGGATCGAACACCTCGACCTGCTGCACCCCACCGCCATCGGCAACCGAGGCAATGCCATCGACGATGGCCTGCCGATCATCGAAGACCACCGCCGGCTCGACCGTATAGGCCACGGTCCGGGCGACGAGATCGAGATTGCGCTGCGCATAGTTGCGGATCACCAGTCCGCCACTCAGCGTCAGGCTGGCCGCCGCCAGCAACACCGCGAACAGCATCAGCCGCAGGTGAACCCGCGCCAGCATGTCGCGAATGGTAGGGAGGCGCTCGCTGCTCATGGCTGCCCCGCGGACAAGCGCAGCACGCGCGGATCGACCCTGAGGCCCGAGCGGGCGACAGCATCGACGTTGAGCCGGAACGACACCGCCTGGGCGGCAAAACTGAGGCAGAACATCGCCTGGCTGCGACAGGTGGGATCGGCCTCGGCAATGGTCATCACGCCGCGCCCGCGCAGCGCAGCGGTCAGCTGGCGCTGGGCCGGCAATGGCAGCTGACCGATATAGACGGCATCGCAGGCCCCGGCAGACACCGCGCCAGGCGGCAGGACCCGCCAATCGACCTGGCGGCCATCGGCCAGCTTGAGACCGTCGAGCCGGCTGGCGTGAAACGCCGGTCCGGCCAAGCACAGCCGCAGCGGATTGCGCGGCGCGGGCCAGCGCGTGTAATCGATCAGGGATTGCACCACCCGGGCAACTGCGGGCGCATAGCGCTCGCCTTCGGCTGCACCGGCCAGGGCATAAGACGGCAACAGGGGTTCGCCCGCTGCCACAGGCGGCATGTCGCCCAGCGCCAGTAGCGCGGCAGGCAAGAAAGCTGCAGTTACCACCCAATAATCGACCCGCGTCAGGCCTTTGCGCAGATAGCCGCCAATTGCAAGGCAATGCAGGAATTGGTTTCCATCGCAACCAGTGCTAGGCACACGCTATGCCAGCACCGATCGACCGCACCGCCCTTCGCGAAGCCTATCGCATGGAGGAGGAGGCCTGCATTGCCGAGCGCTTGCGCCAGGCTGCTCCGGCCAGCGCAGTCCACCCGCAAGCGAAGCAGATCGCCGCGAAGTTGGTCGAAGGGGCACGGGCCCACAAGGCCAGCGGGCTTGACGCCTTTCTGCAGACTTACGGCCTTGGCACGGATGAGGGCATTGCCCTGATGTGCCTGGCCGAAGCCCTGCTGCGCGTGCCCGATGCGGCGACGGCTGATGCACTGATCCATGACAAGCTGGGCGGGATCGACTGGTCCGAGCACCTTGGCGAAAGCGGTTCGACCTTCGTCAACGCCGCCACCTTTTCGCTGATGCTGACCGGGCAGGTGCTCGACCAGCGCCGGGCAAAGGCCGACGGCATGGGCGCTGTGCTGAAGCGCGCTGTCGGCCGGCTGGGCGAACCGGTGATCCGCCAGGCGACGCTGCAGGCGATGAAGATCCTCGGCGGTCAGTTCGTCTTCGGCCGGACCATCGACGAAGCGCTGGAGCGCGCCGCGCCAGAGCGCAAGCAGAACCTGACCCACAGCTTCGACATGCTGGGCGAGGCAGCAATGACCTTCGCCGATGCCGAACGCTATCGCCAAAGCTACGAAATGGCGCTGGAGCGGATCGCGCAGGAAGCCGGGGCGGGCGTGGTCCACTCGCCGGGAATTTCGGTGAAGCTCTCCGCGCTCCATCCGCGCTACGACTTCCTCCATGCCGAGGCGGCCAAGGCGGCGCTGGTGCCGCTGCTGAAGGCGCTGGCGCTGAAGGCGCGCGATGCCGACATCCACTTCACGATCGACGCCGAAGAGGCCGAGCGGCTGGAACTGTCGCTGGACATCATCGAGGCCTTGGTCAGCGACGATGAGCTGTTTGCAGGCGGCTGGCAGGGCTTTGGCCTGGCGCTGCAGGCCTATTCCAAGCGCGCGGTGCCGCTAACCGACTGGACCGTCCAGCTCGCCCGCCGCCACGGCCGCCGGATCATGGTCCGGCTGGTCAAGGGCGCTTATTGGGACAGCGAAGTGAAGCTGAGCCAGGTCGGCGGCCATGTCGATTACCCGGTCTTCACCCGCAAGGTCGCGACCGACGTGTCCTACCTCGCCTGCGCCGCCAAGCTGCTGGCCGCGGCCGATGCGATCTATCCCGCCTTCGCGACGCACAACGCCTATACGGTCGGCGCGATCAAGGCATTGGCGGGCGAGACTGAGTTCGAATTCCAGCGGCTCCACGGCATGGGCGAGGACGTCTACGGCGAACTCGCCAAGCTTGAGGCCGAAGCCGGCAACCGCCGCACCCCGGTGCGGATCTATGCCCCGGTTGGCGGGCACAAGGAATTGCTGGCCTATCTGGTCCGCCGCCTGCTGGAGAACGGGGCGAACAGCTCGTTCGTCAACCGCATGGCCGATGCCGAGGTACCGGTGGACGAGCTGGTCGGCGATCCGGTCGAGGAACTGGCCGCGCTGACCACCCGGCGCAATCCGGCGATCCCGCTGCCCTCGCAGATCTTCGCCAACCGCCGCAACAGCGCCGGCGTGGACCTGGCCGATCCCCTGCTGCGCGCGCCCTTGCTGGCACACCTCGATGACCTGGCTGCGCTGCGCTGGGAGGCGGAGCCGACCGCGCTGGCGGGCGAAGCCGGACCAGCGCTCGAAGTCCGCTCGCCGCACGATGAAAGCCGCGTGGTCGGGACGATCCACACCGCGACGGAAACCGACGTTG
>JBEGOD010000230.1:0-12209 GCA_041182185.1 Pseudomonadota bacterium
GGCACGGCAAAGTCCGGGGTACCCATGAAGATGATGCGCATTGGTGGCTTTCGCTTGGCTTCGCTTCGCCCTATCGAGGCGGCCATGGCATCGCAAGAGATCGAGACGCTTACGCAAGCCCTGTCGCGCCTGCCGGGCCTCGGCCCGCGCTCGGCGCGGCGGGCAGTGCTGTGGCTGATCAAGCGGCGCGAAACGTCGCTGGTCCAGCTCCTCGCCGCGCTCGAAGGCGTTTCGGAGCGGCTGGTCGAATGCGCGACCTGCGGCAATGTCGATACGACCAACCCTTGCGCCATCTGCATCGATCCGCGCCGCGACCAGCGTGCACTCTGCGTGGTCGAGGATGTTGCGGACCTGTGGGCCTTGGACCGGGCGCGGCTCTTCACCGGGCGCTACCATGTGCTGGGCGGGCGCCTTTCGGCATTGGAAGGCGTGCGGCCAGAGGACTTGACCATTGCCACGCTGATCCAGCGCGTTGCCGCCGGGGGGATCGACGAGGTCGTCCTTGCCATGAATGCCACGCTGGAAGGGCAGACCACCGCGCATTACATTGCCGAACGGCTGGAAGGTTACCCGGTGCGGATCACCCAGCTGGCCCATGGCCTGCCGGTGGGCGGCGAACTCGATTACCTGGACGAAGGCACCCTAGCCCAGGCGCTGCGGGCGCGGCGGCCGATGGGTTAGTCGATCAGACTGATCGGCTTAGCCGCCTTGCGATTCGGCGCTTCGCCGCCTATCTGCGCCTCATGGCTATCCGCGAAATCATCGAAGTTCCCGATCTCCGTCTCAAGGTGATCTCCGAACCCGTCACCAAGTTCGATGACGAGCTCAAGACGCTCGTCGCCGACATGTTCGAGACCATGTACGACGCCCCCGGCATTGGCCTGGCCGCGATCCAGGTCGGCGTGCCGCTGCGCGTGCTGGTGATCGACCTGCAACCCGAAGACCCGGACGCAGAGCCGGAAGTCTGCACCGCCCACGGCGGCCACTCCCACAGCCACCAGCCGCTCAAGAAGGAGCCGCGGGTGTTCATCAATCCCGAAATCCTCGATCCGTCGGATGACCTCTCGGTCTATTCCGAAGGCTGCCTGTCGGTGCCGGAGATCTACGCCGACGTCGAGCGACCGGCCCGGATTCGCGCCCGCTGGCAGGACCTTGATGGCACGGCGCATGAGGAAGAGATGGACGGCCTGCTGGCAACCTGCCTGCAGCACGAGATGGATCACCTTGAAGGCATCCTGTTCATCGACCACCTCAGCCGGCTCAAGCGGCAGATGGCGCTGAAGAAGCTGGATAAGCTGCGCAAGGTCGCCTGATAGGGCTGGCGTTCCTGCTCCGTTCCGGTTAGCGTGCGGACATGGATTCTGCGCTGACCCTCATTTTCATTCTCGTTTTCGGCCTTGCCCTGGGCACTGGCCTTGGCTGGTTCTTCGGCGCGCGGCCGGTGGCCGAGTTGCGCGCGCGGCTGGCCTTGCAAGAGGGCGAGGCGAAGGAGCTGGACGCACGTTTCCGCCAGGCCGTGAAGGAGCTGGGCGAAGCTTCGATCGAGAATGCGACGCTGAAGGCCAATGCCGCCAATTTCGAACAGCAGAAGGCCGGGCTGCTGGCGGCGCAGGAATCGCTCAAGAAGGAATTCGAGAATGCCGGGGCGAAGATCCTGGCCCAGGCGCAGGAAGTTCTGCTCAACCGCGCGCAGGAACGGCTGACCCAGTCCGAGGAAAAGAGCGCCGAACGTCTCACGGCGCTGCTGGCGCCTGTCAATGAGCGGCTCAAGAGCTATGAGCAGCAGGTCCAGACGCTGGAGCAGCAGCGCGTCGATGCCTTTGGTCACCTTACCGGCCTCATCCAATCATTGCGTGAAGGCCAGGAACAGGTCCGGGCCGAAGCCGCGCGGCTCGGCAATTCACTGACCAATGCCCCCAAGGCCCGCGGCCGTTGGGGTGAGCGCGCGCTACAGAACGTGCTGGAGCAGTGCGGCCTGTCCGAACACACCGATTTCAACCTGGAGCACTCGCTGGAAACCGAGGACGGGCGGCTGCGGCCTGACGCGATCGTTCACGTGCCCGGCCAGAAGAAGCTGGTGATCGACGCCAAGGTCTCGCTCAACGCCTACCAGGCCGCGTTCGAGGCCAATGACGATGCCGAACGCAAGCGTCACCTCGATCTTCACGCGCGGTCGATGCGCAACCATGTCGCGACCCTTGGGGCCAAGGCCTATCAGAACCAGTTCGACGATGCGCCGGACTATGTTGTGATGTTCGTGCCGGGCGAGCACTTTGTTGCCGCGGCGCTGGAACACGATCCGGAGCTGTGGGACTTTGCGTTCCACAACAAGGTCCTGCTGGCCACACCTACCAACCTGGTTGCGATCGCGCGGACTGTGGCGATGGTCTGGAAGCAGGACCAGCTGGCGCGCGAGGCAGTGGAGATCGGCAAGGCCGGGGCGGAGCTGTACGACCGGCTGGCCGTGGCCGCGGATCACCTCAAGGGCATGGGCGCCGGGCTGGAACGCGCTGTGCGCAAGTACAATGATTTCGTCGGCAGTTTCGAGCGTAACGTCCTCTCGTCAGGCCGCCGCCTGCGCGACAAGGGGATCGAGATCGGCAAGCGCGAGATCGAGGATGTGCCGCTGATCGAAGCCGCGTCGCGCTATAGCGGCACGGAAGCGTCCGCGATCGAGGCGGCCGCCGAAGACTAGTCCGGCTTGCGGACCAGTTCTGCCACGTGCTTGTCCGAGCGGATGCCCATCCGGCCGTTCTCGATGAAGAAGGCCGGGGAAGCGCCGAGCAGCTCGGCCACGGCGCGTTCCTGCTCCATCAGCCCTTCGCAGTACATCTGGGTCGAGACGACCGGGCCGATCTTGAGCTGGCCGGGGACGATTTTCAGTTCGCCGCCGAGGCCGTTGCAGCCGGCGGTGGCGGCGATCCGCTTGTCGTAGATCCGCAGTTCGGCCCTGGCCGAGACGGGCTTCTGGCCGTCGATTGCCACAAAGGTCCAGCTGGTCAGCGGCCGGTCGGGGGCGGCTGCGGGAGCGACGCCAGCACCTGCCTGGGGCGCGGCACAGGCGGCAAGGAAGGGCAGGGCGGCGAGCAGGGCTTGGCGGATCATGGTGTCCGCTATCTCCAATTCGGCCTGATCGCTGGCTGAACGGGCTTAACTATCCAGTGCATCCAGCACTTCATAGGCCAGCACCGCCCCGGCTACCGCCGCGTTCAGGCTGTCGGCGCGGCCCCTCATCGGCATGGTGACGCGCAGGTCGCAAGCCAGCTCGTATTCCTCGGGCAGGCCGCGGCTCTCGTTGCCGACCATGATGAAGCAGGGCGCGGCATAGGGCGCGCCGCGATAGGGCACGGCATCGCGCAGGCTCGCCGCCACAAGCTGGCCGGCGCCACCGCGCAGCCAGGGCAGGAATTCGTCCCACCGGGCCAGGGCGATCTTCTGAGTAAAAACCGCGCCCATGCTGGCGCGAACCGCTTCGGCCGAGAAGGGATCGGCGCAGTCATCGATCAGGATCAGCCCACCCGCACCGACCGCATCGCCGGTGCGCAGCATCGTGCCCAGATTACCCGGATCGCGCAGCGCCTGGGCAACCAGCCAGATCTTGGCCCTGCTCCGGTCGAGCGCGGCCAGGCTGGTATCGAATTCGGCGAAGACACCGCAGACTGCCTGGGGGTTATCCTTGCCGGTGATCTTGCCCAGGATATCCGCGCTGGTCTCGATCACTTCGCCGCCCGCGGCCAGCACATTGGTCTCCAGCGCGCCCAGCAGCGGGTGCGGATCGCGCCCTTCGGCCATGACCAGCACTTCGGGCAGGTGCCCGCTGGCGCGCGCATCGGTAAGCAGCCGCAGCCCTTCGGCCAGGAACTTGCCTGACGCCTTGCGGTGCTTCTTGTCCCTGAGCGCCCGCAGCGCCTTGACCGTGGGGTTGGAAAATCCGGTGATCTGGCGGCGGGACATGGTCAGTCCTCGCCGAAGCCGTCCTTGACCAGGCCGACCAGCTTGAGCAGCGCCGGTTCGCAGCCTTCGCCGCTGACAATGATCTCCACGCTGTCACCCTTGGCCGCGCCGAGCATCATCAGCCCCAGGATCGATCCGCCGGCAGCTTCGTTGCCGTCCTTTTCGACCCGCACGGTCAGGCCGTTGCAGAGCTGCGCCACGGCATTGACGAACTTGGCGCTCGCCCGGGCGTGCAGGCCCCGGTTGTTGACGATTTCGACGGTTTCGCGCGCCTCAGCCATGCAGTCTTCCCCCCACCCCAAAGCCAGTCGTCATGCGTCCTGGCCAAGAAACTCCGACGCGATGGTGATATAGTTGCGCCCGGCATCACGAGCGGCCTCGGTCGCCTTCTGGAGCGTCATGCAGGTGCGCGCCTTGGCGAGCCTGATCAGCATCGGCAAGTTGATCCCGGCGATCACTTCGACCTTGCCAGCCTGCATCAGCGAGATCGCCAGGTTGGAGGGCGTCCCGCCGAACAGGTCGGTCAGGATGATCACGCCGCTACCGCCGTCCACGGTTTTCACCGCATCGGCGATCTCGCGACGGCGGGCTTCCATGTCGTCGTTCGGGCCGATGCAGACCGTCGCCACCGCTTCCTGGCGGCCGACAACATGCTGCATGGCGTGAACGAATTCCTCGGCAAGCTTGCCGTGGGTAACCAGGATCAGGCCGATCATGCTGGGGGGTTGCTCCGAACTGCCACGCCGACGAATACCGCCGGAAAGTGGCGCAGGCCCATGACGCCGAACGCCGGCACGGTCAATGCTTTCCTTCGACCAGGTCGGCCGCGCGCGAGCCGAGATTGCGGTGGATCACAGTTGGCGTGAACCCTGCAGCGGTCAGAGCCTTGGCCAGCTGTTCGGCCGAATAGACCGAGCGGTGCCGCCCGCCGGTGCAGCCGAAGGCAATGTTGACATAGGCCTTGCCTTGGGCGGCATAGCGCGGGAGCAAGGTCAGCACGAGGTCGCGGATCCGCCCGAAGGCATCGTCCCAGGCGACATCGCGGGCGATATGCGCGCCGACTGGCGCATCGCGGCCGGTCATCGGCCGCAGCTCCGGATCCCAATGCGGGTTGTCGAGAAAGCGCATGTCGAACACCAGATCCGCGATCGGCGGCATGCCGCGCGAAAAGCCGAAGCTGGTTACGGTGACGGTGGTGCCCTTGGGCGCACTATCGGCAAAGCGCTCGCGGATCGCCTGCTGCAGGTCGTTGCTGGTGAACTCGGTCGTGGACATTACCATGTCGGCCCAGCGCCGCAGTGGCTCCAGCAGCTCGCGCTCAGAGGCGATGCCAGTGGTCACCGGCAGACCCTGCGCCATCGGGTGGCGCCGGCGGGTTTCGTTATAGCGGCGCTCCAGCTCGGCCCCCGCACAGTCCAGGAACAGGGTGGTCAGCTCCAGATCGGGGCGCTGGACCAGCTTCTTCACGCGTTCGATCACCTTGTTGGGATCGAAGCCGCGGGTTCGCGCATCGAAGCCGATCGCCAACGGCGGGCGCAATTCGCTGCGCGGTGCATCAGGGCTGTCGATCAGCCGGTCGAGCAAGCGGATCGGGAAATTGTCGATCGTTTCCCAGCCGAGGTCTTCCAGCACTTTGAGCACGGTGGTCTTGCCCGCGCCAAGCAGGCCGGTGACGAGAAGGACGCGTTGCCGCGCGGGAGCGGAATCGATTGCAGTCATGTTCGCGGACCAATGTGGGGCTGCTGTTCGTCAAATGAAAGCCCCCACCGTTCCAGGGCAGCTTCGGCGCGCAGGGCCAGGACCGGGCTGTCCGGCCAGAGCGCCAGGCAGGGCAGGTCGATCCCTTCGATGGTCAGCAGTTCCGGCTCTTCCGGCAGGCGCGGCGCGGCAGGATCGAGCCGCAGGGCCAGGGCGAGTGGAACGAAGCTGGTCATCGGGCGATTAAGCAGTCCGACATTGCGCACTTCGATCAGCCCGGCGATCCGCGGCGGGGGAAAGGCGCGCAGCACCGCGCCCTGGGCTTCGATGCTCAGGCCGTCGTCGCCCACCAGCATGGCGCCCCGGTCGATCAAGGCCAGGGCAAGGCTCGACTTGCCCGATCCCGGCGGCCCCTGGATCAGCACGCCGCGCCCCTGGATCGCAACGCAGGTGGCCTGGATCAGCCGGCTCATTCGGCATCCTCGACCGGTTCGGGTAGCGGCAGGTGCAGCACCAGACAGGCCCCGCGCTGGCCATCGGCGCGGTCGCGCGCCGTCAGCGAGCCATCATGGGCCTCGGCAATGGTCCGGGCGATGGCGAGGCCCAGGCCCGAGTGGCTGCCAAAGTCTTCGCTTTGCGGGCGCAACGAATGGAATCGCTCGAACACCTTCTCGCGCGCTTCCACGGGAATGCCGGGCCCCTCGTCGCTGACTGCCAGTTCGAGCAGGTCGCCCAGTCGGGCCAGCGTGACGGTAACGGTCCCGCCGGCCGGCGAGAACGACACGGCATTGTCCAGCAGGTTTTCGAGCACGCGCTCCAGCCGCGCGGCATCGCCCGGCACTTGCCACGGCCCCGCGCCGAGCGGGTTGATCACGATCCGGCAGCTCGGGTCGCTGGCCCGTTCGGCGCGGGCGGCGACCAGCGACTGGGCGAGCGCCAGCATGTCCACCGCCACGAAGCGGGTGCGCGAGAGCTCGGCGTCGATCCGCCCGGCCTCGGCAATCTCGGTGATCAGCCGATCGATCCGGCGCAGATCATGCGCGGCGATTTCGGTCAATTGCTGGCGCAGCGCCTCGTCCTTGACCTTGCCGAGCGATTCGAGCGCGGAGCGCAGCGAGGCCAGCGGGTTCTTGATCTCGTGCGCCACGTCGGCAGCAAAGCTCTCGCCCGCATCGATCCGGTGGCGCAGGGCGGAAGACATGTCGGAAATCGCCCGGGCCAGCAGGCCAATCTCGTCGCGCCGCTCGGGCAGGCGAGGCACCACGACCTGGCGCTCGCGCCCCAACCGTACCCGGATCGCGGCCCGGACCAGTTCGCGCAGTGGCTGGACGATGGTGCGGGCCAGGAACAGCGAGAGCTGGATCGAGATCAGCAGCGTGACCGCCAGGACGATCGCCAGGGTCTGGCGGGCATCGCGGACGCTTTGGGTCACGTCACGGGCATTGCGGGTGGTCAGCAGCACCTCGCCAGTGGCGCCGACCGGGGTGGCGGCATTGATCACCGGGGTTTCATCGGGCGCGGCGCGGCGTTCGACTGCGGTGACCTGGCGTCCTGCGGCCGCTTCGACTTCTGGCCAGGCGGCGCTGCTGTCGACAGCCGGATCGACATAGGCCGGGCCGGCGGCATTGCCGATCAGGAAGTTCATCCCTGCGTCGAGCCAGCGGGCGGCGTGCTGGTACCAGGGTTCGCTGGCCGGATCGACCAGGGTATAGGTGGGCGGTGCGAGCTTGAAACTGTCGAGCAGCAGTCGGCCGGAGCCATCGTAGAGCCTTAGGCGCAGCGTCTGTTCACGCCCGATCTGCGTCATCAGCGCAGCGCGCTGCGATCGCGCAGTGGCCGCCAGGCCCTGGGCCGCGATCTGCGCTTCGGCCCGGGCCAGTTGATAGCGTTCGGCAAATAGCTGGTTGCGATAGGAATCGAGGTAGAACAGGCTGCCTGCCATCAGCCCCAAGGCAATGATATTGACCGCCAGGATCCGCGCGGTCAGCGAGGCCCGCCGGGTCCAGTCGCGCCGACGCGGCGGGCGAGGCAGGGCGGCTTCAGCCATCGCCGAACGAATAGCCCGCGCCGTACAGCGTATCGATCGCCGAGAATTCCGGATCGACGACCCGGAACTTGCGGCGCAGACGCTTGATGTGGCTGTCGATCGTGCGGTCGTCGACAAAGACGTCCTCGCTATAGGCCGCGTCCATCAGCTGGTTGCGGCTCTTGATCACGCCCGGTCGCGTGGCCAGCGCCTCAAGGATCAGGAATTCGGTCACGGTCAGCGACACTGGCTGGTCGTGCCAGGTGACGCGATGGCGGGCCGGGTCCATTTCCAGCGCACCGCGCACGATCACCGTGCTGGGCTGGGCGTCCGGGGCAGGATCGCCCTCGCTGCTGGCGGCTTCGGCCTTGACCAGTTCGGTGCGCCGCAGGATCGCCCGGATCCGCGCGACCAGCAGCCGCTGGCTGAACGGCTTGGTGATGTAATCGTCGGCCCCCAGCGACAGGCCCAGCGCCTCGTCGGTTTCCTCGTCCTTGCTGGTCAGGAAGATCACGGGCAGGGCGCTCTTGGCGCGAAGCTGGCGCAGCAGTTCAATCCCATCCATCCGCGGCATCTTGATATCGCAGACCGCCAGGTCGGGCGGGTTCTCCAGCAGAGCCTTGAGTGCCGTCTCGCCATCCGAATAGACCCGCGTGGCGAAGCCTTCGGCCTGAAGCCCGATCGACACGCTGGTCAGGATATTGCGGTCGTCATCGACCAGCGCGATTGTCTGCAAGGGGCTGGCGGGTGTGGCGTCCATCGGTTCGGTTTTGGGGCGTCCGTTGCGGGCTTACCCGGTTACTGCCTTCACTGGCTGGTGACAATCTTGCTGGCACTGTTCCCCCCCGCATTCGATTTTGTCGAGATTTGGAACGGTTCCGGCGCTCGGCGGTTTGACGGGTGGTGCCCGCATCGCTATGCGCCCTGACGAATCCCTGCATTCGTATGCAGAACCCCGGCGATGCGCCGCTGCGCAGAGCCTTGACCACGGAGACGACCTTGACCGCTTCGCTGTCCTACCCGCTTGCCAACCAGGGTATTGCCACCACCGCCACGATCTTCGCCAACCTTGGCACTGCGCCGCTGGTGGAGCATGCGCTGGCCAATGGCGAAGGCATCCTGGCCAAGGACGGCCCGCTGGTGGTCGAAACCGGCAAGCACACGGGCCGCAGCGCGAAGGACAAGTTCATTGTCCGCGATGGCGTGACCGAAAACACCGTGTGGTGGGGCAAGACCAACGTTGCGATGACCCCGGAACACTTTGCCGCGCTCAAGGCCGATTTCTTGGCTGCCCTGGCCGAGAAGCAGACGCTCTACGTGGCTGACCTGTTCGGTGGCTCGCAGGTGGATCATCGCGTCAACGTGCGGGTGATCAACGAATTTGCCTGGCACAACCTGTTCATCCGCACCCTGCTGGTCCGGCCGGGCGAGCAGGAACTGGCCGAATTCGTGCCGGAATATACCATCATCGACCTGCCCAGCTTCCGGGCCGACCCGGCGCGCCACGGCTGCCGCAGCGAAACCGTGATCGCGGTGAACTTCACCGAAAAGCTGATCCTGATCGGCGGCACTTCCTATGCCGGCGAAATGAAGAAGTCGGTCTTCGGCATCCTCAATTACCTGCTGCCGACCAAGGGCGTGATGCCGATGCACTGCTCGGCCAATATCGGCGCGGATGGCAAGACCGCCGTGTTCTTCGGCCTGTCGGGCACCGGCAAGACCACGCTTTCGGCCGATGCCAGCCGCACCCTGATCGGCGATGACGAGCACGGCTGGTCGGACACTGCCGTCTTCAACTTCGAAGGCGGCTGCTACGCCAAGATGATCCGGCTTTCGCCCGAGGCCGAGCCGGAAATCTTTGCGACCACCAAGCGTTTCGGCACGGTGCTGGAAAACGTGGTGATCGATCCGGAAACCCGCGAACTCGATTTCGACGACAACTCGCTGGCCGAGAACAGCCGCGGTTCCTATCCGATCGACTTCATCCCGAACGCCTCGAAGGACAACCTGGGGCCAGTGCCGGCCAACCTGATCTTCCTGACCGCCGATGCTTACGGCGTCCTGCCGCCGATCGCGCGGCTGACCCCGGACCAGGCAATGTACCACTTCCTGTCGGGCTACACCGCGCGCGTTGCCGGTACCGAAATCGGCGTGACCGAACCGGAAGCGACCTTCTCCACCTGCTTCGGCGCGCCGTTCATGCCGCGCCACCCCTCGGTCTACGGCAACCTGCTGAAGGAGCGGATCGCCAAGGGCGGGGTCAAGTGCTGGCTGGTCAACACCGGCTGGTCGGGCGGCAAGGCCACGATGGAAGGCATCAAGCGCATGCCGATCAAGGCCACCCGTGCGCTGCTCAATGCCGCGCTTGATGGCAGCCTGAACGGGGCCGAGTTCACCAAGGATCCGCACTTCGGCTTCGAAGTGCCGGTGGCTGTGCCGGGCGTCGATTCCAAGCTGCTCGATCCGCGCGGTGCCTGGGCCGACGGCGCGGAGTACGACAAGACCGCGCAGGACCTGGTCCGCAAGTTCATCGACAACTTCGCGCAATTTGCCGACCACGTCGATGAAAGCGTGCGCCAGGCAGCTCCGACCGCCGCCTGATCCGAGTTTTCGTCCGGGTCCAACTATTTACGCTTGTTCCCGGACGTGACCGGCCCATGATGCGGCTCCCCTAGAACGGAGTCGCAACCATGGGTATTTTCGACACGATCCTCGCGCAGGCTGGCCATGCCGATGTCGGCAACCTGGCCAGCAAGCTGGGCCTGCCGCCAGAGCTGGCCGAACAGGCGATTGCCGCGCTGGGCCAGAGCCACGCCGAACCCGGTGATACCATCGCCGGAGCCGCGGCCAAGACCGGGCTCGACGCCGGCATGCTGGGCCAGATCGTCGAACAGATTGGCGGCGAGGGCAGCCTCGCCCAATATGCCCAGTCGTTGCAGGATAATCCCCAGCTGGCGGGCGTGTTCAAGTGGCTCGATCAGGATGGCGACGGCAATCCGATCGACGACGTGCTGGGCATGGCCGGCAAACTGTTCGGAAAGAGCTAGGCCCGGTTGGCGGCGATGTAGCGATCGACCTGGCCGGCCAGGACATCGAGCGGGACATTGCCGCCGCCGACCACCGCATCGTTATAGTCGCGCAGGTCGTACTTTGGCCCCAGAGCGGTCTTGGCCCGCTCGCGCTGGCTGAGGATCTCGCTGTGACCCATCTTGTAGCCGCAGGCCTGGCCCGGCCAGGAACAATAGCGGTCGACCTCGCTGGTCACCTCTGCCCGGCCAGAGCCATTGGTGGTGGCGAACCAGTCGATCGCCTGCTCGCGCGTCCAGCGCTTGGCATGCAGCCCGGTATCGACCACCAGCCGGCAGGCCCGGAAGGCGATTGACTGAAGATAGCCCAGCTGGCCGACCGGATCGCCATCATAGGCGCCCAACTCGTCGCCCAGCGTCTCGGCATAGAGCGCCCAGCCTTCGGAATAGGCGTTGAAGGCCAGCAGTGTGCGGATCAGCGGCAGGCGGTTGGCATATTCGCCTTGCCAGACATGCCCGAAAATCCCTTCGTGGAAGGCCAGCGTCGGCAAGCTGTAGCGATTGTGCAGCTCGGTCGTGCCCAGGTTGATCCAGATCTTGCCGGGAATCGATCCGTCGATCGAACCGGCCCCGCCATAGGCGCCGGGCGCGCCGGCTTCCTCGGCCGGGGGCAGGCGCCGGATTTCGAGGTTGCCCTTGACCGGGTTGCGGAAGGCGCGCGGGGCCTGGGCGCGCATGTAATCGACCTTGGACTGCATCAGCGCGATGATCTCGGCCCGGCCCTTGTCGTCGTTGGGGAAGGTGAAGCGCGCGTCCTTGCCCAGCGCGGTCATCCGTTCGCCCACCGTGCCGCTGGTATAGCCCAGAGAGCGCAGGATCGGGTCCATCCGGCCGTGGAGCAGGGCGAGCTGCTCTTGCCCGATGCGATGGACTTCCTCGGGCGAATGGCTGGTCGTGGTGCTGGCTGAAAGGCCCCAGGCGTACCATTCATCGCCGTGCGGCCGCGCCCAGAGGCCGGCATCGCCGGTGGCGAGGCCGCGCTGGCGCTTGAGCTCGGCCAGTTGCTGCTCCAGCGCTGCGGCCACCGGTCCGGTCGACATGGCGCGGGCCCGCTCTTCCCAGTTCCCCGGAATGGTTGCCGTGCGGCGCGCGAGCGAGCGGGTCAGATCGCCCCCGTCGCGCAAGGAGGCCAGCTGGGCTTCCATCTGCCGGATCGCCTTGTCGAGCAGGAAGGCCGGCGGCACCAGGCCCATCTCGCGGGCCGCGCGGATCCGGCCAAGCTCGCCGTCCAGCAAGGCGGGGAAGCCGCCAAGCCGGGCCAGGTAGGCCTCGGCGTCGGCGGAATTGCGCACAGGGTGGTCGCTATCGAGAAAACGCGGAATGTCGAGATAGCCGCCGACGTTCTGGATCACGACATAGGGCGTATTGCGCCAGCCGCCCACGGCGACATCGCCATAGGGCAGGGCCAGACCCTTGAGCGCGGTGCGGAAGGCGCTGCGCACCAC
>JBEGOD010000231.1:0-18043 GCA_041182185.1 Pseudomonadota bacterium
GTCCAGGCTCATCGCTGCAAACCGTGCCTGCACTGCCCCGGTTTGCCAAGCGGCTTTTGTGTCAGGGGGGACAGGCGGGCAGTGTCGGGCCACTTTACACCGCCTGGTTTGGTTAATGCGCCACCAACCATGACAAGGGCTGGAAATCCGCCAGACCGGCAAATTGGCACGGGGAATGCATTGTCTGTTGCACCCCCAAAGCAGTCTCGAATAGAGGCGGGGCTGCACCGGTCTCCGCAGCCCCGCCTCCCCGAGAATGCTTTCCCATCAGCGCAGCGACCTGCCGATGGTGAACGCATCCCTAACCGCGTCATAAACATTCCTTGAGGCTTTTGGCCTAATTCCCGTGCCCGCGCGGTCCGGCCTTCCGGCGCGTGTTCAGGGCGGAGCGATGCGGTTGTCGCAAGCGGGTGCAGATTACGAGTCAAAGCCGCATAGCTGGCTGTTCGGCCCGATGGCGGGGCTGGCGGCTGGCGTGCTCGGCCTGCTTGTGCTGCTCTCGGTGTTCCTGATCCAGCGGTTCGATCGCGCCGCGACCGAGCGTGAAGAGCACATGGTCGAGAACGGCTTTTCGTTGCTGGTCGCCGAACTGAACGGGGTTGTAGCCACCCAGGTGGAATGGGACGGTGCGATCGAAAAGCTCGACAACCGGTTCGATCCCAACTGGGCCGATTTCAATCTTGGCAACTATCTCCACGTGTTTCACGGCTTCAGCCATGGCTTCGTGGTCGATCCTGCCGATCGCCCGATTTACGCCTCGGTCGACGGCGAGCGGGCACAGCTGGCCGCCTATGGCCCGTTCCGCGGTGCCGCCGAAAGCCTGCTGGGCGAAGTGCGCGCCCGGGAACGGCAGCGCCCGCCGCCGGGCAAGCGCCCGGGCAAGAACAATCTTGATATTCCCTCGGTCCAGGCCAGCCGGATCGCCTTGGTCGATGGCCGCGTCTTCATCGTTTCGGCCACGCTGGTCCAGCCCGATTTCGGCGTGTTCCTGCCCAAGGGCCGGCGCGCGCCGATCGCCATCGCCGCCAAGCCGATCGACCAGGCGATGCTGCGGGCCTTTGCCGACCGCTACCTGCTGGAAAATCTGGAAGTGCATCTGTCCAACGACCTGCCCGCAGATGCCGGCCGCCTGATGCTGAGCGACCAGCAGGGCAACAGTCTGGCTGCGCTGACCTGGCTTCCGCAGCGACCGGGCACGATGCTGTTGCGCCAGCTGGCGGTGCCATTGATCCTGGTGCTGGTCCTGCTGGCGGCGCTGGCCTGGCGCGTGATCCAGCGCGGCTCGACCATTGCTTCGGACCTGATCGCCAGCGAGGCGCGGGCCAAGCACGCGGCCTTCCACGATGCCCTGACCCGGCTGCCGAACCGCGCCTTCCTGTTCGACCGGCTCCAGCACCTGCTCGGCCAGGTCGAAGGCCCGGACACCGCGCTCGCGGTGCTATGCGTCGATCTCGACCGGTTCAAGGAAGTGAACGACACGCTGGGCCACAATGCCGGCGATGCGCTGATCGAGGCGATGGCCGAGCGGCTGCGCAAGACCTGCCATGGTGCCGCCTGCGTAGCGCGGCTGGGCGGCGACGAATTCGTCGTGGTGCTGCCGGCCCATGACGAGGCCGCCGCGTTGATGCTGGGCCGCCGGATCGTGAAGGCCGTGACCGAACGTGTCGTCAGCGAATATGGCCAGATGGAAGTGGCCTGTTCGATCGGATTGGCCTTCATCGACCGGGCCGGCGTGGAAGCCAGCGAGGCGCTGCGCTGGGCCGACGTCGCGCTCTATCGGTCGAAACAGGCGGGCGGCAAGCGGGTGACCCGCTTCGAACCCGACATGGACCAGGCCATGCGTCACCGGCTCCAACTGGAGGTGGAGCTGCGCCAGGCGATCGGTTCGGACCAGTTCAGCATGGTCTACCAACCGCACTTCGATCACCGCCGTGGCCTGCTGGGCTATGAAGCCCTGCTGCGCTGGAACCATCCGGAACGCGGGCCGATCTCGCCCAGCCTGTTCGTGCCGCTGGCCGAGGATTGCGGGCTGATCCTGGCCCTGGGCGAACAGGTCTTGCGCCAGGTGCTGGACGATACCCGCGATTGGCGGGGCGTGCAGGTGGCGATCAATGTTTCGGCGGTCCAGCTGCGCACGCGCGGCTTCGCCGCCCAGGTCATGCGGATCCTGGCCGAAGCCGGGGGTGATTCCCGCCGCTACGAAATCGAAGTGACCGAAACCGCGCTGCTGGGCGACGATCCGCAGACGGTCAACAACCTCGATGCGCTGCGGCGCATGGGTTTTGCCATCGCGCTCGACGATTTCGGGACCGGCTTTTCCAGCCTCAGCGTGCTGCAGCGCTTCTCGGTCGACAAGATCAAGATCGATTGCTCGTTCGTGGCCGCGCTAGGCGCCGGGCGCGGTTCGGAAGCGCTGATCGATGCGATCATCAAGCTGGCGCGCGCGCTCAACGTGGTGGTCGTGGCCGAAGGCGTCGAAACCGAGGCGCAATGGGACCACCTGGTCAAGGCCGGGTGTCGCCGCTTCCAGGGGCACTTGCTGGGCATGCCAGAGCCGGCTGCCAAGGTTGACAGGGCGCTGCACCCGGCGCGCCGGATCAGCGCCGCCTGACGATCAGGCGGCGGGGATAATCCCCGCGTCGGTGACCAGCTGCTGCAATTCGCCAGCCTCGTACATTTCCATCATGATGTCGCTGCCGCCAACGAATTCGCCCTTCACGTAAAGCTGCGGGATCGTCGGCCAGTCCGAAAAGGCCTTGATGCCCTGGCGGATTTCCATGTCCTGCAGCACGTCGACGCCCTCGAAGGGAACGCCAAGACGTTCCAGGATCGCCACGGCGCGGCTCGAAAAGCCGCACTGCGGGAACAGCGGCGTGCCCTTCATGAACAGCACGACGTCGTTGGCATTGACGATTTCGGCCAGGCGAGTGTTGGTGTCCGACATTGTTGAAGCTCCTTGCCGTCTCAATTGGGGGCGGCAGTGGTCAGTTGCAAGGCGTGAAGTTCGCCGCCCATCCGGCCGCCGAAGGCGGCGTAGACCAGCTTGTGCTGGGCGATCCGCGGCTTGCCGGCGAAGGCCGACGAGACGACATGCGCGGCCCAGTGATCGTTGTCACCGGCCAGGTCGGTCAGCGTGATCTGGGCATCGGGCAAGGCGGCACGGATGATTGCCTCGATCTCGGCAGCGGGCATGGGCATGGGGCGATCCTCAGCCCAGCAATGCGCGGCGGGCTTCGATCATCTTCGCTTCCAGCGCGGTGCGGATGTCGCCCTCGGCGATTTCCACCCCGGCGCTGGTCAGGTCGCCCAGCAGCTTGCGGATCACGTCCTCGTCGCCGGCTTCCTCGAAGTCGGCCTGGACCACGGCCTTGGCATAGGCCTCGGCCTCGACGGCGGAGAGGCCCATCTGCTCGGCAGCCCACTGGCCCAGCAGGCGGTTGCGCCGCGCGGTAACACGGAACTGGGTGTCCCCGTCCATCGCAAACTTGGCCTCTTCGGCGCGCTCACGGTCGTTGAAATTGGTCATGTCGGCTCCTGTCGGTTCGGTCTGGCGCCCCGGTCAGCCCGCCTTGGCAGCGGGCGGGGGAGCCTGGAAGGAATCGTGGCAGCCCTTGCACGACGCGTTGGTGCTGGCAAGGGCGGCGGCGAAGGCATCCTTGTCATCGGCCTTGGCGGCAGTCGCCAGTGCCGCAGTGGCATCGGCAAAGTCCTTGGCCTTGGCGGCGAAGAGGGGCTGGTCGGTCCAGATTTCGGCCTTGGCGCGGCTGGCGACCTTGGCGGTGCTGGGCGCGAACATGGCGGGGAGCGTGGCGCCCCACTTGGCGACGCCATTGGCCACGAAGGCCAGGTTCTTGACCGGGGTGCCATTGGCCGAGGCCGAGCGCATTGCGCTGATCGCGCCGACCGACATCACCATGGCCGACTGGCGCGCGGCGACGATTTCCTCGGCGCTCGGCGCGGCTACCGCAGCGGGCTTGGTCTGCCTGGCGGGCTTGGATTCCGCCTGGACGGCAAAGGCCGTGGTGGCAATCGCGGCGAGGGCAATGATCCGGGCAGTCTTCATGGCTCGTCTCCCAATCCTGGCCGCTTGCGCGCGGCCCTTAGTCCATCGTTACCACGACCTTGCCGATCGCCGCACGCGATTCGAGCAGGGCAATCGCCTCGCCGCCGCGTTCCAGCGGGAAAGTCGCGGAAACGCGCGGGTTGATCTTCCCTGCCTTGAGCAGGTCGAACAGCGTGGCGATGTGGACGGCATTGGCCTTGGGGTCGCGGGCGGTGAAGGCGCCCCAGAACACGCCGCAGATGTCGCAGCTTTTCAGCAGGGTCAGGTTGAGCGGCATCTTGGCGATCCCGGCCGGGAAACCGACCACGCAGAACCGGCCTTCCCAGGCGATCGAGCGCAGCGCCGGTTCGGAATAGTCTCCGCCGACGATATCGTAGATCACGTTGGCGCCTTCGGGGCCGCAGGCGGCCTTGAACTTTTCGGCCAGGGCCTTGGACTGGTCCTTGTCCAGCGGGGCCACCGGATAGATCACCACTTCATCGGCGCCATGTTCGCGCGCGACCGCGGCCTTCTCCTCGGTCGAGACGGCGGCGATCACTTTCGCGCCATAGGCCTTGCCCAGTTCGACCGCCGAGAGGCCGACGCCGCCAGCCGCGCCCAGCACCAGCAGGACGTCACCGGCCTTGAGGTGCCCGCGATCGAGCAGGCCGTGCATGTTGGTGCCATAGGTCATCAGCAGCGAGGCGCCGGTTTCGAACGAGACGCCATCGGGCAGCGGGAACAGCCGCGCCGCATCGGCCAGGACTTCGGTGGCCAGGCCGCCGTTGCCCATCATCGCGATCACGCGGTCACCCGCTTTCCACTGGGTCACGCCTTCGCCCACGGCATCGACCACGCCCGCCAGCTCGCCGCCCGGAGCGAAGGGCCGCGCCGGCTTGAACTGGTACATGTCCTTGATGATCAGCACGTCGGGATAGTTGATCGAGCAGGCCTTGACCTTGATCCGGACCTGGCCGGGTCCGGGGACCGGGCTCTCCAGCTCGTCGAGGGTGAGGGAATCCGGTCCGCCAATGGCGTGGCTGCGTAGTGCCTTCATGCTGCTGCTCCCGCTCCCGCCGCGAGCCAGGGCAGCTCCGCGCGGTGTTTTTGTTCATAGGTACTGATCGCCGCATCGCGCGCCAGGGTCAGGCCGACCTCGTCGAGGCCGTTGAGCAGGCAATGCTTGCGGAAGGGATCGATTTCAAAGCTGAAGCGATCCTGGAAGGGGGTGGTGACGGTCTGGGTTTCCAGGTCGATCGCGATCGGATCGGTCTTGGCGACTTCGAGCAGCCGGTCGACCTGGTCCTGCGGCAGGACCACGGTGAGGATGCCGTTCTTGAAGGCATTGCCGGAAAAGATGTCCGAAAAACTTGGCGCGATCACGCAGGTGATGCCCAGGTCCAGCAGCGCCCAGGCGGCATGCTCGCGGCTGGAGCCGCAGCCGAAGTTGTCACCCGCGATCAGGATCGGCGAGCCCTTGAACTCGGCGCAGTCAAACAGGTTGTCGGGATCCTGGCGGAGCGATTCAAACGCCCCTTTGCCCAGCCCTTCGCGGGTGATCGTCTTGAGCCACTTCGACGGCACGATCACGTCGGTATCGACATTCTTGCGCCCGAAGGGAATCGCGCGCCCTTCCACCTGCTTGATCGGGTCCATCAGTCGGTCTCCGGAGCGTCCTTGGGGGCGGGCTGATCCTGCTCGGCCCGCTCCTTGCGGCGCGAGGCATAGAGAAGGGCCGCGGCGATGGCTGCCGAACCGATCGCGGCGCCGGCCAGGGCGGCCTTGCCAGTCCAACTCGATCCGTTCTTCTCGGGCTTGTCGTTTGTGTCGCTCATCCTTTTCCTATGTCCATCGCGGGCGGCGGGTTCAAGTCCGGACAGCGGTTTTTTCGCGCGAGCGCGGCGCGGCGATTGCCTGATCTTCGCCACGCGATAGACTGGTCCGGGCAGGAGAGGGAGGCGATCATGGGCATCACGCGCAGGCAGGCCGTCGCGGCAACGGGGGCAACCATGCTGGCCGGCGCGCTCGCTGGCGGATCGGCCAAAGCGGGTGATGCCCGCACGATCGCCGATGTCGCAGTGATCGGTGCGGGCGTATTCGGCGCCTGGACCGCCTGGCACCTCAAGCAGCGCGGCCTGTCGGTCCGGCTGCTCGAAGCCTATGCCCCCGGCAATGCGCGGTCCTCTTCGGGCGGGGAGAGCCGGGTGATCCGCCTCTCCTATGGCGGCGATCCGCTCTATTCGGACATGGCGCGGGAATCGCTGGCGACCTGGGCCGCGCTTTCGGCCAGGCAGACCCTGCCGCTGCTGCACCGCACCGGGGTGCTGTGGTTCTCCCCCGCCGGAGACGATTACATGGCGCGCTCGATGGCCTGGTTGAAGGCCAATGGCATTGCCCACCTGGCCGGCGATACCGCCTGGCTGCGCGCCCGCTATCCGCAGATCGTGTTCAAGGATGGCGAGAGCGGGTTCCTGGAAGAGGCCAGCGGCGCGCTGATCGCCGGGCGCGGGGTGCAGACCGTGGTGGCCGATGCCGGGCTCGTCGCTGAGCGGGTCCAGGCTGGCCGGCCCGAGCGGCTGTCCGATGGTACGCTCAAGCTCGGCGATGTGCTGGCGCGCTCGGTCGTCTATGCCTGCGGGCCGTGGCTGCCCAAGCTGTTCCCGGACTTGCTGACACGCCGGATCGTCGCGACCCGGCAGGAGGTCTATCACTTCGGCCCGGCGGCGGGCGACGGACGCTTCTCGCCGCCCGCGCTGCCGGTCTGGGCCGATTTCAACGCCGGGGATATCGTCTATGGCTTCCCGGGGCTGGAAGGGCAGGGCTTCAAGATCGCCTTCGACCGCCACGGGGCGGAGGTCGATCCCGATGCGCAGGACCGCCGGGTCTTGAATGAAGGCGTGGAAGCGGCCCGCGCCTACCTCGCCCAGCGTTTCCCCGGCCTCGCTGCGGCGCCCTTGGTCCACAGCCGGGTCTGCCAGTACGAGAACAGCTCCAACGGCGATTTCCTGATCGATCGGTTGCCGGGCTTCGACCGGGTCTGGCTGGTCGGCGGCGGTTCGGGCCACGGCTTCAAGCACGGCCCGGCCGTCGGCGCGCGGGTGGCGCGGCATGTGGTGGATGGCACCCTGCCGATTGAACCGCGTTTCAGCCTGGCCAGCAAGGCAGCGGTGCAGAAGCGGACGGTCTATTAGAGCTTGCGCACGTCCGTCAGCCGCCCGGTGACGGCTGCAGCCGCAGCCATGGCGGGCGAGACCAGGTGCGTCCGCGCGCCGGGGCCCTGGCGGCCGACGAAGTTGCGGTTGCTGGTCGAGGCGCAGCGTTCGCCGGCGGGGATCTTGTCCGGGTTCATGCCGAGGCAGGCCGAGCAGCCGGGTTCGCGCCATTCGAGGCCGGCGGCGATGAACACCTGGTCCAGCCCTTCTTCCTCGGCCTGGCGCTTGACCAGGCCCGAGCCGGGGACGACGATTCCCCAGCGGACGTTGGCGGCCTTGGTCTTGCCCTTAAGCACTGCGGCGGCGGCGCGCAGGTCTTCGATCCGGCTGTTGGTGCACGAACCGATGAAGACGTTCTGGATCTCGATCTCGTCCATCCGCTGGCCGGGTTCGAGGCCCATGTAGTCCAGGCTGGCGCGCGCGGCCTCCTGCTTGGAGGGTTCAGCGAAGCTGGCGGGATCGGGCACCACGCCGCCAATCGCGACCACGTCTTCGGGGCTGGTGCCCCAGGTGACGGTCGGCTGGACATCGGCGGCATTGATCGTGACCGTCTTGTCGTAAGTCGCACCCGGATCGGTCGCCAGGCTCTTCCACCAGGCGACGGCGGCATCCCAATCGGCGCCCTTGGGGGCATAGGGCCGGCCCTTGAGGAAGGCGAAGGTCTTCTCGTCCGGCGCGATCAGGCCGGCGCGGGCGCCCGCTTCGATCGACATGTTGCAGACGGTCAGGCGGCCTTCGATGCTCATCTCCTCGAACACCTTGCCGCGGTATTCCATCACGTGTCCGGTGCCGCCGGCCGTGCCGACCACGCCGATGATGTGGAGGATCAGGTCCTTGGGGCTGACGCTGGGGGCCAGGTCGCCTTCGACCCGCACTTCCATGGTCTTCGACTGCTTGAGCAGCAGGGTCTGCGTGGCCAGCACATGCTCGACCTCGCTGGTGCCGATGCCAAAGGCCAGCGCGCCCAGCCCGCCGTGGCAGGCGGTGTGGCTATCGCCGCAGACGATCGTCGCACCGGGCAGCGAAAAGCCCTGTTCCGGGCCGACCACGTGGACGATCCCCTGCTCGACATCGGCATCGCCGATATAGCGGATACCAAAGGCCGGGGCGTTCTTTTCCAGCGCATCGAGCTGGGCGGCGCTTTCAAGATCGGCAATCGGCACGCGCTTGCCATCGCTGGTGCGGCGCGCGGTGGTCGGCAGGTTGTGATCGGGGACCGCGAGCGTCAGGTCCGGGCGGCGGACCTTGCGGCCAGCCACGCGCAAGGCCTCAAAGGCCTGGGGGCTGGTCACTTCGTGGACGAGGTGGCGATCGATGAAGATCAGCGCCGTGCCATCGTCACGGGTTTCGACGGTGTGGGCTTCCCAGATCTTCTGGTAGAGGGTGCGGGGCTGGCTGGTCATGACAAGCCAAGGCCATTACGCCGCGGCTCGCGATTTGCAAGGCAGGGGCTGTCAATTCGTCCGCCGAGCGACTATTTGCCAGGCATGAGCCCGCTTGCCGCCATCCTCATCGTGATCGCCACCGTGTTCGCGATGGAATGGGTCGCCTGGGCCAGCCACAAGTACATCATGCACGGCTGGGGTTGGGGCTGGCACCGCGACCACCACGAGCCGCATGACAACCTGCTCGAAAAGAACGACCGCTACGCCATTGTCGGCGCGGCCATGTCGATCTCGATGTTCGTGGTCGGCAGTCCGCTGATCATGGGGGCAGCGGCCTGGGAGCCGGGGACCTGGATTGGCCTGGGGATCCTGTTCTACGGCATCATCTATACGCTGGTGCACGATGGCCTGGTCCATCAGCGCTATTTCCGCTGGGTGCCCAAACGCGGCTATGCCAAGCGGCTGGTCCAGGCGCACAAGCTGCACCACGCGACGATCGGCAAGGAAGGCGGAGTCAGCTTCGGCTTCGTCCTGGCGCGCGATCCGGCCAAGCTGAAGCAGGAACTGAAGGCCCAGCGCCAGGCGGGGATCGCCGTAGTGCGCGATGCGCTGGCGGATTAAGGCGCAAATCTCATCAAGCCCGGGGTCTGGGGGTTTGGTTATTTAACTTGACATTGATAGCCAAAATGGTTATAAACCGCGCCGCAACGGGTGCGGGATCGGTAACGCGTGCCGCCCGAACCCGGCAAGGGCCGGTGCAGTCAGGCACCACCCCGGATCGCGGATGAATAGCCAGGCGGCAGGGGAGCGAGCCCGACCCGCCAGCTCCGCTGACCGCAGGGCCGCGCAGTCGGGTTTCAGGTTGTCCCCCCGCTGCCACTCGCACCCAATAGACACCGGCCTTTACCCGATCAGGCCAGACGGGTTTCAGCGCACCGGCCGCACCCGTTGTCCGTCTTCGCGCGCCCAGGCCCGCAAATCCAACAGGCTACTCGGCGCGGGTCCAGATCCAGGTGCCGGCGATAGTCAGCACGGCCAGTGAAATCCACACCCATGGAAAGCCGACAGTGAACCAGGTGAACGCCGCGCCAATCGCCATTGCCACCACGGCCGAAACCTTGGCCCGGCGGCGGATCGCGCGGCGATCGCGCCAATCGCGCAAGCCCGGACCATAAGTCGGGTGGTCATAAAGCCGCTGCGCCCATTCGGGATGGCTGCGGGCAAAGCAGAAGGCCGCAAGCAGCAGGAACGGGACGGTCGGCATGATCGGCAGAGCGATCCCGATCAGCCCGAGACCGAGCGCAATCAGGCCGCCGGTCAGGTACAGCGGGCGCGCGATCACCTCAGGTGCCCGTATAGCGGCTGGCGGTATCCTGGATCAGCGCGATCATGTTGGGAATCCCTTGCGTCCGGTTGGAACTCAACTGGTTACGCAGGTCGAAGGGTTCAAGCGCGGCGACCATGTCCATGGCGGCGACTGCGGCGGGCGGTTGGTCCTGCACGGCGGACAGCACCAGCGCGATGATCCCCTTGGTGATCGCGGCATTGCTGTCCGCCAGGAAGTGCAGGTGGCCATCATCGGTGCGGGTCGGATAGACCCAGACCGAAGCCGAGCAGCCCGCTACCCGCGTCGCGTCGGTCTTCAGCGCATCGGGCATCGGTTCCAGCTCGCGCCCCAGCTCGATCAGCAGGCGATAGCGTTCATCGCCTTCGAGGAATTCATATTCATCGAGAATGTCAGGGAGGCTGCGCATGGCGCGCCCCTATCGCAGCATGGCCGCAGCGTCCACCACGGCCAAAGCCCTAACCCGCAATCCCGCCCGGCCGCGTGATCGCGTAGTAGATCACATAGAACCAGCCGAAGAAGCCGTGGATGATCGCCCAGAGCAGCGACTTGTGGAGGCTCCACGAGACCGCGACGGCGATGGCGCTGCCCAGGCCGATCCCGGCGCGGGCGGCGTGGCCTTTTACTTCACTCATAGATCAACTCCTGCGGCAATGGCTTCCAGCTTGCGGATGCGTTCCTTGAGGTCGGCAATCTCGATCCGGGCCATGCCGGCGGGGTGGCCCTGGTCGGGCGCGCCGCGCTGGGCATCCAGCTCGCGGGCCTTGAAGGCCAGCCAGCCCTGCCAGCCTTTCAGCGCGGCAGCGGTCATCATGGCGATCGCGGCCAGCAGGCTGAGCGCAATCATGAGGTTTTCGGTGAACATGGCGGTTCTCCTCGGCTTATCTCAATCCTGCGGCCCGCGCAGGCTTTCGATTTCGTTGGCCAGGGCCGTGGCCCCTCGGCCATCGGTGGCGATGCGTTCCAGCACCCTGACCCGTTCACGCAGGTCCTCGACCTCGCGCAGCAGTTCGTTCTCGCGCTGGCTGGTGACCATCCGCGCCGGTTCAGCCGACTTCGGCAGACCACCTTGCGCGCGGTACTTGGCCATCCGGATATTGGCGAAGGCGGTGATCGCGACGATGATCACCAGTGCCGTCCAGAAGTTCATTTCCATTTTCCCCTTCCCAGAGGTGAAGTCAGTTCTTGGCGCCGTCCGGCAACTGCCGCAGCGCCTCGATCTGGCTGGTCAGGCCATAGCCGCTGTCGGTGACGATCCGCTCGACATTGGCCATGCGGTCCTTGATCGAGCCCAGTTCGGCGCGGAGCTGGGCGTTTTCCTGGCTCAGCAGCTTGATCCGCTCGATTTCCTCGCTGGAGGTCTTGGGGTAGAGCTTCTGGCCCCAGGCGCCGTCCAGCGGATAGCCGTGGCGCACCCGCATCCAGGTGGTGACCACCCAGCCGAACACGCCAGCAACGCCAATAATCGATACAGTCGGGCCAAGCATGCGGAACAGTTCAATCTTGTCGGGGTCCATTAGATGGGTTCCTTGGCAGCATTGATCTGGGCCGGGGCGACGCGCCCATCGAGCAGCGCCTCGATCTTGCGGGCATCGCGCAGCGCCTCGATCTGGCTGGCGACGTCATAGCCCTTGTCGGTGACGATGCGTTCCAGCACCCGCAGGCGTTCTTCGAGCTCGGTGTTGTGGACGGCGTATTGTGCGGCCTTTTCGGCGGTGGCCTGGGCGTTGATCTGGGCCACCTTCTGCAGGTGGCTCGTCCAGACCTTGAAGATCGGAATCGACAAGGCAAACAGCGGGATCAGCACCCAGATAGTATCGGCATTCATCGGTATTCTCCCCCATCCAGGCAACGGTCAGCGCAGGCGTTCGATTTCTTCGGACAGGCGCGGGTTGGATGACACGTAGTGCAGCTCGATATCGGCCAGGCGGCGATCGAGCTCGCGGAAGCTGGCGCGGACTTCGCGGGCCGTGCGGGTGGGCGACTGGCGCACCCCCTGCCAGAAGCGCTGCTCTTGCCGGTCGGTGTAATAGAGGTGCTGCGGCTTGCGTTCAGAGAACATGCCCAGGCCCAGGTAGACCAGCGGGATGATGCCCACGCCCATCAGCGTCAAGGCAACTGCGCCCAGGCGGACCCACAGCACGTCGACCCCGGTGTAATCGGCGATCCCGGCGCAGACGCCCATGATCTTGCCATTGATCTTGTCGCGGTAGAATTTGGTGCGCGGCGTGTTCACTGGCCGGTCCTCCCCTTGCTGGCAATCATGCGGTCGAACTCGCGCTGGCTGCGATCGCTCAGCTGGCCGCCGAATTCGCGTTCATCGGCCAGGCGCTGCGGATGGAAATCGGGGTTGTCGGCGGCGACCAGCCGCTCGACCGTTTCAACCCGGTCCTGCAGCCGGCGGGCCAGGCTGTAGAGTTCCTCCAGCATGGCTTCATCGTCAGTGGTCAGGGTCGCGGCGGTCTTCCACTTGGTGACATAGTGCAGGATCACCCAGGGCATCCCCACGAAGATCGAGAGAATTGCGACGAAAGGTACGAAGTCATCCACGGCTCAGGCCTCCTTGCTGTCGTCAGCGTTGCCCGAAAGAGCGCGCTTCATGGCTTCCAATTCCTCGTCGATCTTGTCCTGACCGGCGAGGGCGGCGATTTCATCGGCCAGGCTCGGCTGGTTGCGGCCATCGGCCAGGCCCAGCGCATCGGCGCGGCCTTCGGCATAGTCGACCCGGCGTTCCAGCTGGTCGAAGCGGGCCATCGCCTCGTCGACCCGCTCGCTGGCCAGCAGCGTGCGCAGCTTGACGCGGTTCTCGGCGCTTTCGAGGCGCGCGGCGATCGCGGTCTGGCGGCTGCGGGCCTCGCGCAGGCGGGTCTGCAGCTTTTCGATGTCGAGCTCATAAGCGCGCAGCGCATCATCGAGCACGGCGATTTCCGCCTTGAGCTGGTCGGCCATGTCGGCGGCCTTTTTCTTTTCGACCAGCGCGGCGCGGGCCAGGTCCTCACGGTCCTTGCTCAGCGCCAGCTGGGCCTTTTCGCCCCAGTCGGCCTGAAGCCGGTCGAGCTTGACCGTGTGGCGGTGCATTTCCTTCTGGTCGGCGATGGTGCGGGCGGCGCTGGCGCGCACTTCGACCAGGGTTTCCTCCATCTCGAAGATGATCATCCGGATCATCTTTTCCGGATCGTCCGCCTTTTCGAGCAGGTCGGTGAAGTTGGCGGCGATAATGTCACGGGTGCGGCTGAAAATGCCCATCCAGGGAACTCCGGTGGAGGAAGAGGAAGATGCGGTCGGGGTTGGCGTGCGGCGCAGGCGTTCCACTTCGCTATCGAAGCGGGAAGCGCGGTGCGCCGCACCGAACAGGGTTTGGGCCGGAGCTTCGCGGCGGGGGGACTGGGAACCGCCGGCGGGGGGTTCGGAAGCATCCGGCCCAAGGGGGGAAAGGGGATCGTCCACGCGCTTGTTCACCGCATCAGGCCTGCTGCGCCGCAGCCGACTGACCGGCGGCGGCCAGGACCGGGGCGCGGTCCAGCTGCTGGGCCAGGACAAAGACGTTCATCGCCAGCATGGCCGCGACCGAAACCATGATGGCCTTGTCGAGCGAAGAGCGCTGGGAGAGGGGCTTGCCGAACATTGCTGTAGTCCTTCGTTGGTGTTGCCAACCATTCAGCAAGCGCCGTGCCAATTTACCTGAGCGGCGGATTTCTGCGGTCCCTCGCGCAAATCGACGAACGACATGTAGTGGATATTGCGCGATGTTGGGAAAATTCGCTATCTGTTGGGAATGGAGCGCGACACTCAGTTCATTGGCCAGTCCGGGGCCTTCCTCGTTGCCGTGGAACGCACCAGCCGCGCCGCGCCGCTGCGCCGCCCGGTGCTGGTGATCGGCGAGCGCGGGACCGGCAAGGAGCTGATCGCCGAACGCCTCCACCAGCTCAGCAAGCGCTGGGCAGAACCGCTGATCACGCTGAACTGCGCGGCCTTGCCGGAAACACTGATCGAGGCGGAGCTGTTTGGTCATGAGGCGGGCGCTTTCACCGGTGCTACCAGAGCGCGGGCCGGACGGTTCGAGGAAGCCGACCAAGGCACGCTATTCCTCGACGAACTGGCGACGCTGAGCATGGGTGCGCAGGAACGCCTGCTGCGCGCGGTCGAATATGGCGAGGTGACGCGGATCGGTGCCTCCAAGCCGGTGCGGGTCGATGTCCGGATCGTTGCCGCCACCAACGAGGACCTGCCGCGCCTGGCCGAGGAAGGCCGCTTTCGCGCCGACTTGCTTGACCGGCTGAGCTTCGAGGTGATCACCCTGCCGCCGCTGCGGGTGCGCGAGGGCGATATCCGCGTGCTGGCCGAATACTTCGGCCGCCGCATGGCCAGCGAGCTGCGCTGGGAAGACTGGCCCGGCTTCACCGAAGCCGCGATGCGCAGCCTGGAGGAATACCAGTGGCCCGGCAACGTGCGCGAATTGCGCAACGTGGTGGAACGCGCGGTCTATCGCTGGGACGATTGGGGCGTGCCGGTGGCGCATATCGTGTTCGATCCGTTTGACAGCCCGTGGAAACCGTCGCCGATGTTCGCCGCCGACAGCGGCCGTGCGCCCGGCGCGCCCGCATCCGCGCCCGCCGCGCCCGCACCATCGACCCAGCTGGATTCGGTTGCCGACCTCAAGGCTGCGGTCGATGCGCACGAAAAGGCGATCGTCGAACAGGCGCTCGCCCGCCACCGCTACAACCAGCGCCAGACCGCCAAGGCGCTGGGTCTCAGCTATGACCAGCTGCGCCACTGCATGAAGAAGCATGGGCTGACGGAGCGCGGCGGATAGCCCTTGCATTCGGCAGGGACTCAGCCTATTTGGCCGCCATCCCGACATTGTGAAGCGATCGAGGGGCTGGCGCCGCAAGGGGCCGGCGCCGAACCGCTTTGCATGGCCGGTCACACGGAGACTTTGCTTGGCCGATACTGCGCGCCTGATCGAGATCGTTGAGCCCGAGGCCCAGGCCCTGGGCTTCGAGCTCGTGCGCGTGATCGTGTTCGGGAAGAGCGAAGTGGGTGACGAGGACGTCACGCTGCAGATCATGGCCGAGCGGCCCGAGACCGGCCAGCTGGTGATCGAGGACTGCGCCGAACTGTCGCGCCGCGTGTCCGATGCGCTCGATGCGCTGGAGGAAGCCGGCGAAGTGCTGATCGAGGAAGCCTACCGGCTCGAAGTCAGCTCGCCGGGGATCGACCGTCCGCTGACCCGGGCCAAGGACTTTGCGAATTGGGCCGGACACGAAGCCCGCGTTACCCTGAAGAACCCGGTCGATGGGAATCGCCGGAGCCTTCAGGGTGAACTGATCGGCATCGATGGCGATGTCGTGACGATCGAAGACAAGAAGTCGGGCCGGGTTTCCTTCCCGCGCGCCGATATCCATTCCGCCAAGCTGGTCCTGACGGACCGGTTGATTGCAGCAACCCGTCCGCTGGATACCAGCGGTGCGGACGAGATCGTAGAAGAACAGGAAGACTGAACATGGCCAGTCCGATTTCCGCCAACCGCGCCGAACTGCTGGCGATCGCCACCTCGGTCGCCAACGAAAAGCTGATCGACAAGTCGATCGTGATCGAGGCGATGGAAGAAGCGATCCAGAAGAGCGCCCGCAATCGCTATGGCGCCGAAAACGACATCCGCGCCAAGCTCGATCCGCGCACCGGCGACCTGCGCCTGTGGCGCGTGGTCGAGGTGGTCGAAGAGGTCGAGGATTACTTCAAGCAGGTCGACCTCAAGGCCGCCCAGAAGCTGGACCCCAACGCCAAGGTCGGTGACTTCATCGTCGATCCGCTGCCGCCGGTGGACCTGGGCCGGATCGATGCCCAGTCGGCCAAGCAGGTGATCTTCCAGAAGGTCCGCGATGCCGAGCGCGAGCGCCAGTACGAAGAATTCAAGGACCGCGCCGGGGAACTGGTGACGGGCGTGATCAAGTCGGTCGAATTCGGCCACGTGATCGTCAACCTGGGCCGCGCCGAAGGCGTGATCCGCCGCGATCAGCAGATCCCGCGTGAAGTCGCCCGCGTCGGTGAGCGCGTCCGCGCCTGGATCATGAAGGTGGAGCGCCAGAACCGCGGTCCGCAGATCTTCCTCAGCCGCGCGCACCCCGAATTCATGAAGAAGCTGTTCGCGCAGGAAGTGCCCGAAATCTACGACAACATCATCGAGATCAAGGCTGCCGCCCGCGACCCGGGCAGCCGCGCCAAGATCGGCGTGATCAGCCGCGATTCGAGCATTGACCCGGTCGGCGCCTGCGTCGGCATGAAGGGCAGCCGCGTCCAGGCCGTCGTGCAGGAAATGCAGGGCGAAAAGATCGACATCATCCCCTGGAGCGAAGACACCGCGACCTTCGTGGTCAACGCGCTGCAGCCCGCCACCGTCAGCCGCGTGGTGATCGACGAGGAAGAAAGCCGCATCGAAGTGGTGGTGCCCGACGACCAGCTGAGCCTGGCCATCGGTCGCCGCGGCCAGAACGTGCGGCTCGCCAGCCAGCTGACCGGCTCGCAGATCGACATCATGACCGAGCAGGAAGCCTCGGAAAAGCGCCAGAAGGAATTCGCCGAGCGCTCGAAGATGTTCGAGGAAGAGCTCGACGTCGATGAAACCCTTTCGCAGCTGCTGGTCGCCGAAGGCTTCAGCGAGCTGGAAGAAGTCGCCTATATCGAGCTGGCCGAACTCGCCACGATCGAAGGCTTCGACGAGGAACTGGCCGAGGAACTGCAGAGCCGCGCCACCGAAGCGCTGGATCGCCGCGAGGAAGCCGCCCGGGCGACCCGCCGCGAACTGGGCGTCGAGGACGACCTGGCCGAGCTGCCGCACCTGACCGAAGCCATGCTCGTCACCCTGGGCAAGGCCGGGATCAAGACGCTGGACGACCTGGCCGACCTCGCCACCGACGAACTGATCGCCAAGAAGCGCACCGAGCAGCGCCGCCGCGATGGCAGCGCTCCGCGCCGCTCCGCGCGCGACGAGGACAAGGGCGGCGTGCTGGGCGAATACGGCCTGAGCGAAGAACAGGGCAACGAGATCATCATGGCGGCCCGCGCCCACTGGTTCGAAGAGGCCGATGCCTCTGGGCCAGCCGCAGAGGAGGCCGCCAATGCGGATTCCTCACAATGACCCGCTAGGTTCCGACACCTTTGAGCAGTCGGCGGGAAAAGAGCCCGAGCGCCGCTGCATCCTGACCGGGGACCATGGTTCCCGCGACGATCTGCTGCGCCTGGCGATCTCGCCTGCCAATGACGACGGGGTCTCGCTGGTCCTGCCCGATGCCCGGGCCCGCGCGCCGGGGCGGGGGGCCTGGATCGGGGTCGGCCGGCCAGAGCTGGAAGCGGCCATTGCCAAGGGCAAGCTCAAGGGCTTGCTGGCCCGCGCCTTCAAGGGCGCAGCGCTGGAAATCCCCGCCGACCTGCCGGACCGGATCGAAGCCGCGCTGACCCGCGCATTTACGGATCGGCTGGGGCTTGAATTCAAGGCCGGGCGCCTGCTGATCGGCTCTGACCGGATCGCCGAGAATGCCCGGATGGGCAAGGTTGCCTGGCTGGCCCATGCGGCGGATGCCAGCGCCGATGGCTCGCGCAAGCTCGACCAGGCCTGGCGCGTCGGCGAAGAGCGCGAAGGCTCCGGCATGGCCGGCACCACCTTGCCACTGGACCGAACGGCGCTGTCTGTGGCATTGGGCCGCGACAACGTCGTCCATCTGGCACTGACCGATCAGGCCGCGGCCGAGCGAATTGGCGCACCCTTGCGCCGATTATTGCGCTTCCTGGGCCGCGCGGAAAAGACTGGTGAACAAGACTCGCTGCCGGATGCAGGCCTTGCAGGCCCGCCCGCAGTCGACGACGAATTGAACGAAGGGTATTGAGACGATCATGAGCGATAGCGACAACAAACCGACTCTGGGCCGCAAGCCGCTGGGCCTCAAGAAGTCGGTCGAAGCGGGCGAGGTCAAGCAGACCTTCAGCCACGGCCGCACCAACAAGGTGGTGGTCGAGGTCAAGCGCCGCAAGCTGATCGGCAAGCCCGGCGAAGCCCCGGTTG
>JBEGOD010000232.1:0-14426 GCA_041182185.1 Pseudomonadota bacterium
CGCCGCTCATCACCCGGGCGACCAGGCTGGTCGGCAGGCGGACCGAGCGGAACGGCTCGCGCACCGGGGCCGCCTTGGCCGGAGCCGCGACCGGCTCGGCTGGAACCGGTACCGGCGCGACTGCGGCGAACCGTGCGATCAATTCGCTGTCATCGCCGCCGGCAATATCCTCGCCCGCCGCGATCGCCTCGATCATCTCGCCAATCCGGTCGATCACGGCGAGCACGGCATCGACCAGCCCGCTGTCGATCGCGCGCTTGCCGGCCCGTACATCGCCCAGCGCATCTTCGGCCGCATGGGCCAGTTTCTCGAGCCGCGGCAGGTCGAAAAAGCCGCAATTGCCCTTCACCGTGTGAACGAAGCGGAAAATCTCGGAAAGCCGCTCGCGCTCGCCCGGATCCCGCTCCCACGCCACCAGCCCGCGTTCGAGCGCCTGCAGCATCTCGCGCGTTTCGGCGATGAATTCGGTAATCAGATCGTCCATCGGCGGCGTTCTCCGCCCGCGGCTATGGACCAAGATAGTTAATCGCGGGTTATTCCGGCTCCTTACCTTATCCAGCCGGAGTCCAGGCGGCTCGGCTCGCTTGACCAGCTGTTAACCATTCCCGGCTAGCCATCCCGGGCGACATAGCCGGGGCACTTGCATGTATATCGAGAAGATTTCTGCCGGACTTCCCATCCTTGACCAGTCAGCCGCAACGCACAGCGGCGACCTTGCCGTTGGCTGCAGCGAAGCGGCCGGCCAGATCGAGCGCGCCACCGACCAGATGCAGCGCCAGATCTCCGACCTCGCCGAGCTTGACGAGATTGCGGGCGCGCTCGAGCTCGATCAGCGCCACATCGCCGAATCCGCCGACGAGGCCAAGCTGCTCTCCGCCCAGGCCTATGACCGGCTCGGCAAGGGGACCGAGCGGGTCGGCGCCGCCGTGGTCGAGTTCCGCTCGATCATCTCGCTGATCTCGCGGCTCGGCATTCACGTCACCAACTTCGCGACCGTGATGGAGCAGGTCCAGCAGGTCTCCAAGGGCATCGAAACGATCGCCCGCACCACCAACATGCTCGCGCTCAACGCCACGATCGAGGCTGCCCGCGCGGGCGAGGCTGGCAAGACCTTCGCCGTGGTCGCCTCGGAAGTGAAGAAGCTCGCCCAGAACACCAGCGCCGCGGCGGAGGAGATCCGCCAGGCCGTCGGCAAGCTGGTTGGCGAAGCCGCCGGCCTCGTCACCGAGATCCAGTCCGGCGTGCAGCAGTCCAGCAAGGCCGAGGAACGGCTCGAAACCGTCACCGATGTCCTCGCCGAAACCACCCGCCTGGTCTCCCAGCTTGACGAGACCGGCGAACGCGTCGCCCGCCATTCCGCCGAGGTCCACGCCAAGGGCGTCGCCGTGCGCGAGGCGCTCGACACCGTGATCGGCTCGGTCCGCGACAACGCGGTCCTGCTCGATGCCACCCGCGGCAATGTCCTCAGCATGGAGACCACTTCAAACAAGCTGTTCAACGCCGTGATCAGCGCCGGCGTCTCGCCCCGCGATACCGAGATCGTCGAGCTGGCCGCCAGCTTCCGCGACCAACTCGTCGCCGTCACCGAGACCGCCATTGCCAGCGGCGAACTGCGGCTCGACCAGCTGTTCGACACCAATTACCGCCTTGTCCCCGGCACCAATCCGGAACTGTACCGCACCGGCCTGTCCGACTGGGCCGATGCCAACTGGCGCCCGCTGTTCGATCGGCTGCGCCTCGCCCATCCCAGCGTGATCATGTGCAGCGCCGCCGACATGAACGGCTTCCTGCCGACCCATGTGACCGAACACTCGAGGCTGCCGATCGGCGAGCTGGCCCACGATACCAGATACTGCCGCAACGGCCGCATCCTGCTCGATGACATCGACCAGCAGGCCAAGGCCAGCCAGGCCCCCTACTTCATGTCGGTCTACCGCCAGGAAGGCGACGGCACCAACTACGTCGTGGTCCGCAACGTCTACTCCCCCATGGTAGTCCAGGGCCGCCGCTGGGGCGATTTCGAGGTCGCCTATCAGATCAAGGGCTGAGGCCCGCTCAAGCCCGAGTTCTCGCCTGCACCCATGCTCGGACCGGATCCAATCGAGTGCAAGTGGATGACTGCATTTGCGTTTAAACGTCAATTATTTAGGTCTAATCCTAGGCTGACTTACGCAAAGCATCCAAATACGCGCTGCCCCGCTCTTCACATTTTGTAGACAAGTTAACGGCAGCCTGTGCGCACCCCAGTACTAATACATGGTGCCGAGATGAGCGATTTTTACGATCCGATGCGGTTTGGTGAGCGGATAATTGTCGAGCGCCGCAACCCGCGCCGCGAGTTGCAGGCGCCAGCAGTAATTCGCAATAATTTTCAAGGCCGTATCGGAGGTCGGGTGATCGACATCTCGGAACACGGCTGCAAGCTGGAGCTCGCCAACGAGAACGGCGAGATCGGTGACAAGGTCACGATCAAGCTGGAGGGGTTTGAATCGTGGCAGGGCGTGATTCGCTGGGCCAATGGCAAGACCGTGGGCGTGGAATTCCAGTGGCCGCTGCACGTATCCGTGGTTGATCACCTGGGCAACAAGCGGATCGAGGTCGAGCTTTCCTGAGCGGCTGGGCCGCTGCAATGGGTGGTGGCGTTCAGCTGGATACCCCCTCCCTCCCCATGCACGCATGGAGTGGACAGGGGCGGCCCTACCCCGCGATCGGCGCGTGTTCGATCTGCGGCAGGACATAGCGCGCGAACATGTCGCATTCCTGCATGTGCGGGTAGCCGGAGAGGATGAAGGCTTCCATGCCGGCGTCCTGGTAGGCGCGCAGCTTGGCGATGACCTGGTCGGGGTTGCCGACGATCGCCGCGCCGCAGCCTGAACGCGCGCGGCTGATGCCGGTCCACAGGTTTTCCTCGACAAAGCCGTCACCATCGGCGGCGCTGCGCAGTTCCTGCTGGCGCTGGACGCCGTAGTTGCCCGCATCGAGGCTCTTGGCGCGGATCGCGCGGCCCATTTCGTCGTCCAGCTTGGACAGCAGCCGGTCGGCATAGGCGCGGGCCTCGTCCTCGGTCTCGCGGACGATGACGTGGGCACGGTAGCCGAACTTGAGCGTGCGGCCCTTGGCGGCAGCGCGGGCCTTCATGTCGGTGACGACTTCGCGGACGTTCTCCATCGTATCGGGCCACATCAGGTAGACGTCGGCCGCTTCGGCGGCGCAGTCGCGCGCTTCGTGGCTGAGGCCGCCGAAGTAGAGATTCGGGCACTTGCCCGAGATCGTGCTGATCCGCGCCGGATCGAGCTTCAGGTTGTAGAACTCGCCCTGGAAATCGAGGTGCTCGCCATTCAGCAGCGTGCGGATGATCTTCATGATCTCGGTCCCGCGGCGATAGCGCGGGGCGCTGTCCATGGTCTCACCCGGCATTGGCGAGGAGATGATGTTGACGTTGAGCCGCCCGCCCGTGCCGGCAGCGTTGGGGCCGAGGATCCGGTCCAGCGTGGCGATGCGGCGGGCCAGCTGCGGCGGCCAGTCCTCACCCATGCGGGTCGCCCAGAGCAGCTTGATCCGCTTGACCTGGGTGGCAACAGCGGCGGCGAAGGCGGTGGTATCGACCCCCAGCTCATAGCCCGAGGGCAGCAGGATATTGTCGAACCCGCCCTCTTCGGCGCGCAGCACGATGTTGCGGCAATGCTCCCAGCTGGACTTGAGCTGCGGATCGGGGACGCCGAGGAACTCATAATCGTCGTCGCACAGGGCCGAGAACCAGGCGATTTCGGGCGGGTTGGTCATGGCAGCTCTCCGTCAGGTCAGTCTTGTGGCGGGCCATGGACGATGGTGCCCCGGCCCGCCTTGATTCAGCTCAAGGCAGCGGCACGCCGCGCGCGGCGACCAGCACGGCGTACCAGTCGGTCCGGGTCCAGCCGACCGTGCGCGCGGCGGCGCCTTCGGCAATCCGCTCCACCTGCTGCGAACCGATGATCGGGATGATCCCGGCCGGGTGGGCCATCAGCCACGAATAGGCCGCGACGCTGCGCGTAACGCCCGCCTCGCCAGCGACCTTGTCCAGCGCGGCGCAGATCGCGTGATCGCGCGCGCTTTCCGGCTTTGCCAGGCGTCCACCGCCAAGCGGCGACCAGGCCAGCGGGGTCAGGCCCAGCAGCATCGCCTGATCGAGCTCGCCATTCTCGAAGCAATCGATCCGCAGCGGGCTGATCTCGGGCTGGGTCGAGACCAGCTTGTGGCCGAGGAAGTGGTTGAGCGCGGCGGTCTGGGCTTGCGTGAAGTTCGAAACGCCGAGCGTGCGGATCTTGCCGCTGGCCACGGCATCGTCGAGCACGCGGGCGACTTCCTGCGGGTGGGCCAGGATGTCCGGGCGGTGGACCTGCCACAGCTCGACCGAGTCGGTCTTGAGGCGGGTCAGCGAAGCGTCGATCGCCGCGCGCAGGTAGTCGGCGCTCTGGTCATAGGGCAGCGGCGGCATGATCCCGCCCTTGGTGGCGAGGACCATGCGGCCCCGCAAGGCAGGCTCGGCGGCCAGCACTTCGCCCAGCAGCGCCTCGGCATCGCCGAACCCGCCGCTACCGTTGAAACCATAGATGTCGGCCGTGTCGAGGAAATTGATCCCGGCATCGAGCGCGGCATGGACCAGCCGCGCCGCTTCGGCAGCGGTGCGGCCATTTTCGGCCAGGCGCCACATCCCCCAGGCAATCGGGGAGACTTCGATCCCGCTGGCGCCAAGCTGGCGGGTGGCGGGCGGGAGAGGGAGCTGGCTCATGTTATCTTCCTGTGTGGCGGCGCGACCGATGCGCGCTCGATGAGTTGGTGCGGCAGGCGGCGATGGGTGATGTCGCCCCCTTCGATCAGGATTTCCGCCGCCGTCTGGGCCAGTTCGGCCATCGGCTGGTGGATTGTGGTCAGCGGCGGCCAGACCGTGCGGGCCAGCGTGGTATCGTCGAACCCGGCGACGGACAGCTGGCTGGGCAGCTCGATATTGCGATCATGCGCAACCGCGAGGACCCCGGCGGCCATATCGTCGTTCGAGGCGAAGATCGCGGTCGGCGGCTCGGGCAGGTCAAGCAGGCGGCTTGCCCCGCGCACACCGGAATCGAAATCGAATTCGCCATCGCAGATCAGGACCGGATCATAGGCGATCCCGGCCCGGTCGAGCGCGCGGCGATAACCAGCCAGGCGATCCTCCGAGCCCTTGTGGTTGGGGTGACCCTTGATGAAGCCGATCCGGCGGTGGCCGGCATTGATCAGGTAGGTCGTCATGTCATCGGCCGCCTGGGCATCGTCCATGAACACCGAACTGGTCAGCGCGTGATTGGTGCCGGGCGAGATCCGCACGAAAGGGATGTCCATCGCCTCCAGCGCGCGCAGCACCGGCTCGCAATCGGTCACCGGCGAGGACAGGATGATCCCGTCGACCTGGGTTTCGGTGACCAGCCCGCGGACCTGGTTGCCGACATCGGGATCGGCCACGTCGACCGGCTGGGCCAGCAAGCGGATACCCTTGGCGCGGCAGACGTCCCAGCAGCCGGTTTGAATCTGGAACATGTAGTAGGGGCTGTGATTGTCGTAGATCAGCGCAACCTGGTTGCTTTTCGCGCCCGAGAGAATCCGCGCGGCAACCGAGGGCCGGAAATCCAGCGCCTTCATCGCCTCCTCGACCCGGGCCTTCGTATCGGCCGAGACATAGGGATGGCCATTGAGCACGCGGCTGACGGTCTTCACCGCCACCCCGGCGCGGGCGGCCACATCGCGGATGTTCGACCGTTCGCTCATAAGTTACGCAGCCCTGCAAAGAGTTCAACGTAACTGCTTTCAACAGAATAGAAAACCGGTGGGCAGCCGATCGGTGCGGCGACCATGTGCGTGCCGGCGCCCCAAGTCTCGCCGGTAAAGGCGTGGACCCACTCGCCCTCGCCCGGCAGGATCACCGGGCGCGCGCGCGCGCCCTCCTCGATCACCGGGGCAACCACCAGATCGGCACCATAGAGGTATTGGTCCTGCACTGCGTAAAGGCTCTCGTCCTCGGCATGGTGCAGGAACAGCGGGCGCTGCGCCGGCAGGCCGAGCTCCACCGCCTCATCGCAGAGGTGGCGGACATAGGGCGCGAGGTGCGCGTGGACCCGGCTCCAGCGGGCGAAGCAGGCCAGCAGCTCGGGCGTCGAGTCGTATTGCAGGTTGTCGTCCGGCCGGTTGCCCTCGTGGCTGCGCATCACGGGCGCAAAGGCCGACAGCTCGCACCAGCGCTCCATCAGCTCGGCCGTGCGAACATTGCCGAGCAGCGAGGTGTAACCGCCGCAGTCCGAATGGCTGTAGGCATTGCCGACGAGGCCCGCCGAAAGCGCGGCGGTGATCACGGTGCCGATCCCGTCATGCCGGGTGAAGTCGACCGACTGGTCACCCGCCCAGAGCAGCGGACAATGGGCCTGCACGCCCGAGAAGCCGGCGCGCATGAACCACACGGTATCGCCGGTCTTGCCGCGGCTGGCGACCGCCTGGGCGTTGACCTCGGCCCACAGCACTGGCCAGCGGTTGTGCGCCTCCATCGGATCAGACCCATCGGCCAGCCGCACGTCGGTCGGCAGGTATTCCCCGAAATCGGCCATCCAGCCCGAGATGCCGATATCCAGCATCTCGCGCCCCAGCACCTTTTCGGCAAACCAGTCGCGGGTTTCCTTGCGGGTGAAATCAATCACGCCGCAGTCGAACTCGCCGAAGTCGACCAGGTAGACCTCGTCGACGTCCGGTTTCAGGCAGAAATGTCCGCCCTCCAGTGCCTCTTCATAAAGGATGCCGTCTTTGCACAGATAGGGATTGGCATAGGCCAGGAAGCGGATCCCGCGCGCCTGAAGCGCGGCCACGCGCTGCGGCAGGTCGGCATAGCGCTGGTTGTCGCGGCGCCAGTCCCAGAACAGGCGGCGGCCAAAGCTGGTCTCGCGGATCCCGGCCCAGTCCTCGCACCACAGCCCGGACACGGCGGTGCCGGCCTTGATGAAGCCGTCCAGCCGTTCGAAGCTGCGCGTCCCGTCCTTCAGCCCGACAATCGCCCCGCCGATCGCCCAGTCGGGCAGCGGCGGCTGGCGGCCAAAGCGGGTGGAGAGCTGCCCGACCAGTTCCTGCGGGCCATCGGCGGCATAGAGCTCGAACGCGGCCGTGCTGCTCCACACCTCGAAGGCGTGTACGGCGGGATCGGTGCAGTCGATCACGCTGTAGCAAGCGGCATCGAGGTGCACTGCCAGCCAACGCGAGGTCAGGATCGTCGGCTGCGGGTAATTGGTGTTCCAGTAATCGCCCCCGGCCATGCCGGTTTCGTCCATCTGCCGGGTCAGCTCGGTCGACTTGTCGCGGCCGACGCCCGGCTCGCTGGTCCACATCGGGAAGGACCGGCCGTTGAGCGCAAAATAGCTCATCTGCTCGCCCCCGCCCCAGACGGTTTCGCCCGGTTCGGCGTGCCAGCGCAGGCCGATCCGGTCATGGCCCGGGGTCAGCAGGGTGGCGGTCAGGCGGTTCTCCAGCAGAGCCAGTCGCGCAACGTCCACACCGTCCTGCGACAGGGTAACGGCGCTATCTTCGACCACACAATCAAGCGGCGCAACCAGCGCTTCGGGTGCGTCTTCGATCTTGAAGTTGCCGCGATACATCGTGACGGTCGGATTGCCCCGGGCGGAGTCGAGCACCGGCGTCTCGGCCCGGTGGCGCAGCACCAATCGCCCGCCAAAGTGCAGGTCAAAACCGCTCTCAACCGCCGAAAATCCGGCCTCCACTACCCATCCCCTCGCTTCCGGAACCGCTGTTGCGACAATGTCACAAGCACCGCGCCAAGCGTGTCTGTCCCGTATGACACCGCTTGACATATCGGGCGCTTCGCATCAATTCAAGCACCAACCGGAAGGGTCAACCCCTCCGGCAGAGGAGAATTACGCCGCGGGGCAGGAGGCCCCCGGTGCAAGGGAGGAACATCCATGAAGTCGATGCTTCGCACATCGTCGGCCCTGCCCCTGGCAGCGCTGGCCATGGTCGCATTTGCCGGTCCGGCCTATGCCCAGGACAAGGCCAACGAAGACGAAGGCGCCCCCGGCGAAATCGTCGTTACCGCCCAGAAGCGCTCGGAAAACGTCCAGGACGTGCCGGTCGCGGTTTCGGTGCTCAGCGGCGAACGCCTGGCAGAAGCCTCGCGTCCCAGCATTGAAAGCGCCGCCCAGATGGTGCCTTCGCTCAACTTCCTGAAGTCGGGCACCACGCTGAACCAGACGATCTTCCTGCGCGGCGTCGGCACCGCCACCTTCTCGATCGCGGGTGAGCCTTCGGTCTCGACCGTGGTTGACGGCGTGGTCTATTCGCGTTCGGGCGAAGCCTTCTCGGACATGGTCGACGTGGCCCAGATGGAAGTGCTGCGCGGCCCCCAGGGCACGCTGTTCGGCAAGAACGCATCGGCCGGGGTGATCAACATCACCACCCAGATGCCGAAGATGGAATTCGGCGGCACCGTCGAAGCCAGCTACTTCGACCGCAACGAATTCCGCCTCAAGGGCGCGGTCAACCTGCCGCTTGGCCAGGACCTGGCTGCCCGCCTGACCGCCTTCTATGGCGAATATGACGGCAACATCCGCAACACCACCACCAACGAGTGGGTCAATGGCTACAAGCACTGGGGCCTTCGTGGCCAGTTCCTGTACGAGCCGAGCGACGATCTGCGTCTCTACCTCGCCGCCGACTATTACAAGAACGACGACGATTGCTGCGCCGACATCATCGGCAGCGGTCCGCTGACCGCGGCGGGTGCGAACAGCACCAGCCTGGGCTTTGCGGCCCTTCCGACTCCGGCTGGTGCCAAGACCCGCGCTGTGGCGCAGAACCTGGTCACCGCGACGCTGGAAGAAGGCTGGGGCGTTTCGTTCCAGGGCGACCTGGCCCTTGGCGAGCACACCCTGACCAGCATCACCGCCTATCGCGGCTGGGACAACACCGAAATCCGTGACGGTGACTGGCTCGACCGTGCCTATGTCGGCTTTGCGCAGCTGCACGATTCGGGTCCGCAGACCTCGAACACCTTCACCCAGGAACTGCGCCTGACTTCGCCGGCCGATCAGACGCTGTCCTATGTGCTGGGCGCGTTCTACTCGCGCGCTGACTCCGAGCGTACCTTCACCCGCAACGTCACGCAGTGCAACGCCGCTGCCGGTGCGCCGGGTGGCGTGCTGATCCCTTGCGGCAGCATCAACGCCGCGGCTTCGACCACCCCGTCGGGTTCGGCCACCTTCGGTTCGACCTTCAACAACATCGCGGTGTTCGGCCAGGCAACCTACAAGCTGTCGGACACGGCGCGCTTCGTGGCTGGCCTGCGTTACACGCACGACAAGCTGTCGGTCTTCCACAGCCGTCGTTCGCCGCTGACCGGTCCGGGGATCCAGCCGAACTTCGACCAGGGCGTCTATAACGAATACGTCCGCCTGGTCGGCCTCGGCACCGCCCCTGGTGCCGCAGCGACTGCCGCTGCCGCACTGTCGAACGGGGTTCCTTGGACTGCCGAAACCAGCAACGACAACCTGTCGGGCAAGGCCACGTTCCAGTTCGACCTGAACGAAGACACCATGGCCTATGCCAGCTACGCCCGTGGCTACAAGGGTCCGGCCTACAACGTCTTCTTCAACCTGACCGGCACCGGCACCAACGTGATCGAGCCGGAAACTTCGAACTCGTTCGAAATCGGCATGAAGAACACGCTGCTTGATGGCGCGCTGACCTTCAACATCGCTGCCTACTATGCCCGTTACCAGAACTTCCAGGCCAACAACCCCGATCTGGTGGCTGGCGTGGTCGTGACCCGCTTCACCAACGCGGGTACGGTTTCGACCAAGGGTATCGAAATCGACATGGCCTGGCGCCTGGCTCGCAACACCAACCTCAGCGCCGGCCTTTCGGTCAACGACGCCCACGTCGTGAACTTCAAGGCACCGCTGGGCGCGGCTTCGATCGCAGCCGGCACCAAGCTGGGCTTTGCCCCGGTCTGGAAGGGCTCGGTCGCGCTGGATCACACCATCGAAACCGGCGGCTTCGCCAATGTTGCGCTGGGTGCTTCGATGAACTTCCAGTCCAGCCAGCTCTCGCTGTTCGCGGCAGATGCGGTGCAGCGCCAGCTTGGCACGATCCCGGCCTATGCCCTGGTCAATGCCAACATCGGCCTGGTCGATCCGGACAACAACTGGAAGCTGACCTTCGTGGTCCGCAACCTGTTCGACAAGGCCTATCCGGCCGCGATCGTCAACGGCGGCGTCGGCGGTTCCTACCGCTACCAGATCCCGCGCGATGCGGACCGCTACTGGGGCGTGACGGGCCGGTTCAGCTTCTGATCCAGCCCGGCCTTCCGGCCATACAGAAAGGCCCCCTGCCTTGCGGCAGGGGGCCTTTTCTTTGTTCTGCGATCAGAGGTTTTTATCCCTCGTCGTGGGCTACAATCCGCGGCACCAGGAAGTGGATCAACCCCAGCGCCAGCAGGTAGGACACCGCCGCGCCATAGAACAGCGGGGCATAGCCGTGGCCGTTGGTCAGCAGCCAGCCGGTGGTTTCCTGGATGCCGAAGCCGGCCAGGTTCCCGGCAATTGCCCCGATCGCCATGACCGTCCCGACGCGTGAGGTCGGCACGGCATCGGCGGCAAAGCCGAAGATGTTGGTGGAGAAGCCCTGGTGCGCGAACAGCGCCATGCCGATGATCGCGGCGGCGGTCCACGGGCTGGCGGCGGTCAGCGCCAGCGGGATCGGCAGGATGATCAGCGCATACATCAGCAGCGCGGTCTTGCGCGAACGGTTCACGCTCATCCCGCGCGCCAGCAGGCGGGGGAAGACCACCCCGGCCGAAAGCGCGCCGATTGCGGCCAGGGTAAAGGCCAAAGCGGTCGGGCCGATCAGTTCTTTCTGGGTAAGGCCGAAAACCTTCACGAACAGGTCGGGCAGCCAGAAGGTGAAGAACCACCAGAACATGTCGGTCAGCGCCTTGGCCCCGGCGATCGCCCAGGTCACCTTGTCGTTCAGCGCCTCGCGGAATGAAGGCCTGGCCGTTTCGACCAGGGTTTCGGCCACCGGCTGCAGCCGGCGCGTGCCGCCGATCCAGAAGGCCAGCCAGACAAAGCCGATCAGGCCGGTGACAATGAAGGCGGCATGCCAGCCGAACACGGCCGCGAACGGAATCACGGTCAGCGGGGCGATGATATTGCCCAGGTTCGGCGCGGAATTGACGATCCCCATCGCCATCGAGCGCTGCTTCAAGGGCAGGAACACCGCCGCCGCCTTGACCGCGGCCGGCGTATTGATCGCCTCGGCCGCGACCAGCGCAACGCGGGCGGCAACGAACTGGGTGACCGTGGCGGCAAAGGCATGGGCAATGCCCGCCAGGCTCCACAGGCCGACGGCCGTGCCATAGGCCCGGCGCACCCCGAACCGGTCAAGCAGGTAGCCAACAAAGATCAGTGCCGAGGCCGCCGCCAGTTGCGACATCGAGGCGAAGTGCGCGAACTCGGCATCGCCCCAGCCATATTCCGCCTCGATGCTGGGCTTGAGCAGCGAGAGCACCTGGCGGTCGACGTAATTGATGATCGTACCGAAGAACAGCAGCCCGATCAGCAGGTTGCGCGATCGGATCAGGCTTGCTTCGGTGTGGTTTGCGCCGCCAATGGCCATGGCTCTTCCCCAGTTTTGTCTTTTCGTTGCTTGCAGACTAACGTCTCGCAGGGATAAGGGAAGGGCAATATGACACCGCAGGACAGAAACCCGGCCACCTTGCCCGCGATCGATTGGGACGCCCTGCCCCACGGCGGCGACCTTTATGGCGAGCTGCACCTGGCGGAGCTGACTGCCCAGGCCGACCAGGAAAAGGCCAGCCTGCTGCCGGGCCTGGCGATCTGCGGCGTCGCGGCAGCGGCGGCGGCCTGGCTATCGGAGCACTATGGCTTCCCGATCATCCTGCTGGGCCTGCTGATCGGCCTGTCGCTGAACTTCATCGCGCGCGAGCCGCGTTCGCACCTGGGACTTGATTTTGCCTCGCGCACCTGCCTGCGGGTCGGGATCGTGGTCCTTGGCCTGCAGGTGACGATCGAGCAGATCACCGCGCTGGGCGCCGCGCCGTTTCTGGCGCTGCTGGTGGTCATGGCCAGCACCTTCTTCGCCGGGATCGCCGGGGCGCGGTTTGCCACGCAGTCGAAGTACGCCGGGATGCTGGCGGGCGGATCGACCGCGATCTGCGGCGCCAGCGCGGCGCTCGCGCTCTACGGTGTGATCGGCAAGGAACGGCTCAGCCAGGCGCAATTCGCGCTGACGCTGGTCGGGATCAGCCTGGCCAGTGCCTTCGCCATGTCGGTCTATCCGGCGCTGGCGGCCGAACTCAACCTGACCGACCAGCAGGCCGGCTTCCTGATCGGCGCCTCGATCCACGATGTCGCCCAGGCGATTGGCGGCGGCTATGCCTTCTCCGACGCGGCGGGCTCTTATGCCACGATCGTCAAGCTGGCCCGCGTCGCCCTGCTCGCCCCGATCGTCGTGCTGGTCAGCCTGATGCTGCGCGGCGGCACGGCGGGCGGCGTGGCTCAGCCGGTATGGAAGCGCCTCGCCCTGCCCTGGTTCATCACCGCCTTCCTGGCGACGGTCGTGCTCAACAGCCTGGTCACCGTACCGCAGCCCATCAGCCACTTTGCGCTGATCGCTTCCAAGGGCCTGCTGCTGCTGGCAGTGACCGCCACGGCGATGCGCAGCCGGATGGACCTGCTGCTCGAGATGGGCTGGCGCGCGACGATCCCGGTGATCACCGCCACCCTGGCCAGTTTCGCCACGGCGCTGGGCTTTGCGGTGCTGCTGCTTTAGGCCGATGGTCTGGCTTGGGGCAAGGGCGAGCCAGTCGGCCTGGCCTTTGATGGCACGCTGAACAGGGTGATTTCCGACTGGCGGTTCAATCCAGCAATCAACCGCACCATCCATGTCGATTACCGCTACATGCCGTAGGTGATGGACAAGGTCGATGGCGCGACCGAGTTGCTCAAGGAAATGAGCGTCAAATAGGTCGCATGCAGGTCTTGCGGCGGTCCGCAGGCCCCGCCACGCTAACGAAACTTCGGTTTGCGCTTCTCAATGAAAGCACTGCTGCCCTCCATGAAATCCGGCCCAGTAAAGGCCTCTGCAAAGGCCGCCAAGGTCTCTTCGTCCTCGTCGTTCTGACCTTCCAGAACGCGGCGGATGAATGCCTTCATACCGGTCGTCGAGTGCTGCGAATTATCGACGATAAGATCTTCCAGGTGACCCGGGCTGTCAGCCACCTCATCGACCAGCCCGATCCTCAGCGCCTCCTCGGCTCGCAGCAGCATACCAGTGTAAAGCAACCGCTTTGCCTGCCCCGGCCCGACCAGGTCGATCAGCAGCTTGGTATCGTGAAGCGGGTAGACCAATCCAAGCTTCGCCGGCGTTATCCCGAACCGCGCCCGCGGCGTCGCCACGCGGACATCGGCCGCCAGGGCGATGCCGCAGCCTCCGCCCACGCAATCGCCATCGACGAAGGCGATCACCGGCTTTGCGGCACGTGCCAGGATATGCTGGGCGCGGTTGATCGCCGCCTGATTTGCGCTGCGCCAAGATGCATCGTCCTTGTTACTGAGCAACTCGGCAATATCAGCCCCGGCGGAAAACATGCCCGGATGGGCAGATTCAATTGTCAGTACCCGCACCGCCGGATCGGCCATGGCCTCCATCACAAGCTCGGGTAGCTGGCACCACATCGCCTGATTGAAGGCATTGCGCTTGTCTGCGCGGTCGATGAACAATCGGGCGACGTGCTCGCCAGTGGTCAGCCGTAATGTCATGCTCGCCCCCTATCGGTGGACTGGTCAAAGCAGGCTTTGCTTGATCTGAAATCGCCCATCAGTGGCGCTACTCCTCGCCCAGTTCGGGCACCTTGCCCGGCACCCACGGCGCTTCATTGGCAAACCGGATCGCCGGGGCGATGTGATGGCGGCCATCAGCCTCGACCAGCAGGCCGCGCTGGGCGATGTGCGGCTCGTCCAGCGCTTCACGGAAATCGAGCACCGGCGCGAAGGCAACGTCCTTGTCGTGGAACCAGGCCACCCATTCGTCGCGGCTCTTGGTCGCGAAGGTTTCCCGCAGGAAGGCGATCAGCGGCACTTGCGCCGGACCAGCGTCCGCTTCGGCCAAAGCGATCAGGTCCGGGCGCCCCAGGGCATTGAGCAGGTTGGTCGCAAACTTGAGCTCGCGCCCGCCCAGCACCACGTGGCGGCCATCGCTGGTCCGGTAGACCTGATAGAACCCCGCACCGCCCAGCGAGCGCTGCTCGCTCGACTTCGGGGATGGCCCGCCGGCGATCGCGCTGCCGGCCGTATGCGCGCACCACGGCAGCAGGCTGTCGAACATGGCGACGTCGATATAGTCGC
>JBEGOD010000233.1:0-4686 GCA_041182185.1 Pseudomonadota bacterium
CTTTCACGACGGGATCGACATCACGGCCAACCAGGGCACCGCCGCGCGCGCCGCTGCCGCCGGCACCGTGATCTATGCCGCGCAGGGACCAAAGGAATATGGCCTGACGGTGATCCTGCACCACGGTGGCCGCTGGACGACGACCTACTCCTTCCTCGACAAGATCACCGTCAAGGATGGCGACAAGGTCAAGGCGGGCGAGCGCGTCGGCCTGGTCGGCACCACTGGCCTGGCCAGCGAACCGCAGCTTCATTTCGAAGTTCGCCGCAACCGCATCGCGCTCGACCCGGTCAAGTACCTGCCGAAGGACGATTAGACCGGCTTGAAGGTGACCTTCAGCCCATCCTTGGGCTTGGGGATCGGCCAAGGCTGCCAAGCTGGCTCATAACCCGGTTCGATCGCGATCTCGTAGCGGCTGAGCAGGTGGGCCATCAGCACCTTGACCTGCATATAGGCAAAGTGCAGGCCCAGGCACATGTGCGCCCCGCCGCCAAAGGGGACCCAGGCGTACTTGTGCCGCTTGGCCACCTGGTCCGGGGTGAAACGCAGCGGATCGAACTTCGTCGGATCGGGCCAGTGCGCTTCTTCCATGTGGACCGCTGCCGGACTGATGCCGACTGGCGTGCCGGCGGGCACGCGCACGCCCTTGAAGGTAAACTCCTTCAGCGCGCGGCGCGGCAGCGAGGGCACCGGCGGGATCAGCCGCAGGGCTTCCTTGAAGGCCATTTCGGTCAGTTCAAGCTTGCCAAGGTCGTCATAGGCGAGCGGACGCCCTTCGCCGCCAGTCACGGCCAGGATTTCGGCGCGGAGCTTCGCTTGCCATTCGGGGTTCTTCGCGAGCAGCCAGACCAGCGAGGTGGCCGAACTGGTGATGGTGTCGTGCGCCGCCATCATCAGGAAGATCATGTGATCGACCACTTCATCGACCGGCAGCAGCGAGCCATCCTCACGCGTGGCGGTGGCAAACTGGCTGAACATGTCCTGCCCGCCCCCGGCCTCGCGGCGCTTCAGCGTCTCGCGCGTGAAGTAGTCGAGCAGGAACTTGCGGCCCGCCACCCCGCGGCCCATCGCGGTGAAGGGCAAGGGCTTGCGCACCACGCCGATCGAGGCCTGGACCATGTCGACAAAGGCCTTGTTGATCGCATCGGCTTCCGGCCCCAGCGGAACACCGAGGAAGCTGTCGGCCGCCAGATCGAGCGTCAGCTGCTTGATTGCCGGATAGAACAGGATCTCTTGCCCGCGCCATTCTTCGGCCCGGTTGGAAATGCCGCGGTTGAGCGCATCCGAATAGTGCCGCATCGGCCCCGGCTTGAAGGCGATCGACAGCGCCCGGCGATCGGCGCGATGGTGATCGAAATCGAGCAGCATCAGCCCGCGCGGGAACAACAGGTCGAGCACCGGGCCCCAGCCCTGTTCGGACGAAAAGATCTTGTCGCGATCGAACAGCACCAGCTCGTTCGCTTCCGCGCCGAACATGATCACGCCGCGCCGGCCAAAGCTGTTGTTGCGGTAGATGTCGCCATACTTGGCGCGCATCCGGTTGCCGAAGGCTGTCGGGTCTGCCAGCAGTTCCAGCGTGTTGCCAAGGATCGGCCAGCCATCCTCACCCGGGATATGCGCCAGGGCATCCTTGGGCTGGGGCTGGTTCCAGTGGGTAAACTTGGGAGCTTCGGGGGCAAGCGTGGCCATGGGAGGTCCTTTGGGAGTTACTGACAGCGATGTAACTTAATCGAACGATTAAATCCATCCCCCAAGCTCGCGCCGCACCAGCGCCTCGAGCATGGCCATCCCCGCATGTGACGTATTAAGGCAATCAAGCGCCGCAAATTCAAGTCCCCCGGCTTCCTCGAACACTTCGCGGCCGCGGATCGCCAGTTCCTCGCGGGTTTCCAGGCAATCGGCGGAAAAGCCCGGCGCAGCGATTGCAAGGCGCTTGACCCCGCTCATGGCGAGCGTAGTCAGCGTCTCTTCGGTATAGGGCTCCAGCCATTTGGCCCGGCCAAAGCGGGACTGGAAGCTGGTCTCAACCCGCAGGCCGGGGAAGTCCTCCGCCAGGGCCTCGCCCACCAGTCGCGCGGTCTTGCGGCACTGGCAGTGATAGGGATCGCCCAGGTGCAAGGTCCGGTCGGGCATGCCGTGGAAGGAGAGCAGCAGCACTTCGGGCATGAACGGCAGCCCCCGCAATTGCCGCGCCAGGTCACCCCGCAGCGCGGCGATGTGGAGCGGATCGTCGTAATAAGGCGGCAGGGTGCGGGTGCTGGGCTGCCAGCGCATTGCCGCGAGTTGCTGACCGAGCTCGTCAATTACGGTCGCGGTCGTGGCGCCGGAATATTGCGGATAGAGCGGCGCAACCAGGATCCGCTCGCAGCCGGCCGCCTTCATTTCGGCCAGGACCTTGCCCATCGCCGGGTTGCCGTAACGCATCCCCCAGCGGACCATGATGCTGTCACCGAGCTGGTCCTGCAGCCGCTCGGCCTGGGCCTTGGTGATCGATGCCAGCGGTGAGCCATCCGGCCCCCAGACCTGGGAATAGGCATGGGCCGACTTCTTGGGCCGGACATTGAGGATGATACCGTTGAGGATCGGCCACCAGACCAGCTTGGGGATCTCCACCACGCGCGGGTCGGACAGGAATTCCTTGAGATAGCGCCGCACGGCCCTGGGCGTTGGCGCATCGGGCGTGCCCAGGTTGACCAGCAGCACGCCCACGCGGGGCACCATGACAGGAGGGTGGCCAGCAGGCAGGTTCATCCAAGTTCCCCGGTAAGCGGCAGGGTATGCATGCGGGTGCCCCCGGCCGAGAAGAGTGCATTGGCGATCGCCGGCGCGGCCACGGCCACGCCCAGCTCGCCCGGATCGAAGGGCGGTCCATCGCCTTCCATGAATTCGACCTCGATTTCCGGGCAGTCGGCCAACACGGGCAGGCCAAGCTGGCTGAGCCGGCCCGATAGCGGCAGGCCATCGGCATAAGCGGTCGTCTGTCCGCGAGCGAGGCCCAGGCCGAACAACAGCCCGCCCTCAACCTGCTGGCGGGCAATGTCGAGGTTCACGATCCGGCCGATGTCGAGCACGGCCGTCAGCTTGTCGACGCGAATCCCGCGCTCGTCGCGCCGCGCCGAAGCGACCAGGGCGATCCGCCCCTCGCGCTCGTTCAGCGTCATGCGATGACAGGCCAAGCCCTGGCCCGACCCACCGCGACCGCCGCTCCATTCTGCCAGGGTCGCCGCCCGCTGCAGGCAGGTGGCGAGGCGGATGTCCTGCCCCAGCATGGCCATGCGATAGGATAGCCCCTCGCGGCCCGAGCGCGCCGCCAGTTCATCGACAAAGGTTTCGATCAGGAAGCAGCCAAGCGCCGCGGCATTGCCGCGCAGCCGCCCGGTCGATAGCGGGATGGCAACGGGCACATGCTCAACCACCAGGTGCGGGATCGTGTATGGCGGCACGCAACCGGCCAGGCCAAGCGGATCGGCCCGCTCTTGCGCCGCGCGCGCCGCCAGCGGATCGGCACCGTCAAACAGCCGCGCGCCGAACTCGGCCGTGGTCGCGGGCATGGCCACCCGCAGTTTGAGCGCGGCGAGCGAACCATCGGCGGCAGTCCGGGCGGCAAGCGCCGCCTGAGCCGGCGCGCGAGGCAGATCGCGCACCGCCTCCAGCCAGCGTGACCAGGTCAGCAGGACCGGCTGGCCGACCTCGCGCGCGATGAGCGCAGCCTGGGCCGCATGCGGCGTATCCAGCCGGGCGTCGAAGCTACCCCCGGCCGCGACCGGATAGACCACCACTTCATCCAGCGGACGGTCGAGCGCCTTCGCAACCGCCTTGCGCGTGGCCTGGGGGGCCTGGCTCGCGACCCACAGCTCAACCTTCTCGGCGCTGACCCGCGCCGTGGCGCTGGCGGTTTCAAGCGGGGCGTGGAGCGCTGGGGCGATCCGGTAGAGCCGCGCATGATCGAACGGCGCGCGCAGCATGTCGGCATCGCCGGCTGCGGCAATTGCGGTCCCATTGCCGCTGCGCAGGGCATCGCCCAACAGGCGCTCGATCGCCGCGCTGTCGGGTTTATGCTGCGCAGCAAAATTGGGCGCAATCAGCGTCAGTGCGCGTTCGGCTGACCACCAGTCGCGCGCCACGGCGGCCAGCCAATCCGGTCCCTCGACCAGGCGCAGCATGCTTTTTACCGGTGCAGCATTTTTTGCAGCATAGGTGCCCAGCTGCGCATCCCCCTGCGGGGCATGGCGGATCGCGGCAAAGACCATGCCCGGCAATCGCACGTCACCCGCGAAAGGATAGCCGCCATCGACCTTGGCCGGCAGATCGAGCCGCGGGAACGCAGCCGGCGCGCCTTGCGGCTGATCGACCGCGCGTTCGGCGGCGGCGGCGGGGCGCAGCACCGGCGGATCGGGCGGCGTGAATTCGATCGCCTCGTTCACCAGTTCGGCAAAGCTGGCCCTCTGCTTGCCGTGCGTGATGAACCCGGCCCGGGCCTCGCACTCTTCCCAGGCAACATCCCAACGCTCGGCCGCAGCCATCGCCCGCATGGCCCGGGCCGAGGCCGCCGCCGCGCGGGCAGCCGCCTCGTGCGCGGCCAGACTGGTGCCATCGGCGGTGACCATGAAGGCCTCGCGTTCGCCAAAGCGCCTGGCCAGCACACTGTCCGAGCCTGCGGCCAGGTCCGGCAGGACCGGCATCCAC
>JBEGOD010000234.1:0-5464 GCA_041182185.1 Pseudomonadota bacterium
GGGCAAAGCCCAGGTCGCTGCAGGTGGGGGCGCGGCTGAGGCGGCTGGCATCGATCAGCGCGGCCATGCCGATATTCTCGCGCCGGGCCATGACTTTCAGGCCCTGGGCCACCATCGCGCGGTTGAGCCCGTGCAGCGCGGCGACATCGGCCACGGTACCGAGCGCGACCAGATCGAGCAGCGAAAACAGGTCAGGCTCTGCCCGGCCCTCGAAAAAGCCGCGCTGGCGGAGCACGCGGACCGTGGCGACAGCCAGCAGGAACGCCACGCCGACCGCCGCCAGGTGGCCATGCGCGGCGGCCAGGTCATCCTCGTCGAGCCGGTTGGGGTTCACCAGGGCGGTGGCCAGCGGAAGTACGGCGCCGCACTTGTGGTGATCGACCACGATCACGTCGATCCCGGCGGTGTGGGCCATTTCGAGCGCCTCGTAAGCCATGGCCCCGCAATCGACCGTCACGACCAGGCTCGATCCCTCGGTCCCCAGGCGGACCAGCGCCTCACCCGAGGGGCCATAGCCTTCGAGCAAGCGGTCCGGAATGTAATAGCGCGCCTCATGCCCCAGCATCCGCAGCAGGCGGATCAGCAGGGCGGCGCTGGTCGCGCCATCGACATCGTAGTCACCATAGACCGTCAGGCTTTCGCCGGTCAGGACCGCCTGAGCCAGCCGTTCGGCCGCCAGGTCCATGTCGCGGAAGGCCGAAGGATCGGGCAGGAAGGCCCGCAGCGAGGGGTTGCGGTGACGCTCCACATCGTCGTGCGGCACCCCGCGCGCCAACAGCAGCTGCGTTACCAGGTCGTGATCGAGCGAGGCCGGACTGGATGACAGGTCCATGTTCCCGCCGCGCCAGCGCCAGGCCCGGCCAGTCAGCGAGCGTTCGATGCCGAGGATGGAGGCGGGGGCAGAAGCCATGCCGTTCCGGCTAGCCTAACGCGAAGGCGCTGAGAAGGGGCTCGTCCCAGCTTTTCACGGCTTTGCAGCAAGCCCGGGCTGGGCCATGGTGGCGGGCATGTTGGCAATCATCTGGCATAGCCGCACCGGCGCCGCCCGTGCCCTGGCCGAAGCCGCCTTGGCGGGAGCGACCGGTCGCGCCGCGCTGCTTGCGGCGGAGCGGGCGAGCGCAGAGGACCTGCTGGCGGCAGGCGGCTACCTGTTCGTCTGTCCCGAAAACCTAGGAACCATGAGCGGGGCGATGAAGGAGTTCTTTGATCGCAGCTACTATCCGCTGCTCGGGCAGATCGAGGGGCGACCCTATGCCACCATGATCGCGGCCGGCAGTGACGGACAGGGCGCCCAGGCCCAGTTGGACCGGATCGTCACGGGCTGGCGATTGCGGCGCGTGGCCGAACCGATGATCGTGAACCTGGCGGCGCAGACGCCCGAGGCGATCCTGGCCGCCAAATCGGTCCCGCAAACCGCGCTCCATGCCGCTGCCGAGCTGGGCGCGGCCCTCGCTGAAGGCATTGCTGGCGGGATATTTTGAGGAGTACCGGCAACGGCGTGCAGAAATGGCACCATTCCTGAGACAACTCGCCCGGGGGGACTCGACTAGTCGCGACTAAAAATGTCAGACATTCTGAAAGTTTTGGGGGACCGGCGATCGAAGCGAAGCGGGACATTCAGGCCAATGGGCAGGCACCCCGGCTGTGCCTGATCTTTGCGCCCGGTGCTCGGCCCGATCTCGCCGCACTGGATGCGCTTGCCAGCCAGTCTGGCGCTGACCTGGCCACCGCCTTTCACTTGTCGCATCGCGGCCCTGCCGGCCATTGGGCCGAACTGCTGTTCCATGGCCTGACCTTCGATTGCACCGGGCTGGCACCGGGCCCCGGGGAGCCGCAGCCACCGGGGGGACCGCCGGTTGGATTGCGATCTATGCCGGCGGGCGAAGTCATCAGCCTTGCGCCAGGACCGCATCTGGCAGGCGGGGCAGGGCTCGTGCCAGTGCTGCGCGCCCTGGCCGGGCTTGGCGCCGTGCTGGCGGGCTTGCCGGACGTACAGGCGCTGGTCTGGACCCCGGCCAGGGCTTGGGTGGCGCCAGACCTGTTCCGGCGTTCGGTTGCCGACTGGCTTGGTGGCGGGGCTTTTCCCGGGCTCGTGCTGACTTCGCTGGAGCAGGAACCCAATGGCGCGATGGTCTCGCGCGGGCTCAATCTGCTGACCGGGCAGGAACTGCGGTTCGAACCCGACAAGCGCGTGCCAACGGCCAGAATGGCGCGGCTGGCGCTGCGGCTGATCCATGAACTGGTGCAGAGCGGCCCCTTGCAGGAACAGCGTGACTTCATGGGGCCAGGCGGGGAGCATCTTCTCGCGGTGCCGGTCCGCGAAGGAACCCAACTCCGGATCCTGATCAGCGCCCTGGATGGTGAACAATGACGGGGCAGAACGGGGGTGATCGCGGTTGGCTGCCGTTCCGCGCTGTCAACCGGCGTGGCCAGCTGGGCTTTGATCCGGGGATGCAGCGCCATCACCTGCTGCCCCGGCAACTGTTGCGCCAGGATTGGATGGCTGGCCTTTTGCGCGCTGTGGGGCGGGACCGGCTACGGTTCGATGATTTTCGCCGCAATGGCCTGTTGTTGCCGGCGACCGATCGCTCGGCCCTGCGGATCGGACTGCCGCTCCACCGCGGCCCGCACCGGACCTATAACGAGCTGGTCAGCGAACGCGTCGGCCAAATCGAAGCGAGCTGGGCGCAGAGCCGCGCCCGGACCCCGGAGGCGGCGTTAACCGATGCCCTGGCGCGGTTGGAGCTGTTGCAGCGCGCGCTGCGGCGCCGGCTGCTCGATCAGCGCCGGCGCCTGCTGCTGAGCCGCAAGGACCCACTGGGCGCGGGAGCCGACTTTACCGAGCTTGACGCGCTGGCCGATGAACTGTGGCCCGCCACCGAAGTCAGCGGGCCCTAGCGGCGGTCAGGCCAGCGCCATCCGCGCCTTGGCGGCCAGTTCGGTGCGGGCGCGGTTGTATTCGGCTTCCAGCCGGTCAACCCGATCAGCCACCGACTCAACCGCCTTGACCGCATTGATCCCCTGACCCGAGCCCCAGATGTCCTTCCAGGCCTTGGCTTCGGTGTTGCCGCCCGAACCGAAGTTCATCTTGCTGGGGTCGCTGACCGGCAGATTATCGGGATCGAGGCCGGCGGCGACGATCGAAGGGCGCAGGTAATTGCCGTGCACCCCGGTGAACAGGTTCGAATAGACGATATCGTCAGCCCGGCTGGCAACGATGCTGTTCTTGTAGCCTTCGACCGCATTGGCTTCCTTGGTCGCGATCCAGGGGGTGCCGATATAGGCGAAGTCCGCGCCCATCGCCTGGGCGCCGAGGATCGAATGGCCGCAAGCGATCGAGCCGGATAGTGCGACCAGGCCATCGAACCACTCGCGAATTTCCTGCATCAAGGCGAAGGGTGAAAGCGTGCCGGCATGGCCACCGGCCCCGGCGGCGACCGGGATCAGGCCGTCGGCACCCTTTTCGATCGCCTTGCGGGCGAAGCGGTCATTGATCACGTCGTGCAGCACGATCCCGCCCCAATCGTGGACCGCCTTGTTGAGGTCTTCGCGCGCACCGAGCGAGGTGATGGTCATCGGTACCTGCCACTTGGCGCAGACCTCCATATCTTCCTCAAGCCGGTTGTTGGTCTTGTGGACGATCTGGTTGACCGCATAGGGCGCGGCGGGTCGATCGGGATTGTCGCGATTGTGCGCGGCCAGTTCCTCGGTGATGCGGTGGAGCCACTCGTCCAGCACGCCCGAGGGGCGGGCATTGAGCGCCGGAAAGCTGCCGATGATCCCGGCCTTGCATTGGGCAATCACCAGCTCGGGACCCGAGACGATGAACAGCGGTGAACCGATCACGGGCAGACGCAGGCGGTCGAACGGGGCGGGCAACGACATGGGTGGCATTCTCCGGTAACTTAATCGAACGGTTAACAGGCGTCATAGCAGAGGGTGGGGCGCTGTCGAGTGGGGGAAGCCTCGCAAAATTAGGAGCCCAAATTGATGTGCGCGGCCGGGTCAGAACACCGGGCCCAGCGCGGAATCGAGATCGCGCGGGCGGGTCAAATGAACCAGCCGGGCGCAGCGGTCACGCAAGTCGGCCCAGCGGTCGATGTCGAGTTCCAGCACGGCAAAGGCGGCGGTCGGGAACTTCTCCTCCACCGCGTCGCGCAGCGGGCTGCGGCCATCATCGGGGACCAGGTCGAAGATCAGGTCTTCCAGGCCCGGGTTATGCCCGACCATCAGGATCGCGGCCGGATCGCCATCCTGCTCGCGCAGCACATCAGCCAGGGTCACACTGCTGGCCAGGTAGATTCGGCGATCCCAGTTGACCTTCACCGGCTGGCCCGAGGCATGGCAGGCCAGCTCGATGGTCTCGGCGCAGCGGATTGCCGGAGAGGAGAGCACCCGGTTCCAGCGCACCCCGTGATCGCGAATGTGGCGGCCCATGATCTCTGCCCCGGCGCGACCGCGCTCGTTCAGCGGGCGATCGAAATCGCGGGCGCGGGGATCCTGCCAGTCAGACTTGGCGTGGCGGAATAGACCAAGCAGTTTCACGCGGGGCTCTCATTGCGGACGACTGCGCCAGAAACACCGGCACCGACGCGGTGTAAAGCCTCGTCCAAAGTCACCCTGGCGATTGGGGTGCCGGCCGGGAAGGCCGAGAGCAGCCGACTGGGAAAGGCCGAAGACAGCACGACAAAATGGCCGCGGTCGTCCTTGCTGCGGATCAGGCGGCCAAAGGCCTGGGCCAGACGGGCGCGGATGATCTGGTCGTCATAGGCCGAACCGCCGCCGGCCAGCCGCCGCGCGCGGTGGAGGATCGATGGCTTGGGCCAGGGGACCTGCTCCATCACCACCAGTCGCAGCGAATGGCCCGGCACGTCCACCCCGTCGCGCAAGGCATCGGTGCCGAGCAGCGAGGCGCGCGGATCGTCGCGGAAGATATCGACCAGGGTGCCGGTGTCGATCGGATCGACATGCTGGGCATAGAGTGGCAGGCCGGCGCGGGCGAGCCGGTCGGCAATCCGGCCATGGTCCGCGCGCAGCCGCCGGATCGCGGTGAACAGGCCCAGCACCCCGCCACCAGATGCCTCGATCAGCCGGCCATAGGCACCGGCCAGCGCGGCCAGGTCGCCGCGCGGCACGTCGGTGACGATCAGCACTTCGGCTTGGCCTGCATAGTCGAACGGGCTGTCAAAGCTCGACAGGCGCGGAGCGATGTCCAGCGCGGCCGTGCCGCTGCGGGCAATCGCTGTATTCCAGTCCGGCCCATCACGCAGGGTGGCAGACGTGATCATCACCCCATGTGCGCCTTCCAGCACAGTGCGGGCAAAGGGCTTCATCGGATCGAGCCAGCGGCGGTGAATGCCGACATCGAACTCGCGCGCCTCGCTACGCTCGACCGCCAGCCAGTCGACGAATTCGGGATCGGCCGGCCCGCCGAGCCGGTCCAGCAAGGCTTCCCAGGCGGCGA
>JBEGOD010000235.1:0-7890 GCA_041182185.1 Pseudomonadota bacterium
AGCTGGCGCGCGGCCGGCGAAATCTTGACCCGGCCGGACTGCGGCCGGGCTGGCACAGGTTGGGCTGCGGCCTGGACTGGCGGCGCTGCGGGCACGGCGGCGGGTGCGGCCGGCTCGGCCTGCGGCACGGCAGGGGTCAAGGTCGCGCCGGAAGCCGCTATTTGCGCCAGCAGCGAACCGACCGGCACCGTCTCTCCTTCCTTCACGCAGAGCTCGGCAACGGTTCCTTCTTCGAAGATCTCGATGTCGATCGCGCCTTTTTGGGTTTCCACCACCGCGACAATATCGCCCTTGTGGACGGCGTCACCGGGCTTCACCAGCCACTCGACCAGCTGACCGCTTTCCATGTCGGCCCCTAGCGATGGCATCAGGAACTGGCTCATTGCGGCCGCACCAATTCACGCGCCGCCGCGACGATCTGCGCGGTGCTGGGCAGAGCGGCTTCCTCCATGTGCGCGGCATAGGGGATCGGCACTTCGCGGGTACAGATCCGGCGGATCGGCGCGTCGAGTTCGAAGAACAGGTCCTCGGCGAGCCGGGCGGAAATCTCGGCCGAGATCGAGCCGCTTTTCCAGCCCTCGTCGACGATGATGCAGCGGCGCGTGCGGGCCACTGAGGCGAAGATCGTGGCATTGTCGAGCGGGCGCAGGACCCGCAGGTCGACCACTTCCGCGTCGATCCCCTCGCCCGCCAGCTGTTCCGCCGCCGCCAGCGACTTCGGCAGGCTATTGCCATAGGTCAGGATGCTGACGTCCCGGCCAGGGCGCCGCACCCGGGCCGAACGGATATCGACCGCGGCAACCGCCGGGTCCAGTTCACCTTCGGCGTTGTAGAGCACGATGTGCTCGAAAATCAGCACGGGATTGGGATCTTCGAGCGCGGCGGCCAGCATGTAGCGCGCATCCTCGACCGTGCCGGGCGCAAGTACGGTTAGGCCGGGAATGTGCGCATACCAGCCTTCCAGGCTGTGCGAATGCTGCGCGGCGAGCTGCCGGCCGCCGCCTGTCGCCATGCGGATGACCAGTGGCACTGCGAACTGCCCGCCCGACATGTGCGGGATGGTCGCGGCATTGTTCATGATCTGGTCGAGCGCCAGCAGGCTGAAGTTGCAGGTCATGATTTCCACGATCGGGCGCAGGCCGCCGATGGCAGCGCCAATCCCGGCGCCGGCAATCACGCTCTCGGCCAGCGGCGTGTCGCGGATGCGTTCGGGCCCGAATTCATCGAGCAGCCCCTTTGTCACGGCATAGCAGCCGCCGTAGCGGCCAACGTCCTCGCCCATCACGAAGCAGCGCGGATCGCGGATCAGGGCGTCGCGGATCGCCTGCTTGCAGGCCTCGCGATAGGTCATGCGCAGTGGCGCGGGATCGTTCATTGCGGCACCTCGTCCATCCGGACGAAGCGTTCAAGTTCGGCCGCGTCCTCCCAGGTTCCCGCCTCGGCAAAGGCGACCGCCGCCTCGACCTCGGCGTCAATCGCTGCCTCGATTGCCGCAAGCTCTTCCCCGGTCATCATGTGGCTCTCAAGCAGCCATGCCTGCATCCGCGCGACAGGATCGCGCTCCTTCCATCGCCCGATCTCTTCCTTGGTGCGGTATTGCTGGGCATCGAACATGGAATGAGCGCGAAAGCGGTACGTGCGGCATTCGAGGAAGTAGGGCCCGTTGCCCGCGCGGATCGATTCCACTGCCCGGCGCGCCGCCACTTCGACAGTGACCGGGTTCATCCCGTCCACCTGCTCGCCCGGCATGCGATAGGCCTGCGCCTTGTGGAATATGTCCGTGTCCGCCTCGGCGATCTCCAGCGGCACGCCCATGGCATAGAGGTTGTTCTCGCAGACAAACAGTACCGGCAAGCGCCACAGGGCGGCGAGGTTCATGCTTTCGTGAAATTCACCCTCGCCCGCAGCGCCCTCGCCAAAGAAGCAGGCCGTGACCGCTCCGGGCCTGAGCTGGCTGTCGGCCAGGGCCGTGCCTACCGCCAGCGGGAGTCCGCCGCCGACGATGGCATTGCCGCCGAGCAGGCGGGTCGCCCGGTCGAACAAGTGCATCGATCCGCCCCGGCCCCGACTGCAGCCTTCGAGCTTGCCGAACATTTCAGCCATGATCGGCCCCATACCTATGCCCCGGGCAATGGCATGGCCATGGTCGCGATAAGTGGCGACCACGGCGTCGCGCGCCTCCAGCGCCTGCATCACCCCAACCGCGATGGCTTCCTCGCCGTCGTAGAGATGCAGAAAGCCCCTGATCTTCTGCGCCTGGTAGAGTTCGACGCACTTGGCCTCGAACCGGCGGATACGCAGCATCTCGCGCAGCAGGTGCTGGCCGAGGCGGCTGTCGAGCTTCAGCTTGCCACTCATTTCTCGTCGCTTTCAAGGGTGGAGAGGTCCCCTTCGGGCAGGCCGAGTTCGCGCGCCTTGAGCAGGCGGCGCATGATCTTGCCTGACCGGGTCTTGGGGAGGTTTTCGCGGAAGTCGATTTCCTTGGGCGCCACTGCCGCACCCAGCCGCTGGCGGGCATGGCCCAGCAGTTCGCGGCGCATCGCCTCGTCGGGCAGATGGCCGGGACGCAGGGTGACGAAGGCCTTTACCATTTCGCCGATGGTCGGATCAGGCTTGCCGATCACCGCCGCCTCGGCCACCGCCGGATGCTCCATCAGGGCACTCTCCACCTCGAAAGGCCCGATCAGGTGCCCGGCCGACTTGATGACGTCGTCAGCCCGGCCGACAAACCAGAAATAGCCATCCGCATCGCGCAGGGCGAGATCCCCGGTAAGGTACCATTCGCCGGAAAAGCACTTTCGATAGCGCTCCTCCTCGTTGAGATAGCCCCGCATCATCGAAGGCCAGCCCTTGCGCAGGGCAAGTTCGCCTTCGGTGCCGGGCGTGCCGACCACCGCGACACCGCCCTGCTCGAGCCGGCGCACGATGGCGGCCTCGATACCGGGCAATGGACGGCCCATCGAACCGGGCTTGATGGGGAGCGCCGCGAAGTTGGCAATCATGATGCCGCCGGTCTCGGTCTGCCACCAATTGTCATGGAACGGCAGGCCGAACGCCTGCTGGCCCCAGATCACCGCCTCGGGGTTCAGCGGCTCGCCGACGCTCGCCATGAACCGCAAGGCCGAAAGGTCCCTGCCCTGCACCACGTCGGTGCCTTGCCGCATCATCATGCGGATGGCGGTGGGAGCGGTGTACCAGACGCTGACGCGTTCCTGCTCCAGCACGTCGTACCAGAGCTCGGCGTCGAACTCGGCCTCGACCACAATGCTGGTCACGCCGTTGGTCAGCGGAGCCAGGATGCCATAGCTGGTGCCGGTGACCCAGCCGGGGTCAGCCGTGCACCAGAATACATCATCGTCATGCAGGTCGAGCGCATAACGACCGGTCGCATGATGAGCGACGACAGCTTCGTGGACATGGATCGCGCCCTTCGGCTTGCCGGTCGTGCCGCTGGTGAAGTGCAGCAGAGCCATGTCTTCCGGATCGGTCGGAGGAATTGCGAAATCGGGGGATGCGGGATCGATCAGGTCTGGCCAGCTGTGCAGTCCGTCCCCCTGCACCGGTTCTTCCCCGACCTGCACGATATGCGCCAGGCTGGGCACCTTGTCGCGAATGGCCGCTACCTTGCGCTGGTAAAGGGCCGGTGTGGTGACCAGCACCCGGGCGTCCCCGATCCCCATGCGCAGCGCGATCGGTTCCGGCCCGAACGCAGAGAACAGCGGTGTCACCGTGCAGCGCAGCTTGAGCGCACCGAGGACCGCGACATACAGCTCCGGTATGCGGCCGAGCAGGACGAAGACCCGGTCGCCCGCCTTGACGCCAAGCGCAGCCAGCGCATTGGCGAACCTGTTGGTTTCGTCGCGCAGTTCGCTGAAAGTGATCGTGCGGCGATCGCCCGCCTTGCCGATCCAGCGCAAGGCAACCTTGGCCGCGCCAGGCCCGTTGGCATGGCGATCGACAGCTTCATGAGCAATGTTGAGGCCCTTGCCGTCCGGCAGGCCATCGAGCCAGCCGCGGGCCTGGTTCCAGTCAAAGCCCGCGCATGTTGCGCTGTAATCGCGGAGATTCGGCGCAACCTTCAGGCCGGCCGGATCCTTCCCGATCAGCGCATGGCGCGCACTGCCCGGGCGATGGGAAACTTCGCGTCGCGAACTGCTGTCCTCACTCATGGCCTTCCTCTCCAGAGTGCAACAAAGCGAAGTCATTGCTTCGCTCGGCATTTGTACGAGCCCGGCCGGCGGATGACTTTGCTATAGATCAAGCGATGCCGATAACGGACGCACCAGCGTGGGCCGGGGCTTCGCGGGGGTTGGGGTTCCAGCTTGGAACAAGCATGCCTCCCCTCCTTCCCGCTCGCGTTTCATCCACACCGGCAAGCATCGACATTTTGTTCTGGATCAGTGATCTTCTCCCGGGGTCGCTGCTATCGAGGTAATCCTGCCCTTGCGGCAGGACGGCGAGGACGGGGATATGGGCGAGCGAGCGGCAATCTACCGGACCGCCGGGCTGACCAAGTCCTATGGGACTGGCGCGACGACAGTCCACGCGCTGCGCGGTGTCGATCTGACCGTCCATGCCGGCGAGCTGCTGGTGCTGCTGGGCCCATCCGGTTCGGGCAAGTCGACCCTCCTCAACATCCTGGGCGGACTGGATAGCGCCACTTCGGGCCAGGCCTGGTTCGAGGACACCGAAATCACCGCGCTCGATGCCGATGCGCTGACCGAATACCGCCGCCGCTCGATCGGGTTCGTCTTCCAGTTCTATAACCTGATCGCCGCACTGACCGCGCGCGAGAACGTGCAACTGATCACCGATATCGCCGAGGACCCGATGACGCCCGAAGAGGCGCTCGCGCTGGTGGGCTTGGAAGAGCGCATGGACCACTTCCCGGCCCAGCTATCCGGCGGCGAGCAGCAGCGCGTGGCAATCGCCCGGGCCATCGCCAAGCGGCCGAAGGTGCTGCTGTGCGACGAGCCGACCGGCGCGCTCGACAGCCAGACCGGGATCCGCGTGTTGAGCGCGCTTGAGACGGTCAACCGCGAGATCGGCGCGACGGTGATGATCATCACGCACAACGCGGTGATCGCCGATATGGCCGACGAGGTGATCCACTTTGCCGATGGCGCGATCGCCGCCCATCGCAGCAACCCCCGGCGCAAGCCGCCCGGCGAGCTGGCCTGGTGACCGCCGTGCCGCCCCTCACCCGCAAGCTGCTGCGCGACCTGTGGCGACTGCGCGGGCAAGCGCTGGCCATCGCGCTGGTCATGGCTGCGGGGGTCGGCATGGTGGTGATGTCCTATGGCATGATGCGCAGTCTCGAAGCGACCCGCGCCGCCTATTACGAGCGTTACGATCTGGCCCAGGTCTGGGTTCCGCTGCGCCGCGCACCAGACAGCCTGGCCCGCGAACTGGCGGCAGTGGACGGCGTGGCGGCGATCGAAACCCGGGTATCCGGCGCGGCGACGCTCGACCTGCCGGGGATCACCGAGCCGGTGCTGGCGCGACTGCATTCGCTGCCGGTCCGGCTTAACCGGCTGGTCCTGCGCAGCGGACACCTGCCGCGCGCGGACCGCCCCGGTGAAGTGATCGTCAGCGAAGCCTTTGCCAAGGCGGCCCGGCTGAGCCTGGGAAGCCATCTGCCGGCGCTGCTCTATGGCAAGCAGATCGAGTTGACGCTGGTCGGCACGGCGATCTCGCCCGAGCACGTCTATGCCGTGGCCCCCGGGCAAATCTTTCCCGACAACCGGCGGTTTGGGATCATCTGGATGGCGCGCGAACCGCTCTCCGCCGCGCTCGACATGCGCGATGGCTTCAACGAGGTGCTGGTGCGACTGGGACCGGGCGCATCGGAGCCCGAAGTGATCCGGCGGATCGACCGGGTGACGGCGGCCTATGGCCCGGTCGGCGCCTATGGGCGTGAGCTGGATATCTCGAACCGCTTCCTGTCGAGCGAGATCGACCAGCTGCGCACCACGGTGCGGATCCTGCCGCCGATCTTCCTGGCGGTTTCCGCCTTCCTGCTGAACATCCTGCTGGCGCGGCTGATCGATACCGAGCGCGAGGTGATCGGCCTGCTCAAGGCTTTCGGTTACCGCAATCGGCCGATCGCCTGGCATTACGCCCAACTCGCGCTCCTCCTCTCTGGCGGCGGCGTGCTGCTGGGCTGGGTCCTCGGTGCCTGGCTCGGGCGCGGACTGGCCGTGATCTACCAGGAATACTTCGCCTTCCCCTTCCTGGCCTTCACCGCCGGGATCGACATCTACCTGATCGCCGCGGGCCTGGCGCTCGCCGCCGTGCTGGCCGGTGCCTGCACGGCCGTCTGGCGGGCCCAGGCGCTGACCCCGGCCGAAGCCATGCGGCCGCCGGCACCGGCCCGTTATTCAACCGGCGCGCTGGCAAACCGGCTGGCGCGGCTGTTGCCGGACGAGCCAAGCCGGATGATCCTGCGCGGCTTCCTGCGCCGCCCGATGCGCACCCTGGCCAGTGTGCTGGGCCTGGCGATGGCCCTGGCACTCTATGTCGCCTCGGCCAGTTCGACCGACAACGTCGAACGCATGATCCAGCTGGTGTTCGAGCGCGGCCAGCGCGCCGACCTGGCCCTGTCGTTTTCCGAAGCGCGCGATGGGCGGGTACTGCGCGAACTGGCGGTCTTGCCGGGGGTGCAGCGGGTGGAGACCTACCGCGCGGTTTCGGTCGAACTGGTGCACGGCGCGCGCCGCGAGCGCGAAACCGTGCTCGGCCTGCCCAGGGGCGCGGCCTTGATGCGGATCGTCGCGCTTGATGGCGCGGCGATCGAACCGGCGCCCGGCGGCGCGCTGATCTCAAGCCAGTTGGCCCGCAAGCTGCGTATTGCGGCCGGTGACCGGCTGGAGGTGCAGGTGACCGAGGGCCAGCGCCAGCGCTTCGCCTTGCCCATTGCCGCCGTGGTCGATGTGCCACTGGGCGCCTCGGTCGTGGTGGAGCGCGCCACCCTCAACCGCCTGCTGCGCGAAGGCGATGTGGTCAGCGGCGCCTATCTGATGACCGACCCGGCCCGCACGAGCGAACTGTTCGCGGCGCTGAAACGCACGCCGCTGGTAGCCTCGGTGACCGTGGCCGCCAATGCCGTCCGCGGCATTCGCGAGACCATTGCCGAGAGCATGGGAATCGTCACCCTGTTCAACACCCTGTTCGCCGTGCTGATCGTTGCCGGGGTGACCTATACCGGGGCCCGGATCAGCCTTTCCGAGCGCGCGCGCGATCTCGCTTCGATGCGGGTATTGGGCTTTCGCAAGGGCGAGGCCGGCTTTGTCCTGATCGGCGAACAGGCCCTGCTGGCGATCGTCGCGCTGCCGCTGGGATTGCTGCTGGGGGTGGCCCTGTCGCACTTCATTGCGAACAGTTTTTCATCCGATATGTTCCTGATCCCGGCGGCGGTCAGCACCCGCACCCTGGCCGAAGGCGTAATCGTTGTCGGCCTGTCGGCTGCAGCCACTGCCGTGCTGATCAGGCGCAGCGCCGATGCGCTCGATCTGGTTCGCGCGCTCAAGACCCGGGAGTGATCATGCGCAAGTCCCTGTTTACCGGCCCTCGCCTGATCCTGGCCTTGATCGTGGTGGCGCTTGGCCTGACCGTCTGGTTCATGGTCCGCAAGCCTGCATTGGAGGTGGAAACCGCCCTGGTTCACCGCGGGCCGATGGCGGTAACGATCGACGATCTGGGCGAAACCCGCGTGCGCGATCTCTATACCATTGCCGCCCCGGTGACCGGCGAGCTGCTGCGCCTGGTCCACAAGCCCGGAGCCGCGGTGAAGGCCGGCGATGTGGTGGCAAAGATCCAGCCGATCCAGCCGGCCCTGATCGACCGGCGATCCTATGATGAAACCGTGGCGCGGATCGGCGCCTTCCAGGC
>JBEGOD010000236.1:0-5964 GCA_041182185.1 Pseudomonadota bacterium
CCCGAGAATGGCAAGGCCAGCCCCGGTCGCGAGGAAGGTGGTATATGCACGCTCCAGCTCCTCCGCACCTTGCGATCGGCCGTCCTCTCAAGGTGCTTCTCCTGCTCTCATCGCTGCACGGCGGCGGTGCCGAGCGCGTGGCCGTGCACGTGCTCAACGGGCTCGACCCCCAGCGGATCGACGCGCGAATGGGCCTGCTGCGCAAGGCCGGCCCCTATGTGAACCTCGTTGAGGACGAGAGCCGGCTGCTCGTCGCCCCTGATGGCGAGACGCACTTCAACTATGACGGGCCGAATTCGGACCAGTACGCCCCCGGCAAGCTGATCAGCAGCGCGGTGCGCGCGCCGCTGGCCTTCCGGCAAATGATCACCCAGACCCGGCCCGATGTGGTGATGAGCTTCCTCAAGGGCACCAACCTGCTCGCCTGGCTCTCACTGATGGGGCTGGGCCGCCGCCGCCCGCGCTGGATCGCGCGCGAGGGCAACAACGTGCTGGCCGTGGTGAACGAGGAAGCCCCCAACGAGTTCATCCGCAAGGCCTCGCTGGGCTTCACCAGCCGGGCCTACAACCGCGCCGATGCCGTGCTGGCCAATGCCACCGACATGGCCGAAACGCTGATCGCCGACCTCTCGCTTGAGCGGTCGCGGATGCGGATGATCAACAATCCGATCGATCTGGGCACGATCACCGCCGCCAAGGACCAGTCGGTGCCGGGCGCGCCCAATCGGCCCTATATCCTCACCGCCGGCCGGCTTGAGTACCAGAAGGCCCACGAAGTGCTGCTGCGCGCCTTTGCCCAAAGCGGGCTGTGGCGCAGCCATGCCCTGGTGATCCTGGGCAAGGGCAGCCGCCTCAACGCGCTGCACCGGATGGCCGCCCAGCTGGGCATCGGTGAGCACGTGCGCTTCATCGGCTTCGTCGCCAACCCCTATGCCTGGATGGCGCGGGCCGATCTGTTCGTCCTGCCATCGCGCTGGGAAGGCTTCCCGACTGTCGCGGCCGAAGCCCTGGCCTGCGGCGCGCCGCTGCTGCTGACCGATTGCAAGTTCGGCCCGCGCGACGTGATCGAGCCGGGCGTGAGCGGCGAACTGGTCCCGGTCGACGATGTCGATGCCCTGGCGCGCGGCATGGCTGACCTGATCGCTGCTCCGGAACGCCGCGCCGCGCTGCGCGCAGCCGGCTTTGCCCGGGTCCAGCGCTTCGCGATCGGCGAGATGGTCGAGCAATACGCGGCCCTGTTCGAGGAATTCGCGCCGGTTCCAGCGCGTTAACCCTTTCGCGCTATCCAGTCCCGCAAAGGAACGCGGCCTTCGGCGCGCTGGCGCTGGACCGGGTTTTGGCCAAGAGTATCGTTCGCGGAATCGAACTTAGGGACGCAAGAGGGCAATGAAGATCAACGCTTTGACAGGCATGGCCGTCGCTTTTGCCGGGCTGGTCGGGGTGGCGGGCTATCTGCTGGTGCAGGCCCCCGCGCCCAAGGCGACGGTCGTCTCGGAACAGACTGCCAAGCCGGTTGCCAGCGCCGATTTTGCCAATCCTGCCGCCGCCGCTGCGCCCAAGCCGCGCGACGAGCGCTTCGTGATCAAGCGGATCCTGCCGATTACCGGGCCGATCAAATACGGCGAATGGCATTGGGACGAAACGGGCGCCCCGGCCGATGGCCCGCTGGTGATGACGGTCGACCTCGATGCCCGTGTCCTTTCGGTCTTCCGTGGCGGCTATGAGATCGGCGCGACAGCGGTCCTGCTCGGCACCACGGAAAAGCCCACCCCGCTGGGTAAGTTCCCGATCATCTGGAAAAAGACCGATCACTATTCCAGCACCTATGACGGCGCGCCGATGCCCTTCACCCATCGCCTGACCAACGATGGCGTGGCGATCCACGGGACCAAGGTGGAAAAGGGCTATGCCAGCCACGGCTGCATCGGCGTACCGAACGACTTCGGCAAGAAGCTGTTCGGCGTCAGCAAGCTGGGCGATGTGGTCTACATCACCCGCGGCAAGCGCATCGGCAAGGGCGATTCCTTGGTCGAAAGCTGAGACTAGGGTCGAAAGCTGAGACTGGGGTCAAGGGCTGACCGTCAGGCCAGCCCCTTCTCCACGTTCCGCGGCGTTGCATCGCCGAGCTGGCTGCCGCCATCGATGTCCAAGATCGTGCCCGTAATGTAGCGCGCCGCGTTGGAGCAGAGGAACACCGCCCCCTCGGCGATCTCCTCGATCTCGCCCCAGCGCTTCATCGCGATCCGGTCGTAATGCTTCTGGCGCGTATCGGCATCGGGCGCGAGCCGGGCCATCCCTTCGGTATTGGCGATCGGTCCCGGCGAGATGCCGTTGACCCGCACGTCCGCGCCCCATTCGAGCGCCAGCACCCGCACCAGCTGGTTGATCCCGGCCTTGGCCGCGCAGGCATGGGCCTGGAGCTGGACCGCGTTGACCGCCTGGCCGGCCGTGATCGCGATCAGCGAGGCGCCCGGCACGTTAAGCAGATCGTGGCAGCCGCGGAACACGTTGAAGGTGCCGAGCAGGTCGATATCGACCACGGTCTTGAAGGCATTGGCGCTCATCCCCAGCGCCGGGGCCAGGAAGTTCCCCGCCGCGCCGGATACGACGATGTCGATCAGCCCGAATTCATTGCGGACGTGCTCCATCGCCCCCCGGATCGCGCCATAGTCGCGCACATCAGCCGAGAGGCCGATCGCGCCGTGACCGATTTCAGCCGCGGCACTGGCGGCCTTTTCCGGGTTGCGGCCGCAGACCGCGACCTTGGCGCCGAGTTCGGCAAAGCGCTTGGCAATGCCCAGGTTGATGCCGGAAGTGCCGCCGGCAATGAAGGCGACCTTGCCATCAAGGATGCCGTCGCGGAATGGTGATTGGGTCATGTCGGTCGGTCCTTAGCGCGGGGCCATGCGGATCGCGCCGTCGAGGCGGATACACTGGGCGTTGAAATAGGTGTTGCGGGCGAGTTCGAGCGCGAGGCTGGCAAATTCCTCCGGCTTGCCGAGCCGCTTGGGGAAAGGCACCGAGGCAGCCAGGCTTTCCAGCACTTGCGGCTTCGCGCCCAGCATCAGCGGCGTGGCGAAGATCCCCGGCATGATCGAGTTCACGCGGATGCCCAGGTCCGACAGGTCGCGCGCCATCGGCAGGACCAGGCCGTTTACCCCGGCCTTGGCCGAGCCATAGATCACCTGGCCGATCTGCCCGTCCTGCGCCGCGACCGAGGCGGTCAGCGTGATGCAGCCGCGCTCACCATCTTCCAGCGGCTCAAGCCCCGCCATGCCTTCGGCCGAGAGCGAGGCGATGCGGTAGGAGGCGACCAGGATCCCCTGGACACCGTAGATGTAATCTTCGGTCGAGAGCCGCTTCAGCCCGCCGGCTTCCTTGTCATAGGCCAGCGTCTTGCCGCGGCGGCTGGTCATCGCGCAGTGCACGGTGATCCGCTCCTGCCCGTGGGCGGCGCGGGCCTTGGCGAACCCGGCGACAACCGATTCCTCGGACGTGATGTCGACATGGCAGAACAGCCCGCCGATCGCCCGGGCGACTTCCTCGCCCTTTTCATCGTTCACGTCGAAAATCGCGACCTTGGCCCCGGCTGCGGCAAGCGCCTCGGCAGTCGCCTGGCCGAGGCCCGATGCACCCCCGGTGACCACTGCCGCAATGCTCGAATCGATCTTCATTTGACTCTCCCTTTAATCGAACGATTAATGCCGGGAGAGAATGAGGGCGGCAACCCCCACAATAAGACCAAACGGCCTGCCAGGAGAGCGAACATGACAGCCACCGCAGCCTGGGGCGCCACCGCCCCCGATTCCGGCATCAATGCCCTGACCATCGACCGCCGCACCCTGCGCGATGAGGACGTCGCGATCGACATCGCTTTCTGCGGGGTCTGCCATTCGGACCTCCACGTCGCCCGCAGCGATTGGGGCCGCACGACCTATCCCTTTGTCCCAGGCCACGAGATTGTCGGAACGGTCAGCGCGGTGGGCGCAGGCGTGACGCGATTCAAGGTGGGTGATCGGGTGGCGGTCGGCACGGTGGTGGATTCCTGCCGCAAGTGCGATTCCTGCCACGACGGCGAGGAAAACTACTGCCGCGAAGGCACCACCGGCACCTATAACAGCACCGACCGGATCGACGGCAGCCCGACCTATGGCGGCTATTCGGCCAATATCGTCGTGGCCGAACCCTATGTGCTGCGCCTGCCTGAGGGCCTCGACATGGCCGCCGCTGCGCCGCTGCTTTGTGCCGGGATCACCACCTACAGCCCGCTGAAGAACTGGAATGTTGGCCCGGGCACCCGGGTCGGGGTGATCGGGCTTGGCGGCCTTGGCCACATGGGGGTCAAGTTCGCCAAGGCGCTGGGCGCGGAAGTGACGATGATCACCACCAGCCCGGCCAAGGGCGAGGATGCCAAGAAGCTTGGTGCCGATCACGTGCTGGTCTCGACCGACAAGGAGGCGATGCGCGCGGCGACCCGCAGTTTCGATTTCCTGCTCGATACGATCCCGGTGAAGCACGATCTGACCCGCTACCTGTTCCTGCTCGACCGCAAGGGCACGCTCTGCATCGTCGGGATGATCGAGCCGGTCGAACCGTTCCATTCCGGCCTCTTGCTGGGCGGGCAGAAGGCGGTAGCCGGATCGGGCGTGGGCGGGATCGCCCAGACCCAGGAAATGCTCGACCTCTGCGCCGAGCAGGGCATCCTGGCCGAGATCGAGGTAATCCCGATGGCCGAGATCAACCGCGCTTACGAACGGATGGAGAAAGCCGACGTGAAGTACCGCTTCGTCATCGACATGAGCACGCTATGACCCACACCGTTGACCTGTTCTGGTCGTTTCGTTCGCCCTATTCCTACATCGTCGTGCCCAAGCTGCTGGAACTGGAGCGTGATTGGGACGCGCAGGTGAATGTCCGCCCGGTCCTGCCGATCGCGGTACGCCAGCCGGAATTCTTCGCGCACGCCGATCCGCTCTGGACCAGCTACCTGATGCGCGACTGCGTCCGCAGCGCCGAATTTGCCGGCCTGCCGCTGCGCTGGCCGCGCCCCGATCCGGTGGTGATGGACTATGCCACGCGGACCTATCCCAAGGAGCAGCCGCATATCCACCGCCTGACGCGCCTCGGCGTGCTGGCGGCGGAGCGCGGCCTAGGCCTGCCCGTGCTGCGCGCGATCAGCCACCTGATCTGGTCGGGCGAAACTGACGGCTGGCACGAGGGCGACCACCTGGCGAAGGCGCTGGCGAGCGTCGGCTGCGACCTGGCGGAGATGGACGCGGCGCAAGCGGCTGAGGCAGACCGGCTCGACGCGGTGATCAAGCAGAACGAAGCCGACCAGCGCCTGGGCGGCCACTACGGCGTGCCGCTGATGGTCTATGCCGGCGAGCCGTTCTTCGGGCAGGACCGCTATGACCAGCTGGTCTGGCGCATGCAGCAGCAGGGGATGACACAGCGCTAGGACCGCCGCGCCGGCGCCCGGGAAAAGCTCCAGCCTTCGGGCAAGGGCCGCGCGACCAGCTGGCCGATCGAGGCCGGCTGGCGGGCAACCAGACTGTCGAACAGCCGCGCCACGGCGCTGCCGCGCGGGGCCTCACCATCGAGCTCGGTAACGATCCGGGTGAGCACGCGCAGCGCAATCGCGCGCGGGGCCTGCGGGCGATAGACCAGCCCCAGCGGCGCGCGGGTCACGCAGTCCTGCCATTCGCGCACTGCGGCCCAATCGAGCGCGACATCGGCATCGGCGAGGTGCGCCGCGCTGGCGGCGAGCGCCGGCACGTCGAGCCAATCGGCCTCGGCCAGGACCTTGCGGATCCGCGCCCGGTCGAATCGATCATCGCGGTTGGAGGGATCGTCGACAGCAGTCAGGCCTGCCGCGGCCACGACTGCCGTCAATTCTGACCGGCGCCAGCCCAGCAGCGGGCGGACGAGCGGGAGCCGGGTGCGCGGCACCACGCCGCGTTCGCG
>JBEGOD010000237.1:0-3102 GCA_041182185.1 Pseudomonadota bacterium
GCGTGTAACGCGGCGGCTGCGCATAACGCGCCGGGTCCCGGTCGAGCAGGGCCTGCAAATCGCCGTCGCTGGGCTGCGCGGCTTCAGCTTCGGCCCCGGCGATGGCCAGCATCTTGTTGCGCAGCCGCTTCTTGATGACCTCGTCGTCCTGATCGAGACCAAGCCGCAGTGCCTCGCGGTAATAGACCTCGCTGCGGACATAGTCGCGGATCAGCCCGTCCAGTTCCTCGTCCGATGGCGGACGGCGGAAGGCCTGGACATAGCGGTTGACCAGCCCCGACACGGCCGCCTCATCGACCACGATGCGCCGTTCTCCGGTGTCCGGCGGGCGGCCCGACAGAACGACAAAGATCAGCGCCCCTGCCACAAGGAAGTGGACCAGAGGTTCGCGCAGCAAGCTTGCCGCGCGATCACGCCAGGCGGTCATGAAAACTCCCTATGACTTGGCCGGCCTCATGACTTGGCCGGATTGTACCAGATCGCCGAAGTATAGGCGCGTTCCTGCTGCTTGACGCGCACGTCCGGCGTCAGCTTGAGCTTGTAGCGGACCGCGTCATAAGCTGGCCAGCTCGGTGTCGGAATCTCAAGCACGCGCAGATAGTAGAAGGCGCGGACACCGGGATCGAATTCGGGATCGGTCCAGACAGTGGCCAGGGTGGGTGCCCCGATCGTGTTCTTGTAGGTTGCCGTGGCAACATCGACCGTGTCGCCCACTGCTGGCACCTTGCCGCCCGCGGCCTTGCGCTTGGCCGGATCGCTCCAGACCACGTCGAAGACCTTTTCCTGCGCCTTGCCGGACTTGTCGACCCAGCCCTTGACCACCTGGACGCGGTCTAGATTGGCTCCGATCGGATCCTTCAGCGCCGAGACGATGAAGCTGGGTGCGCCCTTCTTGCCGCCGGACAGTTCTCCGCCCATCGGCACGCCGCGCTTGTAGCCGGCCTGGACCCAATTGCTCTTGAGATCGTCGGCCTTGAAGTCCCAGCCGCCGAAGAAGCGCACGGTCATCCGTGGGCCTGTGCTGGCATAGACTTCGCGCCGCTCCATCGCATCGAAGATCGCGGCGCGGGTGTTGGCCTTGGCCCAGACGGCGGCATAGCCGCTGGCCAGGTAATGCCAGCCAAAGCGGCCCTTGCGGGTGCCCAGGTTCTGCGGCTGCATTGCCCGGTTGGGGTTGGGTTCGTTACCCGTGTGCTTGCCGAAGAACTGGTTTTCGTCGGCCGTGGAAAGCGCGGTGTGGCTGTCGGTCGAACCGATCACGCCGAACTTGTAGGGGTTGACCCCCATCTGTGCTTCCAGCAGCAGACCGCGCTTCAGCGCTTCGCGGACATATTCGCCGGCATACATGTTCGGGGTCTTGGGCTGGTTGCCCAGCAGGTTGCTGAGTTCCCACCCGGCCACGCCGAAACCGGCGAACTCGTCATTGGGCGAAAGGAACGGGTGGGCTTCGCTATCCCCCTTGATCTGGGTGATTTCGACCACCGGCTCCAGCTTGGCCCGGCGCTTGGCATAGGCGGCGGTCATCGGGCCGCCGCCGGGCTGGGTCAACTCGAACATCAAGCCGTTGGACAGGTTCGAATTGTGCGGGATCGCCAGGACCCGCCCACCGGTCGCCTTCTCATAGGCTTCCATGTAGTTCCAAATCTCGTCTGGCGTGGCCTTGTAGGTCGGGTCAATCGGCACGACCGTGCGGACCTTGTCCGGGCCGTCGCGGAAGATCACGTTGCGGTGCAGGTTATTGCCGCCCTGCATCAAGGTGTATTCGAAGCCGAAGAACGCCGTGAATTTGCCCGGCTCGTTGTAATCCTCAACCGTATCAATGCTGCTGTTCCAGACCGACTTGGTCCGCTCCGCAGCATCGCCAGCGTTCAGCATGGCCTTGGGCAGGTCGTTGCGCCCCCGCGCATCGAGGATTTCCGCCATGGCGCGCTGCGAGCCTTGTGGCCCCTCGTGCATCATGTCGTACCAGCGGCGCATGGTCGGATCGGTGATCAGCAGCCGCGGTGCATCGTAGAGCGCCTTGGTCGCACCCAGGCCTTCGGCGTGGTCCGTGACGACCAGGAAGTCGAGCGGGCGCGGCAGCTTGGCCTTGAGTCCGGTGGTTGAGGTGACTTCCTCACCGCGGGCAAAGCGCAGGGCGTCTTCCGGACTGAGCCGCACGCCGAAACCGAAGGCGTCAACCGAATTGGCGGTGTGCAGGTGCGTATCGCCCCACAGTACCTTTTCCGGAAATTCGGTTTCCTTGACCTCGGCCGTCTTGCCGCCAACGGCCTGCTTGATCTGATCGCAACCCGTGATCAGTCCGCTTGTACCCAGCAGCAACGCTGCCAGCACCATCTTGTGCCGCATAATCCCCTCCGCTTCCCAATTCGGTTTTGCTTTGCAATCCATCATGCCACGCGAAAACGGAGCGTCAATCCCGGCGTTGCGAAAGCCCCGCAATGCTTGGCCCGCAAAGCATTGCGGGGCCGCAGGACTTCACCTTGCCGCGGTCACCCGCACACCGTTTGCAACCTTGTCACCGGGGTGGAGAATCACCGACTGATCGGCGGCAAGTCCGTCCTGCACCTCGGCTGTTTCATCGTTCATGCGGCCGACCTTTACGCGCACCAGCTGGGCCTTGCCTTCGCTGGTCACAACATAGGCTGCCCAATTGTCACCCTGCCGAAACAGTGCGCCGATCGGCACCTGCAGGATATCGGGCGCAGACCACAGGGCGATCCGCACCCCGACCCGGTAACCGTGCCCCAGCCGCTGCCAGGTGCTGCGCGGTTCGACGAGGTCGATCACCACCCTGACCCGCTGTTCCTCGACCCCCAGCGCCGAGATCTTGCGAAAGCCCAGCGGCTCGACCTGCTGGACCCGCCCTTTGAGCGGACGATCCCCGCCCCAGCCTGCAATCTCGACCGCAGCGCCTGGCAGAACCTTGACGGCATCGACGCTGAGCATTTCGGAAAAGATCTCCAGCTGGCCGGGATCGCCGAGCTCGAGCAGGGGCGTGCTGACGGTGACGGGGCCGCCGCTTTCATGCAGCTGGTTCAATACGACCCCGGACACCGGCGCCCGCACGCGCACAGCCTGCCCGCCGGGCGGCGCGGTTGC
>JBEGOD010000238.1:0-8608 GCA_041182185.1 Pseudomonadota bacterium
CCCGGCGCACTTCGCGGTTCTTGCCTTCGGTGATCGTCACTTCGATCCACTGGTTGCGGCCGGTGCTGCGCTCCATGTTGGCGTTGATCGGACCATAGCGCACGCCCTCAACCTCGATCCCCTCGCTCAGCTCTTCCAGCTGTTCCTGGGTGATGTCGCCAAAGGTGCGGGCGCGATAGGTGCGCGGCAGGCCGGTCGAGGGCAATTCCATCGTCCGTTTCAGCCCGCCGTCGTTGGTCAGCAGCAGCAGGCCCTCGGTGTTGAAGTCGAGCCGCCCGACCGGCATGACCCGGCCGGCATTTTCCGGCAGGGCATTGCGCAGCGCGGTATAGATTGTCGGCCGGCCAGCGGGATCGCGCTCGGCCGTGATCAGCCCGGCGGGCTTGTGGAACAGGAACAGCCGCGCCGGATCGGGCGCCTTAACGAACTTGCCGTCGACGCTGACGCCCTTGAGGCTGGTCAGGACGGTGTTGGGCGTGGTGACGACCTCATCGCCGATCCTGACCCGGCCCTCGGCAATCATCCGCTCCACTTCACGCCGGCTGGCGATGCCGGCGCGGGCAAGGAGCTTGGCGATGCGTTCTCCGCTCCGCGGATCAGAGGAGGCATCGCTGCGAGGGTTGTCGGTATCTGTCATGGCGCGGCCTTAGCGGCAGAACGCCCGCGCGTCACCCTTCGGCTAGCGCGATCTGTTCTGCGCAGATTTCGTGCAGCCGCCGGATCCCGCCTTCGAGCGTGCCGAGCGTCAACTCGGGCACCACGCCGGTGCTGAGCCCCTGCTGGCCGAGCGCAGCGGCGCGGAAGTCCTCAGCGCCGAACACGCCGCCATCCAGCAGCTGCCATGACCGTTCCCAGTGATCGCGGGCCTTGTCGCTTTGCGGGGCTTCGGGGATCAGCATGAAGTCTTCGACCAGGGTGCGATCATGCCCCTGCGGCCACAGCGCCATGACGTTGATATAGTCCGGGCTCATGATCACAACGGTGGCGGGGAAGAGCTGGTAGGCAAAGGTGCCGAGCCGCCGCAGCGCGGCCATGTCGGTCAGGTCGATCCCGTCGAGCTCGGCGGCACGGGCAACCAGGCTGCGCTGGTGCGGGCCGATCTGGTCGCCGCTGGTCACCCCGTCCTTGAAGAACGGACCGATGGTCGCCGCGTGGAGCCGGGCGACGTGATAGCTCTCCAGGAAGGCATCCATGATCAGCTTCCAGTTGGCAGCAACGTCATGCGTTTTCCGCGCAAACAGGTGCAGGTCACGCATCGCAAAGGCATCGAAATCGGCACCGAGCGTGATCGCGTGGCCGAAATCGGCGTCACCTTGCGGGGCATGCCAGATCAGCCCGCCGGCCTCGCAGCTCGGCAATTCGGCCAGGCCATAGCCAGCCTTGTCGAGGCCCGGGAAAGTATCTGGCCGGGGCAGGGCGAGCAGGCGTCCGTCGGTGGCATAGGTCCAGGCGTGATAGGGGCAGGTCAGCCGCTTGCCGCAGTGCAAATCCTGCCCTTCGACCAGCCGCGTGCCGCGATGCTTGCAGACGTTCATGAAGACATGGACTTGGCCCTGGCCATCGCGGGTGATCAGCAGCGGGCGGCCCGTGGCGTCATGCGGCACGGCCATGTTCGGATCGGGCAGCAGCGCCGAAGGGCACAGCACCTGCGGCAGCCGGCCAAACAGCGCGGCCTGTTCGCGGGCCCAATGCGCCGGATCGGTATAGACGCTGGCGGGCACGCGGGTCACGCCGCTGCTGGGGCGCGTGCAGCCATCCGCAATCGCCTGGGCAAGGGCAAACTGGCCGGGGGTTGGCCCAGGGTTCGGCATGCTGCCAGGAAGTGTGGACGCGGTCGCCATCAAGGCTAGGAATAGACCCAAACCGCGCTAGTGTCGCAAGCGAATTTGGTGGGGAGCGCGTGAATGTCGGTCGATCTGATCCGGTTTGTGATCTTTGTGGGCGTGCTGCTGGGCCTTGGCCTGCTGGCCACCCGCATCCCCTCGTTCCGGCCCTACCTGCGCAAGAACCCGCTGATCACCTTCCTGCTCGGTATCTCCAGCGGCTTTCCGCTGACGCTCCTCGTGGCGACGATGACCTTCTGGCTGGCCAAGGTCGGGATCGATACGGCGACGATCGGCTTCGCCGTGGCGCTCGGCACGCCCTATACGATCAAGTTCCTCTGGGCGCCGCTGGTCGACAAGCTGCCGATCCCGGTGCTGACCCGCCTGTTCGGCCAGCGCCGCAGCTGGCTCTACCTGGTCCAGGCACTGCTGTTCGTCTCGATCTGGCAGCTGGGCGCGAGCGATCCACAGCCCGGCCATCTGGGATCGTTCATCTTCTGGGCGATTGCCACGGCGTTCCTGTCGGCCACGCAGGACATCGTGATCGACGCCTATCGCATCGAGATCCTGGAAGAGGACGAGTTCGCCCACGGCACGGCCACCAACCAGTTCGGCTATCGCACCGGCAATCTGATCGCCGGGGCCGGGACAGTCTACCTCGCCTCGGCCGAAGGGCTGGGGCTGGGCTGGGCGCTGGGTTATGGCCTCACCGCCTTTGCGATCATTCCCGCGATTATCGGCTCGCTGCTGGCCGGGCCGGGCAAATATGTTGACCGGTTCGCGCAGGCCCAGGGCATTTCTGCCGGGCAATGGCTGCTGGAAACCGTGGTCAATCCGTTTCGTGAATTCCTCGGCCGCCACGGCGCCTTCCTCGTGCTCGGCTTCGTGCTGATCTACAAGGTTGGCGACGCGATGGGGCAGACCATGCTGGCGCCGATGATCGTCGACCTGGGCTTTGCCGATCTCGACTATGTCTCGGCCAACAAGCTGTGGGGCTTTGGCGCGCTGATCCTGGGCTCGGCCTTGGGCGCGCCGTTCATCCTGTGGTTGGGGATGGGCCGGGCGCTGCTGATTTCGGGCCTGCTGATGATGTTCTCGAACGTGATGTTCATGATCCTGTCGGTCAGCGGCAACAATTACTGGATGCTGGTCGCCGCGATCGGGACGGAGAACGTGACCAGTGGGATCGGCCTGACGGTCTTCGCAACCTACCTCTCGGGCCTCTCCAGCCTGGCCTATACGGCGACGCAATTCGCGCTGCTCTCGTCCTTCGCGGCCTTCGGGCGGACCTGGCTCGCTTCGCCCGCCGGGGTGATTGCCGAAAAGCTCGGCTGGACCTGGTTTTGGGGCTTCACCATCGTTGCCGCCATTCCGGGCATGCTGCTGCTGTGGTTGCTGTGGCACAAGGGCTACCTGGTCCAGTCGATCCGCCAGCCCAGCACCGAGGATGACGGGCCGGAAGCACCGGCCAAGGCCTAGTCCGGCAGCTCGCCGTTAAGCCGCAGGACTTCGCCGGCAAGGTAGAGCGACCCGGCGACCAGCACCGGCAGGCCGTCGTCCGGCAAGGCAGCGAGGGCGCTGGGCACGTCGGGAAATGCGATAGCGGTGGAACCGAAGGCTTCGGCCGGATGCCACTCATGCGTCGGCACCGGCACGGCGGCGATCGAGGCGGCATTGGCGGCCAGCGGCCCGGTCAACGCCACCGCGTCCTTGTTTGCCAGCATGCCGATGATCAGGTGGAAGCGCTGGCCGGCGAAGTGCTGCGCCAGTGCTGCGCCGGCCGATGGGTTGTGCCCACCATCAAGCCAGACTTCGCGCGGGCCGATCAGTAGTCCTGGGCTTAATCGTTGCAGGCGCGCGGGCCACTTGGCCGCCCTCAGCCCGGTGCGGATCGCGGCTTCCGACACCGCCAGCACGCTCTGGTGGCGGATCATCGCCACGGCCAGCGCGGCGTTATCGGCCTGGTGCGGGCCGGCGAGGGCAGGCAGCGGCAGGTCCAGCGAACCGTGCCTGTCGCGATAGGCGACCCGCTCACCAACCTCGGCAAACCAGTCCAGCCCGCGCAGCGCCGGACGCGCCCCGGCGCGCATCGCCTGATCGAGCACGGCCTTGGTCATGCCCAGATCGTATTGCTGCGTCACCAGCGGAACGCCGGGCTTGGCGATCCCGGCCTTCTCGAAGGCGATCCGCTCCAGCGGCACCTGCGGCACGCCGTCTTCGGGTGCCAGCAGGAAGCGTTCGTGATCCAGCCCCAGCGCGGCGATCCCGCAGGCTGCGGGCTGCTCCAGCGCATTGGTCGCGTCGAACCGGCCGCCCAGACCGACCTCGACCACGCAGACATCGGCCGGCACCCGCGCAAACTCGGCAAAGGCGGCGGCGATGGTCACTTCGAAGAAGCTGGGATTGAGATCCGCGCCCAGGTCGAGCACTTCGGCCAGCAGCTCGGCCAGCCGGTCGTCATCGATCAGCTTCCCGGCCAGCCGAATCCGCTCGTTATAGCGAACCAGATGCGGGCTGATCGTGGCGTGGACGCGGTAGCCTTCGGCTTCCAGCATGGCGCGCAGGAAGGCGCAGGTGCTGCCTTTGCCGTTGGTTCCGGCGACATGGAACACCGGCGGCAGGCGCAAGTGCGGATCGTCCAGCCGGGCCAGCAATGCGCGGATCGTTTCGAGGCCAAACCGGCCATCCGGCACGGACAATGCACCCAGCCGGTCAAGCTGCGCCTGGACGCGTGGGCTGTCTGACGTGGCGAAATCGCGCACCGGGATCAGGCCGCCTTGCTGGACCCCAGGTAATCCAGCAGCAGCGCTAGCTGGGCCTTCAGATCACGGCGGTGGACCACCATGTCGACCATGCCGTGTTCCAGCAGGTATTCGGCGCGCTGGAAGCCTTCGGGCAGCTTTTCGCGGATCGTGTCCTGGATCACGCGCTGGCCGGCAAAGCCGATCAGGCAGCCCGGCTCGGCAATGTGGACATCGCCCAGCATGGCGTAGGAGGCGGTGACGCCGCCGGTGGTCGGATCGGTCAGCACCACGATATAGGGCAGGCCGGCCGCGCGCAGGCGGCGGATCGCCACGGTGCACTTGGGCATCTGCATCAGGCTGAGGATGCCTTCCTGCATCCGCGCCCCGCCAGCGGCGGTGCAGATCACGTAAGCGCACTTTTCCTTGAGTGCCTTGTCCGCGCCGGCCACGAAAGCCGCGCCCACGGCCATGCCCATCGACCCGCCCATGAAAGCAAAGTCCTGCACGCCCAGCACGGCCTTTTGTCCGCCGATCGTGCCCAAGGCATTGGTCAGGGCATCGGGATAAGGATTGGCGAGGCGCGCGGCTTTCAGCCGGTCAGGGTACTTCTTGGAATCCTTGAACTTCAGCGGGTCTTCCTTGACCTTCGGCGCGGGCAGCACGGTGAAGATCGGATCGAGCAGCTGGGCAAACCGCGCCTCGGCACCGATGCGGCCATGGTGGTCGCAGCGCGGGCAGACGTTGAGGTTTTCCTCGTACTCCTTGGTGAACAGCATTTCGCTGCACGAAGGGCACTTGATCCAGAGGTTGTCCGGAGTGTCGCGCTTGTCCTGAAAGGGCAGCGCTTTGCGAACGCGATTGAGCCAGCTCATGCGGTCGTCCTAGCCGAATGGACCGCTGCCGCCAATGCCGCAGTCAATTCCTGCACCGGCCCGGCGGCATTCACGCCATGCTGGCCGACCAGATCGACCAGCGCCGAGCCGACCACCACGCCATCCGCCACCTTGGCAAAGGCGGCGGCCTGGTCGGGCGTGCGCACGCCGAAGCCGACGGCAACCGGGATGTCGGTCTTGGCCTTGATCCGGGCCATCGCCTCAGCGATCGAGCCCACGGCCGCCTGCTGCATCCCCGTGATCCCCGCGACCGAGACGTAATAGAGGAAGCCCGACGAGCCCTCCAGCACCGCCGGCAGTCGCGCGTCATCGGTGGTGGGAGTGGCGAGGCGGATCAGCGAAATGCCCTTGGCCCGCAGCGCCGGGCCCAGTTCCGGGTCTTCCTCGGGCGGGATGTCGACGCAGATCACCCCGTCGACGCCGGCGGCATGGCACTGATCGGCAAACCATTCGGACCCGCGAATGGTCATCGGGTTGGCATAGCCCATCAGCACCAGCGGGACGTCGGGGTGCCGCGCGCGGAAATCGGCGGCGATGCGCAGGATATCGGCGGTGCGGGTGCCGGCGCCTAGCGAGCGCAGGTTGGCCTGCTGGATCGCCGGGCCATCGGCCATCGGATCGGTAAAGGGCATGCCCAGCTCGATCACGTCAGCCCCGCCAGCCACCAGCGCATCAAGGATCGCGGGCGTGGCAGCCGGCGTCGGATCGCCCCCGGTGACGAAGGTGACGAGGGCCGGGCGGCCCTTGGCGAATGCGGCGGAGAGGCGGGTCATAGTTCGGTTTTTCCAGCGCGGAAGTATTCAAACACGGCCATGGCCGAAGCGAAGAGAAATACAAACATCAGGTCGGTCGCCTGGAACTGCTCCTGCTTATGGATCAGTCGCAGGACCAGCATGATGGGTAGCAGAAAAAGGAAGGCAAAAATGGCGCGCCGCAAGGCGTAGTCCGGTTTTGGGGGCTGCGGGTTCGCTGATCGCTGACGCTTTCGAACCCGTCGTGTCACAGCTTGTCCCTTTCCCGGAAAAGGCCAAATCCGGTCAGCAAGGCAAGCGGGACCGAAATCAGTGACCATCGCAACACATCAAAGTCCTTGCCCGAAACGTATCGGCCCAAGAAGAGCAAGCAGGTCATCAGCACAAACACAATGGCTGCGCCGGTCAAGCCCCGCCGCATCCGATAGGTCACAACTTCACCCCAAGGTACTCTGCGACCGAGAAGATGTCCTTGTCGCCGCGGCCGCACAGGTTGACCAGGATGATCTGGTCCTTATCCATCGTCGGGGCGAGCTTTGTGACGGCGGCGATGGCGTGCGCCGGTTCGAGCGCGGGGATGATCCCTTCGGTGCGGCACAGCAGCTGGAAGCCTGCCAGCGCCTCGGTATCGGTCACGCTGGTGTAATCGACCCGGCCGATCTCCTTGAGCCAGGAATGCTCCGGCCCAATCCCGGGATAGTCCAGCCCGGCGCTGATCGAGTGGCCTTCGGTGATCTGGCCGTCCTCATCCTGCAGCAGGTAGGTCTTGTTGCCGTGGAGAATGCCGGGGCGACCGCCGGCCAGCGAAGCGGCGTGTTCCTTGTCGAGGCCATGACCGGCCGCCTCGACGCCCAGCATCTTCACCTCGGGATCATCGAGGAACGGGTGGAACAGGCCGATCGCATTGCTGCCCCCGCCGATCGCGGCGACCAGCACGTCCGGCAGGCGGCCAGTGCGCTTCAGCATCTGGGCGCGGGCTTCCTTGCCGATCACCGACTGGAAATCGCGGACCAGTTCCGGATAGGGGTGCGGGCCGGCGGCGGTGCCGATGATGTAGAAGGTGTCGTGCACGTTCGCGACCCAGTCGCGCAGCGCCTCGTTCATCGCGTCCTTGAGCGTCGCCGCGCCCGAGGTGACCGGCACGACTTCGGCGCCGAGCAGCTTCATCCGGAACACGTTGGGGGCCTGCCGGGCCACGTCGGTCGCGCCCATGTAGACCACGCAGGGCAGGCCGAAGCGCGCGCAGACCGTGGCCGTGGCAACGCCGTGCTGGCCCGCGCCGGTCTCGGCAATGATCCGGGTCTTGCCCATGCGGATCGCCAGCAGGATCTGGCCGATGCAATTGTTGATCTTGTGCGCGCCAGTGTGATTGAGCTCATCACGCTTGAACCAGACCTGCGCGCCGCCCAATTCCTCGGTCAGCCGCGGCGCGAAATAGAGCGGGCTGGGGCGGCCGACATAGTGTTCGAGCAGGTCGTCGAACTCGGCATGGAAGGCCGGATCCTGCTTGGCGGCGCGATATTCGCGCTCCAGGTCCAGGACCAGCGGCATCAGGGTTTCGGCGACATAGCGCCCGCCGAACTGGCCGAAATGGCCACGCTCGTCAGGCTGGTTGCGGAAGGAATTGGCCGTGTTCATGCCGGGCGCTTGGCAGGGATTGCGGGCGCTGTCCAGCGGTCCGCAAGGCCCGGTTTTGCCGCCAGACTATCCGAAACTTTCTGCCATATTAACGAAACAATATGTTGTATAAGCGCCACACTAAACCGGCCTGTTGTATTATATGAACGCACTGTTCACCCGCCTGCAAGGTGCCGCTGCCTAGCTGAGGGCCGTTCCCCGCGACCCGGGGACGCAATTCAGGAGTACGACTATGCGCAAGATTCTCATCGCCCTGGCCGCCACGATGGCTGTTGCCACGCCGGCGCTTGCCAACGAAGCCCGCGTCGAAGCACGCGGCGGCGTGATCTGGGACGGCGGCACCACGGAAGATTTCTGGGGTATGGCCGCTGGTTACGATTTCGACCTTGGTGAAAAGGCCTTTGCCGGCCTGGAAGTTTCAGGCGACAAGATCGGCAGCACGGGCACCAAGGTTGCCTTCGGCCTGACCGGTCGCCTCGGCGCCAAGGTTTCGGAAAAGGGCAAGCTGTTCGTTGATGGCGGCTACACCACCGAGCCCTGCGACCTGTGCAAAGACTCGCTCCATGCCGGTGCCGGTTACGAGCAGGGCTTTGGCAGCAACCTTTACGGCAAGGTGGCCTATCGCCACTACTTCGTCGGCAACGGCGTCAGCGACAGCGATGCCGTGACCGTCGGCCTGGGCTTCAAGTTCTAACGACTTTTCAGTCCACCGAGCGAGGGGCGGTCCGCAATGGGCCGCCCCTTTTTCGTTTCAGGCC
>JBEGOD010000239.1:0-3462 GCA_041182185.1 Pseudomonadota bacterium
CGCGACAGCAGCCAGATCGCGAGGATCCCAGCGACGATCCGGTACCACGCGAACGGAGCAAAGCCGGCGCGGCTGACGAAGGCGACGAAACCCTTGATCACCGCCAGGGCGACGACGAATGACACCGCAAAGCCGACCGCGATCTCGGTCCAGCCGACCGGGCCCATCCCGCCAGCCAGGCTGGCGCGGGCATCCCACAGCTCCAGCGTGGTCGCGCCCATCATCGTCGGGATGGCGAGGAAGAAGCTGAACTCGGCCGCGGTGCGGCGCTCGATCCCCATCGCCAGCGCGCCCATGATCGTCGCGCCCGAGCGGCTGACGCCGGGGATCATCGACAGGCACTGGATGAAGCCGACGCCGAGCGCTTGCTTGGCCGGCAGCTGAGCGACGCCGCTGGCCGGACCAGGCTTGGCCACTTTCTCGATTGCCAGGATCGCGATGCCGCCGATCAGCAGTGCCCAGGCCACCACCATCGGGCTGCCCAGCATGATGTCGATATAGTCCTTGAGCGCAAAGCCGAGCACGGCCGAGGGCATGAAGCCGAGCAGGATATTGCGCAGGAAGGCCACGCTTTCCGGCCGCCAGCGGAGCAGCCCCATGCCCACTGCCCAGAAGGTCCGCCAGTAAAGCACCACCACGGCAAGGATCGCGCCGAGCTGGATGACGACGTTGAACACCTTCCAGACCTCGGCATCGTACCCGAAGATCTCCGCCGCGAGGATCAGGTGTCCGGTCGAGGAGACCGGGATGAATTCGGTCAGGCCTTCGACGATGCCGAGCAGGATGGCGGTAATGATCGTGTCCATGGCAACGCGATCAACGCGGCGGGCGCGGCCAAGTCAAGCCGCGCCCGCGCTTTATGGCAGTTTTTTACCAGATCCGGACGCGATCCTTGGGATCAAGCCACAGCTTGTTGTTCGGCTTCACGTTGAAAGCCTTGTACCAGGGATCGAAGTTGCGCAGCACCGCGTTAACGCGGGCTTCCGCCAGCGCATGCGGGTCGGTCTGCAGCAACTGCCGGCCGAAAGCCTCGCGATACTTCCAGCGCCACGCCTGGGCATAGGACAGGAAGAACCGCTGATCGCCGGTCAGGCCGTCGATCACGGGTGCGGGCTTGCCCTTCAGTGAAAGTTTATAGGCCTGGTAGGCCATCGAAACCCCGCCCAGATCCCCGATATTCTCGCCAAGCGTCAGCTTGCCGCTATGGCAGGTCTTGCCGGCGTCATAGGGGCATTCCTTGTCGTACTGGGCCACCAGCTTGGCACCCAGGGCGTCAAAGGTCTTGCGGTCTTCGTCGGTCCACCAGTTTCGCAGCGCGCCAGTGCCATCATAGCGCGAACCCTGATCGTCGAAGCCATGGCCGATCTCGTGGCCGATTGTGGCCCCGACCGCGCCGTAATTGACCGCCGCATCGGCCTTTGGATTGAAATAGGGCGGCTGAAGATAGGCTGCCGGGAAGACGATCTCGTTGGCGGGCGGCATGTAATAGGCGTTGACCGTCTGCGGGGTCATCAGCCACTTGCCCTTGTCGACCGGGCTGGCCAGATCGGCCAGCTGATCGTTCCACTGCCACTGGCCGATTGCGATGACATTGGCCAGGGCCTGACCGGGGGTGATCGTCAGCCCGTCATAGGTCTCGAACTTGTCAGGATAACCGATCTTGACCCCGAAGGCGTCGAGCTTCTTCTGTGCGGCTGCGCGCGTGGTCGGGGTCATCCACGGCAAGGTCTTGAGGTTGGTCCCAAGCGCCGTGCGCAGGTTTCCGACCAACTCCTGCATTGCCGCCTTGCTCGACGGTGGGAAGTGGCGCTCGACATAGATCTTGCCGACAGCTTCACCCATGGCGCCCTGCACGAAATCCAGTCCTCGCTGCCAGCGCTCGCGCTGCTGGGCGCGGCCTTGCAGGGTCTTGCCGTAGAATTCGAAGTTGGCGTCATCGAACTCGGTCGGCAGGACGGCCGAGGTGCCAGCCAGAAAGCGGACGGTCATCCAGGCCTTGATGTCCTCGATCGGCGCGGTGTTGAGCAGCGCGAACATCGCCGGGAAGCCGCCGCCCAGCTTCTTGAGCTGATCGGCGGTCAGCCCCAGCTTTGCCGCCTTTTCGGCGCTGGGCGGGATCTGCGACAGGATCATGCCGGGTGTCTTGTCGAGCTTCAGCCCGGCCAGCATCAGGTCAACCGGGAACCCACCGGCCAGCGCCTTGAGTTCGGCCGGGGTCATCTGGTTGGTCGTCAGTTCGGGGTTGCGGGAAAGCGCCCGGTCCCAGGCCAGTTCGGCAAATTGCCGTTCCAGGGAATAGACCCGATCGGCGGCAGCGGCGGGATTGGCTTCACCCGCCTTGCCCAGCAAGAACGCCAGATAGGCCTTGTACTTGGCCTGCATGGCCTTGTTCTTGTCATTTTCGACCAGGTAATTGTCACGATCAGGCAGGCCCAGTCCGCCGACGAAGGCATAGACCGTGTTCGTTCCCGGATTGAGCCGGTCGATCGAAACGAATGCCGCGAGCGGCGAAGGCAAGCCCGGCGCTGCGAAAGCGCGGGCCAGATCCTCACGCGTCTTTATCGCCGCGATCTGGTCGAGATAGCGCTTGGCCGGAGCGAGGCCGGCCGCGTTGATGGCCGCGACATCGAGGTAGCTGCGATAGGCATCGCCGATGCGCCGTTCCAGGCTTCCTTCGGGAAGGTTGCCAGCGGCCATTTCCTCCACGATCTTGCGAACCTTGCGCTCGGCATCAAGCCGCAGCGCCAGGGCCACACCGCTGTAGGGGTATTGCGGCGGGACCTCCTTCTTGGCGAACCACTTGCCATTCGCAAAAGCAAAGAAATCATCGCCGGGCTTTACAGCACGGTCGAGCTCGGCCGGATCGAAGCCCCAGCCGCCATAGGTTGCCGGGAGATACTCCTTGGCAGCGGCTGGGGCCGCCACCGCCGCCGGTGCAGACTGCTGCGCGCTGACCGGCCCGGCGAGAGTGACCGAAAGGCTGGTCGCCGCAAGCAACGTGAAGGTGCGTAAGTTCATGACTCGTCCCCAAAACATCTGTGTTCTGGTGACCTTAGTGACGCACCCTATCCGGCGCAGCAATGGGGTTTAAGGCCTTTGCCCGTCACTTGACGGGCTCGCTTGGCACTTCGTCGAATTGCAGGGCGGCGAGGCGCGAATAGAGCCCCCCGGCGCGGCTCAGCGCGTCGTGCTTGCCCTGTTCGACGATCCGGCCACCGTCCATCACCACGATCCGGTCGGCTCCGCGCACGGTCGCCAGGCGGTGGGCGATGACCAGGGTGGTGCGACTGGCCATCAGGCGTTCCAGCGCCTGCTGGACCAGTTGCTCGCTTTCGGCATCGAGCGCCGAGGTTGCCTCGTCCAGCAGCAGGATCGGTGCATCGCGCAGCAGCGCGCGGGCAATCGCCATGCGCTGGCGCTGGCCGCCCGACAGGCGCGCGCCGCGTTCCCCCAGGTAGGTAT
>JBEGOD010000240.1:0-8387 GCA_041182185.1 Pseudomonadota bacterium
GTACCCTCGGGGTGGTTGGGCCGGGGGAGCGGGCCGGTATTGCGAAGGACCGGCCGGATGGCCTGTCCGCAGCCAACAAAAAAGGGGCCGGAGCAGTTATGCTCCGGCCCATCTAGTTTGCGTTCGCAGGAGGAACGCCTGGAGGCGGGACCAGGGAGAGGAGAGGAGGAGGAGGAACCCCGGCCCCGCCAAGCTATGAAGAGCGTTACATGTTGTAGGCGCGCTCCCCGTGTTCGGTGATGTCGAGGCCTTCGCGCTCGGCTTCGACCGAGGGGCGCAGCCCGATGGTGTACTTGAGGCCGAGGAAGAGCACGGCCGAGACCACGCCAGTCCAGAGCACCGTGGTGCCGACCGCCCAGATCTGGGTCATCACCTGGCTATAGAGATCGAATTCGCCAGCCTTGGCCACCGGTCCGGTGTAGTCGATCCAGCCCTGGCCGCCCCAGGCCGGGTTGGCGACGAAGCCGGTGCCGATGGCGCCGACAATCCCGCCGACCGCGTGGATGCCGAAGACGTCCAGGCTGTCATCGTACTTGAGCTTGTTCTTCACCGTGGTGACGAAGAAGAAGCAGACCACCGTGGCAACCGCGCCCAGGATGATCGCCGTACCCGGGTGGGCAAAGCCCGCCGCCGGGGTGATCGCGACCAGGCCGGTCACTACACCCGAGGCCGCGCCGAGCAGCGAAGGCTTCTTGTGGACGATCTGTTCGATCACGGCCCAGGTCACGCCCGCCGCAGCCGTGGCGACGAAGGTGTTGATGAAGGCCAGCGCGCCGAAGGCATTGGCTTCGAGACCCGAGCCGGCGTTGAACCCGAACCAGCCGATCCACAGCAGCGAGGCACCGATCATGGTCATCACCAGGCTGTGCGGCGGCATGGATTCCGACTTGAAGCCGACGCGCGGACCGATCACGAGGCAGCCGATCAGACCGGCGATACCAGCGTTGATGTGGACCACCGTGCCGCCAGCGAAGTCGAGCGCGCCCCAGCCCCACAGCAGGCCGCTGTCATCCGGCGCGGCGTGGAGGAAGTCTGGGCCAGCCCAGTACCAGACCATGTGCGCGATCGGGAAATAGGCGAAGGTCAGCCAGAGCACCGTGAAGATGATCAGCGGCGTGAACTTCACGCGTTCCGCGAAAGCGCCCACGATCAGCGCCGGCGTGATGCAGGCGAAGGTCATCTGGAAGATGACGAAGACATATTCAGGCAGATAGACGCTGTTCGAGAAGGTCGCCGCGAAGGTTGTCACGTCGACCCCGGCGAGGAACGCCTTGTCCAGGCCGCCGACGATCTTGGGGAAGGGTGAGCCGGTCGAGGTAAAGGCCATCGAATAGCCCCAGGCGAACCAGACCAGCGCCGCGACGCAGACGATCGTCAGCACCTGCATCAGCACGCTGAGCATGTTCTTGGCGCGCACCAGGCCGCCATAGAACAGCGCCAGCGCCGGCACCGACATCAGCAGCACGAGCGCGGATGCCACCAGCATCCAGGCCACGTCGCCCTTGTTGACCATTTCGGCAGTCGGGGTGAAGGCGGCGGTGGCAGCGGCTGCGGTGGCAGCCTCCGTCGCGGCGGCACTCGCGTCTTGCGCGAAAGCGGCCGTGGCGGCGAAGAGGCTGGCTCCCGCTGCGCCAAGACCGCAAACAATCTTGCGGATCATCGGATAAGTCCTCCTGTCGGGGCCGGCGCTCATAGGGCCGTGTCCCCGGTTTCGCCGGTGCGGATGCGGGTGGCAGATGCCAGATCAAGCACGAAGATCTTGCCGTCGCCGATCGACGCGGTGCTGGCGACCTGCTGGATCGTTTCGATCACCTGGTCGGCCAGATCGTCAGCCACTGCGACTTCAACCTTCACCTTGGGCAGCATGTTGGTCGAATATTCCGCGCCGCGGTAGATTTCGGTTTGTCCCTTTTGCCGTCCGAAGCCCTTGACCTCGGTCACGGTCATACCCGCAACGCCGATCGCGCCGAGAGCTTCACGCACCTCGTCAAGCTTGAAGGGCTTGATGATGGCGATGATGAATTTCATGCCCGTCCCCTGATTACCTGCCGGGCCCATCCCGGCGGAGCAGACTCTGCAAGGGCCGTGCCAGTTTGGAATTATGCAGGAGAATCAGCGGAATCAGTGAAACAGGATTGCGCAAGACGCAGGCAACGCGCTCGAATCCTGCGCATCTGCCTATTTTTTAGGCAAGGTCGCCCGCACCCAGACCGGCAGATGATCGGAAGCCTTGGCCGCCAGCGCCGAGTGATGGACCCCTGCTTCCGCCTGGTCCCACTGCTCCGACAGCACCAGTCGATCAAGCCGGCCGACCGGGCGGCGCGAGGGAAAACTGGCGCCGGGGGTGAGTAGCCGCCAGGGCGCGCGAAACTCGCCCAGCGCGCCGCGATGCAGGCTCCATTCGTTGCAATCGCCCATCAGGACCGTCGGGCAGTGGCCATCGCAGCGGGTCAGGTGATCGAGGATCGTGCGGACCTGCTGACGGCGGCGCAGCCCCGACAGGTCAAGGTGCATGCCAACCACCCGCACCCGCTGGCCTTCGATCAGCAAGTCGGCGCGGCTCGCCCCGCGCGGCTCGAGCGTGGGGAGCGGGACCACCCCCGCCTCGGCCACTGCAATTCCGCGCCGGACCAGCAGGGCATTGCCGTGCCAACCCAGAGAATCCGGGCGATGGTTCAGCGCCACCGGTTGCCAGGGGGTATAGTCCTCGATCGCCTCGCGCGGGAGCACGCTTTCGCGCCGCCCGATCCGCCGGTCAGCCTCTTGCAGGGCGATGACATCGGCGTCGATCTCGCGCAGCACGGACAGGATCCGGTCGGGATCGCGCCGCCGGTCGGTGCCGACGGCCTTGTGAATATTGTAGCTGGCGAACTTGAGTTGCACCGCGCGGGCTATTCCCCGGCGATGAAGCGATCGGTCGCCCTGGTCGGCAAGCCGTCGATCGAGCGGGTGCGGGTGGCCATCTTGGCCTCCCACTTCGCCGGATCGGACTGGGCGTGGTACTTGACCAGCGTCTCGCGCTCCTTGTCGATCTGCATGATCGGCACGCCCCAGCCGCAGGAAGTCTGCACGCTCTCCACCGCAATATCGACGATCTGGCGGGTGCCGGGCAGCAGGGCGAAGTGCCCGGCGAGTTCGGCCCATTCGGCGTCCTGCGGCAGGACGGGGCGGCCCCGGCCGTAGAGCCGCAGGATCAGCGCGGGCTGCTCGAAATTGCACATCATGATCGTGATGCGCCCGTCAGCTGCCAGGTGCGCGTGCGTTTCGTTGCCCGATCCGCCGAGGTCGAGATAGGCGACCCGGTTCGGCCCCAGCACCTTGAAGGTATCGGCCAGCCCCTTGGGGCTGAGGTTGATCCGGCCTTCGCTGGCCGCCGTGGCGGTGAAGAAGATCGCCTGGCGGGCGATCATCGCCTCGTGCTCGGCAGTGATGTGATCGGTGAAGTCCATGGCGCGAGCCTAGGCCCAGCGCCGAACCCCGGTCAACGCTCCTTGGTGGCCGAGAAGACCAGGTCCGGGTTCTTTTCCTGCTGATAGCCGACATCCCAGCTCGACCGGGCCATGAACACCGGATCGCCGTCGCGGTCCTTGGCCAGGTTCGACAGGTTGAAATCGGCAAAGGCTTTCAGCGCGGCATCGCTGCCCCTGATCCAGCGCGCGGTATCGAAGGGCGAGGCTTCGAGCATGGCTTCGACCTTGTACTCCGCCTCCAGCCGGCTGATCAGCACTTCGAGCTGGAGCTGGCCAACCACGCCGACAATCCACTGCGCGCCGATTTCGGGATAGAACACCTGGATCACGCCCTCTTCGCTGAGGTCGTCGAGCGCCTTGCGCAGCTGCTTGGTCTTGGTCGGATCCTTCAGCGCAACGCGGCGCAGGATTTCTGGCGCGAAATTGGGCAGGCCGGTAAAGCGGACCTTGTTGGTCTCGCTCAGCGTATCGCCCACCCGCAGCGTGCCGTGGTTGGGGATGCCGATGATGTCGCCCGGCTCGGCGCTGTCGGCAATCTCGCGGTCCTGGGCAAAGAACAGGATCGGCGAATGGATCGCGATCGGCTTGCCGCTGCCCGAGGGGGTCAGCTTCATGCCGCGCTTGAAGGTGCCCGAGACCAGCCGCATGAAAGCGATCCGGTCACGGTGCTGCGGGTCCATATTGGCCTGGACCTTGAAGATGAAGCCGGTCACTTCCTTGCCATCGGGGCTGATTACCCCGGCATCGCTGGGCTGCGGGCGCGGCGGCGGGGCATATTTCGCAATCGCGTCGATCAGCTCGGCCACGCCAAAATTCTTGAGCGCCGAGCCGAAATAGACCGGGGTCAGGTCGCCATTGCGATAGGCTTCGATGTCGAAGGCGGGATAGCCGGCCTGGGCCAGTTCGATCTCATCGGCGATATCGGCCGGGATATTGTCCGCCGTCGCCAGCTCGCGCTTGCCCAGGAACTCGCGGCTGTCGCCTTCCGGCCGGCTGATCTGGTTAGTTGCGAAATCGAGCACGCCCTTGAACTCGCCGCCCATGCCGATCGGCCAGGCCATCGGGCAGACGTCCAGCGCCAGGGCATCGGCCACCTCATCCAGCGTCTCGAACACCGAGCGGCCTTCGCGGTCGACCTTGTTGACGAAGGTGATGATCGGGACCGAGCGCAGGCGGCAGACCTCGAACAACTTGCGGGTCTGGGGCTCGATCCCCTTGGCCGCGTCAATCACCATGATCGCGGAATCGACCGCCGTCAGCGTGCGATAGGTGTCTTCGGAGAAGTCCTCGTGGCCCGGCGTGTCGAGCAGGTTGAAGGTCACGCCGTCGCGCTCGAAAGTCATGACCGAGCTGGTCACCGAAATCCCGCGCTGCTGTTCGATCTTCATCCAGTCCGACCGCGCCCGCCGCGCCGCGCCGCGCGCCTTGACCTCACCCGCCAGGTGGATTGCCCCGCCCTGCAGCAGCAGTTTTTCGGTCAGCGTGGTCTTGCCCGCGTCAGGGTGCGAGATGATGGCAAAGGTGCGGCGGTTGGAAGCTGGCGAGGACATGGTGGGCGGCGCATAGCCGCGCGGGCGGGCAAGGTCTAGCGCAGTCCCCGTTGCAGCAGCTGGTTGGCAATGATCGCGACTTCCTCGGGCGAGCGGTCGCGCTCCAGCACGCCGTAGCGCAGACCAAGGAATACGTTCATGCCGATGATCGCCCAGGCATGGATCTCGTCGACTTCACCGGTGATCTCGCCGCGTTGCTGGGCGGCCTTGAGGCGGGCAAAGATGCGGCCGGCCCCGCCATAGTAATGCGCCCGCCAGGCTTCCGGCGCGACGAATTCGGCTTCGTCGATGATCCGGTAGATTTCGCTATGCTCGCGCGCAAATTCGAGGAACCGGGTCAGGACCGACAGTTCGGTTTCAACCGGGTCGAGTGCTTCGGCAACGATGGGCAGGGCGAGCTGGCGGACCTGGTCGGACATGTCGAGCACCAGCGCCTTGAACAGCGCCTCCTTGCTTTCGAAGTAGGTATAGAAGCTGCCCAGCGCCACGCCGGCGCGCTGGGTGATCGAAACGATCGAGCTGTCGTGGAAGCCCTTGTCGCCGAATTCGGCGGCGGCGGCATCAAGGATCGCGCGCTGGGTGCGGCGGCCGCGTTCGGTGCGCGGCTCGCGCGGCAGCGGGCTGGCCGCAGCGTCCATCTTTTCGCTCCCCTTCCGGCGGGTGGCCGGGGCCGCCCCTGTGGCACTTGCGCCACGTTTCCCCATCATTCGCGCGTCCTTTCGCTCGACGCAAGCTTATACAAGTTGAAAGTTGGTTCAACTTTTATATAAGCCGTTCTCAGAGCCTGCGGGCAAGTCCGCGCGGGCCGGAGGATTCTTTGGGAGGAGCCCCATGATGCGTACCACTGCCCTGTTGTGCCGAGCCTCGCTGATCGCCAGCGCCTTTGCCGGCCTTTCCACCCCCGCCCTGGCCCAGGAAGCAGGCGCCAGCGAAGCCGATGACGCAATCATCGTCACCGCCCGCCGCCGCGAGGAAAACCTGACCGACGTGCCAATCGCGATCACCGCGCTGTCGGCCGACCAGCTGGAGCGGACCGGCGCGATCGACATCACCGCCGTGGCCGAACAGGCCCCCAACGTCACGCTGGAGGCCAGCCGCGCGACCAACTCCACCCTCACCGCCTTCATCCGCGGCGTCGGCCAACAGGATCCGGTCTCGGGCTTCGAACAGGGCGTCGGCATCTATCTTGACGATGTCTATCTGAACCGCCCGCAGGCCGCCGTGGTCGATATCTATGACGTCCAGCGCATCGAAGTGCTGCGCGGGCCCCAGGGCACGCTCTATGGCCGCAACACCGTCGGCGGCGCGGTCAAGTACGTGACCCGCAAGATCGACAACGATCCCCGCCTGTCGCTGCGCGGCACCTATGGCACTTACAACCAGGCTGACGGCGTGATCACCGCCAGCACCCCGGTGGGTGACGGCACGCTGCGGCTTGGCGGCTCGCTCGCGCGGCTGTCGCGCGGCGGCTTCGGCGACAACCTGACCACGGGGCGCGAGAATTACAACAAGGACATCTGGGCCGGCCGCGGCACCATGGAAGTGCATGGCGACGGCTTCTTCGCGCGCCTTTCGGGCGATTACACCCACGATGCCTCGAACGAGCGCGGCGGGCACCGGCTGATTCCCAGCCAGTTCACCAATACCCCGATGCTGAGCAACGTCTACGACACCCAGGGCGGCCTCGTTTCGCCCACCCAGGACGTGAAGGCCTGGGGCGTCTCGCTGTTCATGGAAGGTGAGCTGAACGATACCCTGACCGTCCGCTCGATCACCGCTTATCGCAAGGACGATTCGGCCTCGCCGATCGACTTCGACGCACTGCCGGCGACCGATGTCGACGTTCCAGGCATCTACAAGAACACCCAGACCAGCCAGGAACTGCAGCTGCTGATCAATTCCGGCCGCTTCAACGGCCTGATCGGCGCCTACTACCTCAATGCCTCGGCGCTGACCCAGTTCGACGTGCGGCTGTTCACCACCCTCAACGGCCTGACTGCATTCACCAGCGCCGATGTCGGCACCGATACCCTGGCTGCCTTTGCCGACTTCACCTATGACCTGACCGACCAGGTCAGCCTGTCGGTCGGCGGCCGCTATACCTGGGACGAACGCAAGGCGACGATCCTGCGCCAGAACTACCTGGGCGGCGGTTCGCCAGTGTTCGGCGGGGCGGGCGTAGCCTTTGGCGCACCGGGCACCAACTTCAAGGGCAAGAGCACCTTCAAGAAGTTCACCCCGCGCGCCTCGCTCAGCTTCAAGCCGGCCGACGATCAGAACCTCTACATCTCGTACTCGCAGGGGTTCAAGGGCGGCGGCTTCGACCCACGCGGGGCCGGCGTCAACGCGCCTGACCTGGATGGCAATGGCGTGCGTTCGGATGCCGAGATCGCCGCCTTCCTGAGCTTCAAGCCCGAGAAGGTCGATAGCTACGAAGTGGGCTACAAGGCTGCGCTGCTCGACCGCAAGCTAAACATCGCGCTGGCAGCGTTCCGGATGGACTATACCGACGTGCAGATCCCGGGCTCGGTCGCCTGCACCGTGTCGGGCCTGCCCAGCTTCTGCGGCGTGGTTTCCAACGCCGGCAAGGCGCGGATGCAGGGCGTGGAATTCGAAGCCCGCGCCAACCTGGGCGCGCTGACCCTGTCGGGCTCGCTCGGCTACATCGACGCCAAGTTCCAGAAGTACATCACCAACATCGCCTCGGTCCCGACCGACGTGGCAGCCTTCCGCAAGGTGCAGAACACCCCGGCCTGGACCGGCAATGCCCAGGCCAGCTACCGCGCGGAGCTGGGCGACGGCTCGTTGACGGCAACGGCGGGCGTCTCGTTCAAGAGCACGACCTACCAGTTCGAAGTGCCCAACCCCTATCTCGATCAGGGCGCTTACCAGCTGGTCGATGCCTCGCTGATCTATTCGGCCCCGGGCAAGCGCTGGACCCTGGGCGTCTACGGCAAGAACCTGTTCGACGTGCAGTACAAGACTTCGGGTTACAACTTCATGGCCGGCAATGCCACGACCGGGGTGCCGCTGACCAATCCGGTCACCGGGGCGCTGATCCCGGCGCTGGGCCGCGAAGGCACCCTGACTGCCTTCTACGGCAACCCGCGCCAGGTCTTCGTGACGGCGACGGTCAACTTCTAGGAGAACGGGCCACTTCTGACCCGCGCCTGACAAGTTCCTCCCTGCCGCCCCTCGCGCTTCACTGCGCGGGGGGCGTCTTTTTTGGCCCAAGCCTTCTTAGCGAGGCCGGCGCAGCACGACGTAAAGCGCGCCAGAGCCACCATGGCGCTGGTGCGCAGGCCGGACGGCGGCGATGCGGCTGGCGTGGGATCCGGCCGCCAGCCAGTCGATCAGCTTGGCGCGG
>JBEGOD010000241.1:0-8159 GCA_041182185.1 Pseudomonadota bacterium
GGGCGCCTTTGCCGCCGATCGCCGCCAGGACATGTCGGGCAGTGCCAGCGCTTAAGCACTTGGTAACCCGCGCGGCGCGATAACGCCGCCATGGCCAAAGCCCTTGCCTTTGCTGCTGCCCACTCGCGCGATCTGCTGCGCGGCACGGTGGTGTGCGGCTGCGCGCTGGCGCTGATCCTCGCCGGTTAGGCGTGTAGCAGTCGCCACAGCGCAGCGAGCGCGGTTGCGCCCAGCACGAACCCGACAAACAGTCGCCAGGCCGTATCACTGACCTTGCCGAAGGCCTTGTTGCCCAGCGCATTGCCGATCAGCACCGCCGGGAACAACAATCCAGCCAGCAGCAGCTCGCGCCAGGTGGCGACGCGCAGTGCTACGGCTGAACCCACGCCCGCGATCGAAGTGGCAAGGAAGATCGTCATCATCGAGGCACGCGCCAATTGCGGCGCGAGTCTGCGGCGCAGGTAGAACGGCACCACCGGCACCCCGGGCATGCCCGCAAAGCCGGTCAGCACGCCGCAGGCGATCCCGGTGCCGCCGGTCTCGACTGTGCTGGGCTGGTGGCCATCAGGCCGCTTGGGCAGGAGGACCAGGCCGAAGGCGCCGAGCGCCACGAGTGCGATGATCAGCCGGGCAAGCGCTGGATCGGTGATCGAGAGCAGCCATACCCCCAGCGGCGTTGCCAGCATGGCCACGCCGCCGATCACGAAGGCCGAGCGCTCGCTTGCCCCGAGCAGTGCGCGGAGGCCCACCAGGCCGATGAAGATCCCCAGCCAGTTGGCGGTGACCACGGCTTCGGCTGGCGGAATTGCCAGGCCCAGCACGGGCACCAGCAGGATCGCCATGCCAAATCCGGCGAGGCCGCGCACAAAGGCGGCCGCCAGTGCAGCTGCCAGCGCTATCGCAATTTGGTCCCCCCCGAGCCCCAGCAAGATCAGCGCCGATCCGGCGGCGTGGCTGCGCTCTTCAGCAGTGCAATCGCCTCGGCCAAGGGCATGACCTTCTGGTGCTCAGCGCCGAGGGTGCGCACGGCGACGGTGCCTTCCTCGGCCTCGCGCTTGCCGACCACCAGCAGGTGCGGAACCTTCTGCAGCGAGTGTTCGCGGACCTTGTAGTTGATCTTCTCGTTGCGGCAGTCGGTCTCGACCCGGATCCCGGCGGCCTTGAGTTGGTCGGCGACTTCCGCGGCATAGCCATCGGCGTCCGACACGATCGTCGCCACCACGGCCTGGACCGGGGCGAGCCAGACCGGCAGCTTGCCGGCGAAGTGCTCGATCAGGATGCCGATGAAGCGCTCGTAAGAGCCGAAGATCGCGCGGTGCAGCATGACCGGGCGGTGCTTCTCGCCGTCCTCGCCGATATAGCTCGCATCAAGCCGCTCGGGCAGGACGCGGTCGGACTGGATCGTGCCGACCTGCCAGGTCCGGCCGATCGCGTCAGTCAGGTGCCATTCGAGCTTGGGGGCATAGAACGCGCCCTCGCCCGGTAATTCTTCCCAGCCGTATTGCTCGGTGGCCAGGCCTGCCTCGATCACGGCATTGCGCAGCTCGTTCTCGGCCTTGTCCCAATCGGCATCGCTGCCGAAGCGCTTTTCGGGGCGCAGCGCCAGCTTGATCGAATAGGTGAAGCCGAAGTCCTGATAGACCCGGTCGGCCAACTCGCAGAAGGCCTTCACTTCGGCGACGATCTGGTCTTCGCGGCAGAAGATGTGGGCGTCATCCTGGGTGAACTGGCGCACCCGCATCAGCCCGTGGAGCGCGCCGTGCGGCTCGTTGCGGTGGCAGCAGCCGTTCTCGTAGATCCGCAGCGGCAGGTCGCGGTAGCTTTTGATCCCCTGGCGGAAGATCAGGACGTGGGCCGGGCAGTTCATCGGCTTCAGGGCCATCCAGTCGGCCTCGCCCGAAATCACCGGGCCCTCGTCATCGACGTTGGGCACTTCGTCGGGGATCACGAACATGTTCTCGCGGTACTTGCCCCAGTGGCCGGATTGCTCCCACTGGCGCGCGTCCATCACCTGCGGGGTCTTGACCTCGCGGTAGCCGGCGCCGTCGATCGCGCGGCGCATATAGGCCTCCAGCTCGCGCCAGATCAGATAGCCCTTGGGGTGCCAGAAGACCGAGCCGTGCGCTTCCTGCTGGAGGTGGAACAGGTCCATCTCATTGCCCAGCTTGCGGTGGTCGCGCTTGGCGGCCTCTTCCAGCCGGGTCAGGTGGGCATCGAGCTGCTTCTTGTTGAGCCAGCCGGTGCCATAGATCCGGCTCAGCATCGCGTTGTTCTGATCGCCGCGCCAATAGGCGCCCGAAACGCGCGTCAACTTGAAGGCCTGGGCGTCAAGCTTGCCGGTGGAGGGCAGGTGCGGCCCGCGGCACATATCCAGCCAGTCATCGCCCGACCAGTAGACCGTCAGCGGTTCGTCGCCCGGCAGTTCGGCAGCCCATTCGGCCTTGAAGCTCTCGCCCTGCTGCTTCCAGCGGCTGATTAGCTGCTCGCGGCTCCAGACCTCGCGGCGCAGCGGCTTGTCGGCCTGGATGATACGCCGCATCTCGGCCTCGATCGCGGGCAGGTCTTCCTCGGTGAAGGGGCGCTCGGCGGGGGCGAAGTCGTAATAGAAGCCATCGTCGGTGCTGGGCCCGAAGGTGATCTGCGTGCCCGGAAACAGCGCCTGGACCGCTTCGGCCAGGACGTGGGCATAGTCATGCCGTGCGAGGTCGAGCGCCTCGGCCTCGTCGCGCGAAGTGATCAGCGCGAGACTGGCGTCGCCAGTGAAGGGCCGGGTCAGGTCGACCAGCTCGCCATCGATCCGCGCGGCCAGCGCCGCCTTGGCGAGGCCCGGGCCGATCGCCGCGGCGACATCGGCCGGGGTCGAACCGGCGGGCATCTCGCGCACGGAACCATCGGGCAGGCTGATCTTGAGCAGTTCGGACATTGCAGGCACTCGTCTGATTTCGGCGCGCTTTGGCACAGGTCCGCGCGCGCCGGAAGGGGCGGTGTCGGGTTTCGGCGATTTCGGGAGGAGACACCAGCCGCCCGAAACCAGGCGGCGGGGCAGCGTTTGGCTTCCGGCCAACGCGCTCCGCCCCCGGCAAGCCGGGGTGGTGGTAGTCGTCAGGGTCAGGGCGATCCGCAGAACCATGCCGCTTCTTTACCACCGCAGGTATTACTGTCCAGTTGCCGGACAGGGCCTGGGCCATTTTTGACTTTACCTTTGCGCGGCAATCGTTTCCTCTCCCGTGCAATACCGCTTGGGGGGACGGCATGACCGAAGAGAACGCAGACAAGGCCTTTGAATTCCACGGCACCTGGCAGGAATATGCGCCGATTGCCTTCACCAACCTGCTGCTGACGATCGTCACCCTGGGATTCTATCGCTTCTGGGCCACGGCCCGCACCCGGCGCTATCTGTGGTCGCGCACCCGCTTCATCGATGACCGGTTCGAATGGGCCGGCACCGGCTTGGAATTGTTCAAGGGCGCGGTGATGGTGTTCTTCGTGATCGGCCTGCCGCTGATCGCGTTTAACTTCCTGATCCAGCGACTGGTGCTGAACGGCGATGGGTTGACCGCCGGTGTGCTGGGCCTCGCCTTTTTCCTGCTGGTCTACTGGCTGGTCGGCGTCGCCCGGTTTCGGGCACTGCGCTATCGCCTGGCCCGCACCTATTGGCGCGGAATCCGCGGCGGGAGCGATGATCCCGGAATGGCCTATGGCGTCTCCTACATGTGGAAGAACTTCGTCGGCACGATCGCGCTGGGCTTGCTGATCCCCTGGTCGATGGTCTCGCTGTGGAATGAGCGCTGGGGCGCGATGAGCTTTGGCCCTTACAAGTTCGCGGCGGACGGCCGGGTCGAAGGCCTGATGGGCCGCTTTCTGCTGTGCTATGCCGCGCCCTTCCTGGCGCTGATCGCGGCGGCCGTGGTGGTCGTTCCGATCGCGATGGCGGGCGGCGGCTCCGGTGGACCCGGCAGTGCCGGCTCGGTCCTGGCCGGGATCGGTGCGGTCTTCGGTTTCTACTTCATCTTCGGCCTGGTCGTGCTGGCCTTTTACGCCAAGTTTTTCCGCCAGATGGTCGAGTCGACCAGCCTCAGCACACTGAGCTTCGGTTTTACCGCCTCGACCAAGGACTGGCTCAAGCTGTTCCTGGGCGATGTCGCGCTGGTAGTGCTGACCCTGGGGGTCGGGGCGATCTTCCTGACCTATCGCCACTGGTCCTTCGGAGTGCGGCACCTCCATGCCTTCGGCTATGTCGAGGTCGATCACCTGACCCAGTCCACCACCAAGGAGCTGCGCGAAGGCGAAGGCCTGCTCGACGCCTTTGACATGGGGGCGATCTGAGGATGGCGGATGGCGTTGCCGCCGACCTGTTCGACGGGACCAGCGCGATCCGCCACCCGGTCACGCTGGGCTGGCAAGACGCCGGATTGGCGGTTGTCCGGGCCGGGGGCGAAACTGAAACGATCCCCGCCGCTGCGCTGACCTTCATCGAGCATCGCGGCGACCGGTTGGTCTATGGTCACCACGATCGCGCTGGCTGGCGGCTGCTGGTCCCGCTCGATGCCGCGCCGGCGCTGCTGGAGCGGCTGCCCAAGGGTGCCAAGTACGGCGGCTGGATCGACCGGGTCGGGCTGATCCGTGCCACTGCGGTACTGGCCGTGGTCAGCGCTGCTGCCGTGGCGGTGGTCATGACTGCGCCAAGCTGGCTCGGCCCGCTGGTCCCGGAAAGCTGGGAGCGCCGGATCGGCTCGGCGCTGGTCGGCGACCTTGAACCCTTCACCTGTTCCACTCCTGAAAGCGATGCGGCACTGGCGGCGCTGGTCCGGCAGGTCGATGATGGCAAGACGCCGGTCACGGTCCAGCTTGCCAAGATCGACATGGTCAATGCCGTGGCCCTGCCCGGCGGGCGGATCCTGATCTTCGACCAGCTGGTGCAGGAGGCGAAGTCGCCCGACGAGGTGGCCGGGGTGCTGGCGCACGAGGTCGGCCATGTTCGCAAGCGCCACGTGATGCAGGCGCTGCTGCGCCAGTTCGGGCTCTCGGTGCTGCTGAGCGGGGCCAACAGCGATATCGGCGGGACGCTCGGCGGGGTCGCGGCGATGGGCTATTCGCGCGAGGCCGAGCGCGAGGCCGATACCTATTCGCGCATGCGGCTGGCGGCGGCCGATATCTCGCCGGCGGCTACCGCGGCCTTCTTCGGCCGGCTGCGCAAGCTGGATCCAACCGCCGGCAACCCGCAATTGAGCTACCTCAACAGCCACCCCGATACGGCCGAACGCGAGCAGGCGTTCAAGGCGGCGGTAAAGCCGGACATCCCCTATCGCCCAGCGCTGACCGCGGCGCAGTTCCAGGCCTTGCGGCAGGCCTGCGCCAAGGATCCGGATGCCGAGGAATGGTCGCTTGGCTGGGGCACCAAGCGCTTCAACTGAAGCGACGCTGCCCGGCCAGCACGGTCATTCGCTTGGTTCCTGCAAGCGCGGTGCCCTTTTGCCGGATAGTCTGGAGGAAACGCCATTCGCCGGTTGCCGCCTTGGGCGTCAGTTCCAGCGCCAGATAGCCGCGCTGGCTGGTGTCGCACCACTTGAGCATGGGGCTCGCGGCCATGACGTCCCGCGCCAGGGCGTCCGGCTTGACCCAGCCAAGATAGTGCTCGAACCCGGGCGAGGTAACGCTCTGTCCGGCCATTTCCACCCCAACCGGCTCGTTCTTGTGACTGTGGTCAAAGGCCCAGGCATTGTGGCTGTCGCCCGCCAGAACCAGCAGGTTGGCATTGGCATCGAGCGCGGACTGGTAGAGCCGCTCGCGCGCCGCCGGATAGCCTGACCACATGTCCATCGCATAGGGTACGCCGCTTTGCTGGGCGCGGGCGGCGGCGAGGATCCGGGCGCGCATCGCCGGATCGACATCCTTGGTCATCCCGCCGATCAGGTCCTTGCCGAATCCGGTCTGGCCCATGATGATTTGCTGGGCCAGGACCTGCCAGGGCTTGCCAGCCTTGGTCGAGGCCTTGAGGCTCTTGGCCAGCCAGGCCTCCTGCTCGGTCCCCATCAGCGTCCGGGCCGGATCGCGCCAGGCCCCGTCGCGGAAGGCGGTGAGCGCGGCTTCAAGTTGGGGCCCGCGCTTGCCCTTCATCAGGTCGCTCAGGTCGAAGGGCTTGTCGCGGGCGAGATGACGGGTTTCCAGCCGGAACAGCGTGGCCAGCTTGCCGATTTCGTACTGCGCCCAATAGGCTTCGGACACCGGCAGCCACTCGCGATAGGCCTGCTCGGCCACAGTCTCGCGCAGGGCATAGGGGCCTTCCGTTTCCGGCTGATTGTTCTCGGCCCCGTCCTTCCAGGCATCGTTCGCTACCTCATGGTCGTCCCACATGGTGATCACCGGATAGAGCTGGTGCAGCCGCTGCAGGTCCGGATCATTGCGATAGGTCGAAAAGCGCTCGCGATAGCCGGCCAGGGTCACGGCTTCATCGATCGGCAGCAGGCGCTCGGCCAAGCCTTCCCTGGCGTCGGGATAAGTGCCGCGCTTGTATTCGTAGAAGTAGTCACCCAGGTGCAGCACCAGGTCGAAATCGCCGGCCTCGGCCGCATGGCCATAGGCGTTGAACCAGCCGAAACCGTAGTTGGAGCAAGAGAAGACCGCGATCCGGAACTTGTCGACCTTGCCGACCGGGAGCGTCCTGGTCCGTCCGACCGGCGACTTCTCGCCATCGGGGGCGATGAAGCGGTAGAAGTACCACTGGCCGGGCTTGAGCCCCTTGGCCCAGGCCCGGGCGCAACAGTCATTGGCAGGAGAGGCCACGGCATCGCCCGAGACAACGATCCGGGCGAAGTCGGCATCCTCGGCCAGTTCCCACTTCAATGGGACCTCGTCGGCGCTGGCATAGCGCGTCCAGAGCAAAATCTGGTCCGGTCCAGGCTCACCGCTGGCGACGCAATGCGTGAAGCCCTTGTTGCCTTGCGCCAGTGCGGGGGTGCCGATCCCAGCCAGGCCCAGCAGGCCCAGCTTCAGGGCATGGCGGCGGCTCGCGGCAAGCGGCGGCGCCTTGGGCGGCGGTGGCAGCATCATTCTCTCCCTCATCCTGAGCGGCGCAGACTAGCCTTGAATTGTGACGGGGCAATGGCGCAGACAGGCCATGATGACCGAGACCCGCTTTCACGCCCTGCCCGATGGGCGCCGCATCGCCTTTCGATTCACGCCGGGTGAAGGCCCGACGCTGGTCTTCCTGCCCGGCTACATGTCCGACATGGCCGGCAGCAAGGCCTGCGCGGTGTTCGACTGGGCGGCTGGCCAAGGGCGTGCCTGCCTGCTGCTGGACTATTCCGGCTGCGGGGAAAGTGATGGAGACTTTGCCGATGGCGCACTCACCCACTGGCGCGATGAGGTGCTGGCGCTGATCGCGGCCCGGGTGGATGGCCCGGTCGTGCTGATCGGGTCGTCGATGGGCGGCTGGCTGATGCTCCTGGCAGCACTGGCGATTCCGGAGCGGGTTCACGCGTTGGTCGGGATCGCCGCCGCGCCGGACTTTACCGACTGGGGCTATGATGCGGACCAGCAGGCTGCGCTGGCGGCTGGCAAGACCGTGCTGGAGGACAATCCCTATGGCCCTGAGCCGACGCCGACCCACGCCAGGTTCTGGGCCGACGGGCAGGCTCAACGCTTGTTGGAGCGGTCGATTGCGCTCACTTGTCCGGTCCGCCTGCTCCACGGCCAGCGCGATCCGGATGTCCCATGGGAACTGGCGCTGACCCTGTCCGAACAGCTCCATTCGGATGATGTTCAGGTGATCCTGATCAAGGACGGCGATCACCGCCTCAGCCGCGATGCCGATATCGCGTTGCTGCTGCGGGTCCTGCAATGCCTGTTTGGCGCGGAGCTCCCATGATCCTGTTCATCCTGCTGCCTCTTCTTGCCCAGATCGGCCCCAGTGTCGGCGTCGGGGCGGGCGGTTCGCTGCCGCAGGCCCCGCTTGAGATCCCGCGCAACAAGCCCGAGGCTGCCGCCCCGGCCGTACCGCCGTCGCAGGCCGCCCAGTGCCGCAAGCTGCTCGGCGAGAGCCCGGCGGAGGCGGCAAATTTTGCCGAGGAGTGGCGCGACAGCGCCAAGGGCTCGGCCCGCGCCGAACCCGGGCAATGCCTCGGCATGGCGCTTGCCGCGCAGGGCAAGTGGGACGATGC
>JBEGOD010000242.1:0-4451 GCA_041182185.1 Pseudomonadota bacterium
CCGTCATGCCGCAGGCAGCGAAGTCGCCCGGCAAGCGCCGCTCGGCCCGCTTGAACCCCCCACCCGCGTTGGCCGTCATGCTGACGCGCAGGAAGGCAAGGACCAGGGCCGAAAACACCACGGCGACCAGGCCCAGCGCGCGGAAGCGGCGCTCGGCCGCATAGCGGGCCTTCAGGCGGGCAGAGGAGACGTTACTCATAAGCTTCGCGGAACCGCTTGACGACGCGCAGGGCGATGAAGTTGAGGGTCAGGGTGACGCAGAACAGCACGAAACCCAAGGCAAAGGCCGACAGCGTTGCCGGATGGTCGAAGCTGCCTTCGCCGGTCAGCATGGCGACGATCTGGAAAGTCACGGTAGTCATCGATTCGAACGGGTTGGCGGTAAGCCGCGCGGTTGCACCGGCGGCCATTACCACGATCATTGTCTCACCGATCGCGCGGCTGACGGCCAGCATCACGCCGGCGACAATGCCGGGGAGCGCAGCCGGGATCAGCACTTTCTTGATCGTTTCGGAAGTGGTCGCGCCCAGCGCCAGGCTGCCGTCGCGCATGGCCTGGGGAACAGCAGCGATTGAATCGTCGGCCATCGAGGAGACGAACGGGATGATCATGATCCCCATGACCAGGCCTGCGGCCATGGCGCTTTCGCTTGAGGCACTGGCGATGCCCACGGCATGGGCGGCATCGCGCACCAGCGGGGCGACGGTCAGCGCGGCAAAATAGCCGTAGACCACGGTCGGCACGCCGGCCAGGATCTCAAGCAGCGGCTTCATCCACTTGCGAACATTGGCCGAGGCATATTGCGTGAGGAAGATCGCGCTCATCAGGCCAAGCGGGATGGCGACCAGCATGGCAATGATCGCGCCAATGAAGATCGTGCCCCAGAACAGCGGAATCGCACCGTAGTTCTGCCCCAGGTTAGCGCCCGGAGCGGCCATCGGATCAGGCCCCCAATGTGTGCCCAGCAGGAATTCGGCCGGACTGACGAAACCGAAGAAGCGGATCGTCTCGAACATCAGCGAAGCGACAATCCCGAAGGTGGTCAGGATTGCCACCAGCGAGGCCAGCAGCAGGCCGACCATTACCGCGCGCTCGACCCGGGTGCGGGCAGTGAAATCGGCGCGCAGCTTGAGGAAGGCGTAGGTTCCGCCGATCAAGCCGAGCAGCAGGGTGACGACAATGCCGATCGTTCCGTACAAGCCCAGCGCCTCGCGGAAGGGCTGGACCAGGGCATTGGCGGCCGGATTGAACGCGCCAAAGCTCGTTCCGGCGGCGGCGGCGGCATAGGCTTCGGCCAAGATCGAATCGCGTTCGATCCCGAAGGATGGCAAATTGGCAGCGGCCGGGTCAGCAGTGACCTGGGCCAGGATCAGCCCGGGGCTGATGCCATTCCAGGCGATCGCGAACAGCGCCGCGGGAATGATCGTCCACAGGGCCACGTACCAGCCGTGGTAATTGGGCAGTGAATGCAGCGGCGCGCGCGTCCCCGGCGGGGCCGCGCGCTTGAACGCCCAAGCCTTGGAACGCGCCGCCAGCCATGCAACCAGACCCAGCCCAAGGGCGAGCAGGAGAGGAGTGGCTGGCGACATCGTTCGTTTCGGTCCTGTTTTTCGCTTACTTGAGGCTGCTGGCGTCCAGGACGGTCAGTTCGCTGACCACCTTGGCATTCTTGGCCTGGACGTCATCCGGTGAGATAACCATGCCCTGGCGCGCGAGCAGTCCGCCCTTGCTCCAGTTCTTGGCCCATTCGCCCATGAATTCCTTGAGCCCCTTGATCGCGCTGACGTGGGCTGCCTTGACATAGATGTAAAGCGGGCGAGCGCCAGGATAGCTGAAATCGGCGATCGAAGCATAGGTCGGGTCGATGCCGTTCATCGGCGAGCCCTTCAGCTTGTCGGCGTTTTCTTCCAGATAGGAGAAGCCGAACACGCCAAGCGCCTTGGGATTGGCTTCCAGCTTCTGGACGATCAGGTTGTCATTCTCGCCGGCATCGACATAGGCGCCGTCGCTGCGCACTTCGGTGCAGATCTTCTCGTGCTGCTCCTTGTCGCTGTCCTTCAGCGCCTTCATCGCCGGGTCGGTATCGCAGCCCTTCATCAGGACCAGTTCCTTGAGCGCGTCACGCGTTCCCGAGGTCGACGGCGGACCATAGACCAGGATCGGGATCGCCGGCAGGGCCGGGTTCACATCCGACCAGTTCTTGGCGGTGTTGGGCTTGCCGAACGGGTTGGCGGCCAGCGCCTTGTAGACGTCGGCCTGAGTCAGCGGAACGCCCGGACCCGACTTGGCTTCGGCGAAGGCAATGCCGTCAAGGCCGACCTGGACCTCGATGATGTCCTTCACGCCGTTCTTCTGGCAGTCTTCGAATTCCGACTTCTTGATCCGGCGCGAGGCGTTGACGATGTCGGGATGCTGCACGCCGACGCCGGCGCAGAACAGCTTCATGCCAGCGCCTGTGCCGGTCGATTCGATGATCGGCGACTTGATTTCGGCGTTCGACTTGGCGAGCGAATCCGAAATGGCCTTGGCAAAGGGATAAACAGTCGATGAGCCGACAGCGCGAATCTGGTCGCGCGAGGTCGACTGCGAACCGCAGGAAGCCAGCAAAGTGGCGGTTGCGGCGGCAATGAGCAGCTTGGTCTTCGTCATGGAATCAGCCCCTTCTTGGCGATGTCATAGCGGCTCTGGCGAAGTTCCATGACAAGTTTATGACAATCTCGCTTCGCCCGCAGCCGGGAGCGAAATCGTCACCTTCGTGCCCTGGCCAAGCGTGCTGTCGATGTCGAGCGTGCCACGGTGCCGTTCGACGATGTGCTTGACGATCGCCAGGCCCAGTCCGGTCCCGCCCGAGGCGCGGCTGCGGCCGGGATCGGTGCGATAGAAGCGCCGCGTCAGGTGCGGCAGATGTTCCGGCGCGATGCCGGGGCCGTGATCGGCGACGCAGAGCTCAAGCCGTCCGCCAGGCTGGGCGGCCACGCTCACTTCAACCGGCGAATCGTCACCGCCATATTTCAGCGCATTGTCGATCAGGTTGCGCAGCAGCTGTTCAAGCTGGGTCGAATCGCCAGCGATCACGGCGCCTTCGTTTGCGGCGATCAACTTGACCCGTTCCTTGCCGCGCAGCGAGGCAACTTCGCCGACCACCCGGGCAGCCAGTTTGCCCAGGTCGAGCGGCTCGGTCGGGCGATCATGCTTTTCGGCCTCGGCATGGCTCAGCGAAAGCAGGTCCTCGACCAGCGACAGCATCCGCCGCGCCTCGCGCAGCACGATGCCCAGGAAGCGCTTCTCTGCCTCGGCATCGATTGCTGGGCCGCCTTCCTCAAGTGTTTCGACATAGCCGATGATCGCGGCCAGGGGCGTGCGCAGCTCGTGACTGGCATTGGCGACGAAATCGGTGTGGGCGCGGCTGACGTCGGCCTCGGTCGTCCGGTCGGCCAGTTCGATCAGCCAGCGCTGGCGGTCGATCCGCCGGCGGGTCAGCTGCCACAGGCTGCGCGTGCCGGTGAAGCCGGGGATGGTGACGCTTTCGCCATCGGCCATTTCCAGCAGGCGCATGGCATCGGGGTGGCGCAGGCCGATTCGGGCGTCCTGGCCCTGAACATGGCCGCCCAGCGCCGCCCGCGCCGCGGCATTGGCCATGACGATCCGCGTGCCTTCCAGCACCAGCAGCGGCGAGCCCAGCGATTCGATCGCCTCGCGCACGGCATCGCGGGTGACTTCGGCTTTGTCGACGCGAGCCTCGGTGATTTCGGGTTCGGGCATGGTCAGCCACACCGAGCCGCCCCAAAGCAGCGCGACCGCGCCGACCAGCCAGGGGCTTACCCCGGACATGGTCAGGCCCAGCGTACCAAGCGCGGCAAGGGATAATCCTGCGATGGGGAGGGAGTGCTTGCCGGTCATGCGGGTGGGATGATTAGTCTGTCCGGGCAAGCCACGCCAGCAACCATTTGCGCCGGTCCTTCCCGGCGGGATGCCGAAAAGTGATGGTGACCCCTACGGGAATCGAACCCGTGTTTCAGCCGTGAAAGGGCCGCGTCCTAGACCGCTAGACGAAGGGGCCAAACCGGCTTGAGGCCGTCAGGCAGGCCGCGCGTTTAGGCAAGCGAGCGGGGAGGGTCAAGCGGGTTTTTGCAAGAATATTTCAATCGGCCCAGGCCGCATCCTCGATGTGCAGTTCGGCCGCCGGACGACTGCCCCAGTCATCGATCTTGGCCCGTCCGGCGAGCCAGAAACGCCGGCCTTGGGCACGATTCAGCAGGGCCTGGCCCAGCTCGGTCTCGGCCTGGCGGAAGGCAACGGCCTTGAAGCTGGCGCCATCATCGCCGCGCACGATGAGCCGGACATGGTCCTTGCCGACCAGATCGGCCTTGATCAGCCGCAATGGCCCGACCGCGATGCGCGGCCCCGGCCAGCCCATGCCATAGGGGCCGGCGCCTTCCAGCGTCTCGACC
>JBEGOD010000243.1:0-24289 GCA_041182185.1 Pseudomonadota bacterium
CTCAAGGGCAGATCGATCCTGTTGGTCGACGACGTGCTGACCAGCGGCTCCACCAGCGAAACCTGCGTTAAGGTGCTGAAGCGCGCCGGGGCCGCACGGGTGGTGGTAGGTTGCTTTGCCCGGGTGCTGGATGAAGCGCTTGACGCAGCAAGCTGACCGCAAACGAAAACGCCCGGAGCTGGGCTCCGGGCGTCCTCGTGACGAAACTGTTAGGCGTCGCTTGCGCGATTAGGCAGTCCCCCTTTGACCGCCTCGCCCGATCCCTCATGCGGTGGCTCACCTATTTGGGGAGCCGGCCGTGGTCCCTGAACCTGGGCCGTTTGTTATGCCGCGCTGCCTCTTTCTCCGAAGTTCGCCGCGCTGCAAAGAGCGAAGCGGAAGCCGTGCAGATTTTGGTCGACACATGTGGTTATCGTGCAACAAGGAAGCGCCATGACCGAGACTGATGACCCCGAGCAGGGAACCACGTTCCAGCCCCGTTTCGATGCTAACGGCCTGCTGACCGCAGTTGCGGTCGATGCCGAAAGTCGCGAAATTCTGATGTTGGCGCATATGGATGCCGAGGCCCTGGCGAAGACGCGTGAAACGGGGCTGGCGCACTTCCATTCCCGGTCGCGTGGGCGGTTGTGGATGAAGGGCGAAAGTTCGGGCCATGTCCTGAAGGTCGAGCAGATTCGGGTCGATTGCGATCAGGACGCGCTGGTGCTGATCGTGCGGCCGGCGGGTCCGGCCTGCCACACTGGGGCGACTTCCTGCTTCTATCGCGCGCTCAATGGCGATTCGCTGGCCCGCATCGACGATTGACGCTTACGTAAAGGGAACCTAGAGGGAGGGCGATGGAATCGCCTGTTTCTGCCCCTCCCGCCCACGACGGCGCACACCTTGAGCGGCCGGATGCCCTGGCCCGTGAGCACTTCACGATCTCCGACCTGACGGCCGAGTTCGGACTGACCGCCCGGGCGCTGCGGTTCTACGAGGATGAAGGCCTGATCGCCCCGGCGCGGCAGGGCCTCAGCCGAGTCTATTCCAAGCGCGACCGCGCCCGGCTCGCCTGGATCATGCGGGCCAAGAACGTCGGCTTCAGCCTGACCGAGATCAAGGAAATGATCGACCTGTATGACCTGGGGGATGGTCGGGTCGAGCAGCGCCGTGTCACGGTTGCGCGGTGCAAGCAGCAGGTCGAGCGGATGCAGGCCCAGCGCGCCGATATCGATGCGGCGATCAACGAACTGACCGACTTCATCACGCTTGTCGAAAACATCGATCGCGCGCCCCGCGCCTGATCCCCTGCTGCTACGAGGAATCCATGCCGGTTTACAAGGCGCCCACCCGCGATGCCCGTTTCCTGATCAACGAAGTGCTGCGTTTGCAGGACTTCGTCGCGCTACCCGGCTTCGAAGGGGCTACGCCCGACATGGTCGAGGCAGTGGTGGAGGAGGCAGGCAGGTTCTGCTCTGAAGTCCTCGCGCCGATCAATCTGGCCGGTGACCAGGCAGGCTGCACGCGTCACCCGGATGGCTCTGTCACCGTGCCGGCGGTCTACAAGCCGGCCTTTGCCCAGTTCCGCGAGGCGGCCTGGTCAACCCTCTCGGTACCGCAGGAGTTCGGCGGACAGGGGCTGCCGCACGTGCTGGGCATGCTGATGGAAGAGTTCATGTCTTCCGCCAATCAGGCCTTCTCGATGTATCCGGGCCTTACTGCCGGCGCGATCTCGGCAATCCTCGCCAAGGGTTCGCCCGAGCAGAAGGCCAAATACGTGCCAAAGATGGTCACCTGCGAGTGGCTCGGCACGATGAACCTGACCGAGCCGCAGTGCGGCACTGACCTGGGCCTGATTCGCACACGAGCCGTGCCGCAGGCCGATGGCAGTTATGCGATCACCGGCACCAAGATCTTCATCTCCTCGGGCGAGCATGACCTGGCCGAGAACATCATTCACCTGGTCCTGGCCAAGCTCCCGAACGCACCGGATTCAACCAAGGGCATTTCGCTGTTCATCGTGCCCAAGTTCCTGGTGAACGAGGACGGCTCGCTCGGTGCGCGCAATGCCGTCTCGTGCGGGTCGCTCGAGCACAAGATGGGCATCCACGGCAATGCTACCTGCGTGATGAACTACGACGGGGCGGTCGGCTATCTGGTGGGCGAGGAGAACAAGGGCCTCGCCGCCATGTTCATCATGATGAATGCGGCGCGGCTCGGCGTCGGCATCCAGGGTCTCGCCCAGGCCGAAGTCGCCTACCAGAATGCCGTGAAGTATGCCGGCGAGCGCCGCCAGGGCCGCGCGCTGACCGGCGCGGCCGAACCGGCGGAAAAGGCTGACACCCTGTTCGTTCACCCCGACGTGCGACGGATGCTGATGGATGCCAAGGCCTTTACCGAAGGCATGCGTGCGCTCTGCCTGTGGGGCGCGCTCCAGGTCGACCTCAGCCACAAGGCCGCAAGCGAGGAAGAGCGCCAGCGCGCTGATGACCTGATCAGCCTGCTGACCCCGGTGATCAAGGGTTACGGCACCGACAAGGGCTATGACGTTGCCACCAACATGCAGCAGGTCTTCGGCGGACACGGCTACATCGAGGAATGGGGCATGAGCCAGTTCGTGCGCGATGCCCGCATTGCCATGATCTATGAAGGCGCCAACGGCATCCAGGCGATGGACCTGGTCGGTCGCAAGCTGGCCCAGAACGGCGGCCGCGCAGTGCAGGCCTTGTTCGCGATCGTCGATGCCGAATGCGCCGCTGCGAAGGACAAGCCGGAACTCGCCAGTCTTGCCGCTGCGGTCGAGGCGGCCAATGGCGAACTGAAGGCGGCAACCATGTGGTTCATGGCGAACGGCATGGCCAACCCGAACCAGGTCGGAGCCGGGGCGCACCATTACATGCACATCATGGGTATTGTCGCACTCGGTTCGCAGTGGCTGCGGATGGGTGAGGTGGCGCTGGCGGGGCTGGCTGCCGGCACTGGCGACAAGGCTTTCTACGAAGCCAAGCTGACCACCGCACGTTACTTTGGAGAGCGGTTCTGCCCCGATGCTGCAGCGCTGCGCCGCAAGATCGAGGCGGGCAGCGAAGCCGTGATGGCGCTGCCGGTCGAGGCTTTCGCCACAGCCTGATTTTTCCGAGTCGCAGCGTGACGCTGGGGTTTAGTTGCTGAAGTGCATGCGCGGGGCGTGGGTTTGCCTACGCCTCGCTTTGCACAAGCGGTTTTCACGGTTTCAAAGAGCCGCCGTGAACATAGCGCCGTGCGGCGATGTAGGAAAATCAGTCGCGATCGACGGCGGATCGGGCCAGTTTCAGATCATCACGATGCCGACCCCAGACCCATCCGCTGACCGCGCCGCCAAGCGCGCCGCTGACCCCGAGCAGTGCAAAGCCCACGAGGCCATCCGGAAACAGGAAACCAAGCGATGTCGGCGATGCGCCAACAAGTAACCCGGTCAGCACATAATAGCGATCGCGCTCTTGCCCGAGATGTACCAGCAGGGCTGTAAGCGGCAGGCCAACCAGCAGGCAGGCTGTAAAAACCACCGGGGCGGCAAGAATAATCGGCGCAAAAAACAGATAGAGTCCGCCCCAGCTTTGATCGCCAAAAAAGATCAGCAGCCCGATCCACGAGAACATTAAGCCCGGGATCGCCCCGGAAATGGTCCCGCAAAGCACGGCTTTCAAAAATGCGCGGGTGTTGCTCAAGCGGCCGCCAGCACCTCATCGAGCAAGCCGAGCATGGCCGACCAGGACTGGCGGTCGGCGCTGGCATTGTAGGATGGGTTGGGTGCGCCCGCAGGTGTCAGCGGGTTGGTGAAGCCGTGGTCTACCCAAGCATAGCTGTGGAAGTGCCAGTTGGCGCCGACGGCATCCATTTCCTCCCAGAAGGCGGTGACGTGGCTGCGCGGCACAAGGAAGTCGACATCGCCGTGACAGACCAGGATCTGCGGCTTGATCGGCTGGGAAGCGGGCAGCGGCGACAGCAGCAAGCCGTGGAAGCTCGCGACCAGCGCCAGGTCTGCGCCGTCGCGGGCCAATTCCAGCACAGCCATGCCGCCCAGGCAGAACCCGATTGCCGCCTGGGGCTGGCCAGGGGCGAGTTTCGCCAGCTTGGCCAGAGTGGCGCTTAGCCGGCTGCGCATTGCCACCGGATCGGTCCGCAGCCTTGTCATCGCCGCATTGGCGCTCTCAAAGTCATGCGGTGCATCCGGGCCATAGAAGTCGGCGATGAAGGCGATGTAGCCTTCAGCTGCCAGCGCGCGCGCCTTGGCTTCGACTCCGGGGGTCGAGTTCATGAAGGTCGGGAACACGGCCACGGCTGCGCGCGGCGTGCCGGCCGGCCGGGCGAGCCAGCCGGTCAAGGCTGCCTCGCCATCAGCGTAGTCGATCCGCTCGAGTGCGCTCATTCGGGCAGGAAGTCCGGTACCGAGAGGTAGCGCTCACCCGTGTCGTAGTTGAAGCCGAGCACGCGGCTGCCCACCGGCAAGTCGGGCAACTTCTGGGCAATCGCGGCCAGCGTGGCGCCGGAACTGATGCCGACGAGCATGCCTTCCTCGCGGGCGCAGCGGCGGGCCATTTCCTTGGCATCGGCCGGATCGACCTGGATTGCGCCATCGATCGCCTGGGTATGGAGGTTGGCCGGGATAAAGCCCGCACCAATGCCCTGGATCGGGTGGGGCGAGGGCTGGCCGCCTGAGATTACCGGCGAAAGCGTCGGCTCGACCGCCCAGGCTTTCATCGCCGGCCACTTGACCTTGAGCGCCTCGGCGCAGCCGGTCAGGTGGCCGCCGGTGCCAACCCCGGTGATCAGCGCATCAATTGGCGTGTCGGCAAAGTCGGCCAGGATTTCCTGCGCGGTCGTGCGCACGTGGACCGCAATGTTGGCCGGATTTTCGAACTGTTGCGGCATCCAGGAGTTCGGGGTGCTGGCAATCAATTCATGCGCGCGCTCGATCGCGCCCTTCATGCCCTTTTCGCGCGGGGTCAGATCGAAGGTTGCGCCATAGGCCAGCATCAGCCGGCGCCGTTCGAGCGACATCGATTCCGGCATGACCAGCACCAGCTTGTAGCCCTTGACCGCCGCGGCCATGGCCAGGCCGATTCCGGTATTGCCGCTGGTCGGTTCGATGATCGTGCCGCCCGGCTTCAGGCTGCCATCGGCCTCGGCCGCCTCGATCATGGCGAGGCCGATGCGGTCCTTGATCGAGCCGCCGGGGTTGGAGCGTTCGGACTTAATCCACACCTCATGGTTCGGGAACATTCGCGACAGGCGAATGTGCGGGGTGTTGCCGATGGTGGCGAGAACGGAATCAGCCTTCATGGCGCAGGTCCTTCCTTTGGAGGGGCATGACGATATTGCGGCGCAAAAGTCTTCGCGCGGCGTAGCTCAGGGAATAGCACGGCCCAGGCCGCCGTTACCACAATTGCGCCGACCCCGCCGAGGGCAACGGCCCAGACCGCGCCGAACAGCCCGGCGGCCAGGCCGGATTGCATCTCACCCAGCTCGTTCGACGCCGAAATGGCGAGGCCCGAGATCGATGATACCCGGCCGCGCATCTCATCCGGCGTGTTGAGCTGGACCAGGGTCCCGCGCACAAAGACCGAAACCTGATCGGCTCCGCCGAGCAGCGCCAGCATGGCGAGCGAGAAGAGGAAGCTGGTTGAAAGGCCAAAAGCGAGCGTTGCGGCACCGAACACTACGACGGCCCAGAGCATCTTTGGGCCGACGTTGCGCGCGAGCGGGAAGAAGGCGAGGACCAGCGCGACCAGCGCGGCGCCTAGCGCCGGGGCAGCGCGGAGCAGGCCCAGGCCCTCATCCCCCACATGCAGCACGTCATAGGCGAAGGCCGGCAGCATGGCCGTGGCCCCACCCAGGAGTACGGCAAACAGGTCGAGCGAGACGCAGCCGAGCAGGAAGCGTTCGCGCCAGACAAAGCGGGCGCCTTCGGCCATCTGTCGCAGCGGCGGCTCAGCGCTCTTGGGCTTGATCGGCAGCGGCTTGATGAACAGCAGCGCCACGATCGCGATGGCGAGCAGTGCGGCCGAGAATGTGTAGGGCAGGGCATCATCGCGGGCGAGCAGGAAGCCGCCGAGCGCTGGGCCGAGGACCGAAGCACTTTGCCAGGCGATCGACCCGGTCGCCACCGCCTTGGGCAGGATATTCGCCGGCACCACATTGGGGACGATCGAACTGATCGCCGGGCCGATGAACACGCGGGCTGCGCCGTGCAGCGCCGCCATCACGAACAGCAGCGGCAGGCTGACCAGGCCAAGCGTGTTGGCCGCGATCAGGCTGAGCGCAACGATCAGGTCGAGCAGCGAGGAAGCCGCGCCGACGAACCGCCGGTCCATCCGGTCCGCAACCAGGCCGGCCACCGGGGTCAACAGCAGGAAGGGAATGAACTGCGCCAGCCCCAGGGTGCCGATCAGGAAGGCGGCCTGCTTGGTATCGTAACCGTAATCGGTCCGCGCGATCTGGTAGGTCTGGGCGGCCACGACCACGACCATTGCAGTCGTCGCAGCCACCGATGCGAACCGCGCCAGCCAGACCAGGCGATAGTCGCGGATCTGCAGCGGGTGGGTCGGTGTACTCACACCCCCGGCATGGCAGCGCCAAGGACGCTTGCCAAGCTGAGACCTGCTTCTTTCCTCAGAAGGATAGCTTTGCGGTCACTCGGATGTCACGGCCGGCCAGCGGTACGAAGTCACGCGTGAACGAGGCCGCGCGGCGGGCCGAGACGTTGAGCAGGTTATTCGCCGCCAGGCTCAGCGTCAGCGGGCCTTCGTCGCCCAACGGGTGCCAGACCGCGGAAAGGTTCACCATGGTGAAGCTGTCTACCGACGTTTCGAATCCAGCTACGCGGTCCTGCCTGTCGTTCCATTCTACTTCGCCGCGCAGATGCAGCTTGCCCAGTTCGACCTCTGCGCCGCCACGCAGCCGCAGCGGCGGGATACGCGGCACCGGGCCGACGCCCTTCAATTCGGCATGGGTAAAGTCGGCCTGGGCATCAAGCGTCAGGCCGCCATCGGTCCAGTCCATCACCCGTGCGCTGGCCGCGGCCTCGAAGCCCTGGAAGCGTGCCGGACCCTGGCTGTACTCGAACACCGGGAAGCCATCCTGTTCGGTGCCATTGGGCAAGGCAGCGATGAAGCTTTTGAAATCGCTCAGGTAACCGGTGATCGAGAAGGTGTAACGGCCTCCGTCATAACGCAGGAAAGCCTCGCCCCCGTTGCTGGTTTCCGGGCGGAAGGTGGCATTGCCCAACTCGTAGGACTGGGTGGCGACATGGAGGCCATCGGACAGCAGCTCTTCCGGTGCGGGCGCGCGGGCACCGCGGATGTAGCTGGCACCCAGCTTCCAGCCTGGGGCAAAGCGCCAGGTTGCACCGGTGGAACCGCTCCACAGGTCATAGGCCGTCTGGAAACCAACGCTGTTTGCGCGAATCGTGGCCCGTTCGTAGCGGCCAGCCCCTTCAAGCTCGAGCGAGCCGAGGCGGAGCGATTGCAGGGTGAATACGCCGAAGCGGGTCACATCGTTCGAGGGAGCAAAGGCCTCGGCCCCGACAATTGAAAGGTTCCGGGTGAAGTACTGCACGCCGCTGCGGCCGCGCCAGCCACCCTTGCTATTCTGGACCAGGTCGGCGCGTGCCTCGACCCCGCGGCCAGTGAAGGTCGTGCCAACCTCGTCGCCTTCGAATTCGATGTGCTGGTAATCGCCGAAGGCTCCGCGAAACTGGAGCGAATCGAATAGTCCGTCGCCAAGTTCGACTGCACCGCGCAGGTCGACGCGGGTCTGGCCGAGGTCGATCGAGACCGGTGCCTCGCCGTGATCGCCGTCTTCGTGGTGGCCGGCGCCGGGACGCGAGGGCAGGCCATAACGCATGTCCTGGCGCTGGACCGAGATCCCCAGGTTGCCGCCCGCGTCGATGAAGGCCAGGCCCGCGCCAAAGGTGGTGCTGCGCGCGGCGGTGTTGGGCACCTTGCCGGTCAGGTTGGCAAGTTCGGTATATTCCGCGGCTTCGGCCGGTTCGCCGTCGGCCAGGTACTCGGCCGCTTCGTCCAGCAGGACGGCGCGCAGGCTCGGCGAATTGACAAAGCCGGGAACCTTGAGGTCGTCGCTCTTGCGCCAGGAGGCATCGATGCTGGCTGCCCAGCGATCGCCCAGGCGGAACTGCGCCGCGCCCGAGGCTGAACGCTCATTGGCGGCCGATCCGTAGGACCCCAGCACGTCAAGCTTGATCCCGTCCGGCACGGCGCGCGGGATGCGCTTGTCGAGCGCGGTGACCGCGCCGCCGAGCGCCTGGCCGCCAATCAGCAGCACGGCCGGGCCGTGGAGGACGTCGATATGATCGACCGTCAGCGCATCGAAGACCACGGCATGGTCGGCCGAGACGCTGGAGGCGTCGATTGCGCCGATCCCGTCGGTCAGCACCCGGATCCGGTCCCCGTCGAAGCCGCGCAGCACGGGCCGCGAGGCGCCGGGGGTGAACGAGGTTGCCGAGACACCCGGCAAGCTGGCGAGTGTTTCGCCCAGCTGGCCGCGCAGGCTGACGTCGAGCTTGTCACCCTCGATCGTGCTGGTGCTGTTGAGCAGGTTGAAATCGACCGGTGGGTGGCCGACGACCACAATCCCTTCATCTTCGGCATGAGCCTTGGCGTGGGGATCGTCGCCCTGCGCTTCATTGGCCAAGGCAGCAGTGGGGAGAAGGGCGATGGCAAGGGCCGCAAGGCTGAGCGTGTTCTTGAACATGGCGCGCCATCTAGACGCCATGTTATACTATATCAAGCGGGTAGCATGCGCCTCGTTGATGGGAAGGTGCATTTCAACGGAGCGGCTCAGCGCCTGGTCGGGCGCAAGCGGGGGTTCGGCTGCAGCGTATCGATCAGCTTCATGAAGTCTTCGAGGCGGATGATCCGCTCGAACTGGAAACCGGCGCGATCACCTGAGCTCCAGATCATGTGCGCCTCGATCCGGCCAACCTGGGGCAGGCGAATGACCACGCGTTCACCGCGTTCCAGCGCCAGTTCGCCTTCGGTCATGAAGCCATGGGCTGAAATGTTGACGATGTGCATATGCACGTCGCCGAGGCGGCGGTGCTCACCGATGACCTTGTGATCGACCGGGTGCCGGGTCGCCCGGCGCAGGTCGGTAACAGTCAGTTGCGCTCCCGAAGACATGGCTTCGCTCGCCTCCATCAAATTGATCCAGGCGTTATTATGAAGGCAATCGGCAAACAAAGGGTAAACTGTCAAAAACTGCCAGGTCCCAGATGCTTAGGTCGGGCGCAGCACGCCGTGCTTCTTTTTGCCAGCTGAAATCCGCACCTCGTCGCCGCCCGTAATGTGATGCGATTCATCGGTAACGGATTCGCCGGCGACTCGCGCACCACCGCCGGCAATCAGCCGTTTGGCCTCGCCCCGGCTGGCGGCAAAGCCGATCCCGACCAGCGCGTCGATCAGGCCGAGGCCTTCGCTGGGGAGCGCCAGCTCGGGCAAGTCCTCGCCCACGCCGCCGCCGGCAAAGGTCGCCGCCGCAGTCGCTTCAGCGGCCCTGGCGGCCTCCTCGCCGCGGCACAGGCGCGTGACTTCGTTCGCCAGCACGATCTTGGCCTGGTTGATCTCCGCGCCCTCAAGCGCTTCCAGCCGGGCGATCTCGTCCAGCGGCAGATCGGTGAAGAGGCGCAGGAACTTGCCGACATCGCGGTCATCCGCATTGCGCCAGTATTGCCAGAAATCGTAGCCCGGCAGGGCATCCTCGTTGAGCCAGACGGCACCGGCGGCGGTCTTGCCCATCTTGGCGCCATCGGCCGTGGTCAGCAGCGTCGTGGTGACGCCGAATACCTCGATGCCGTTCATCCGCCGGGTCAACTCGATCCCGTTGACGATATTGCCCCACTGGTCGCTGCCGCCCATCTGCAGCCGGCAGCCTTGGGTCAGGGCCAGTTCCCGGAAATCGTAGGCTTGCAGGATCATGTAGTTGAATTCGAGGAAGGTCAGCGGCTGCTCACGCTCCAGCCGCAGCTTGACCGAATCGAAGGTCATCATCCGGTTGATCGTGAAATGCGGGCCGACCTCGCGGAGCAGATCGACATAGCCAAGCTGCGCCAGCCAATCGTCGTTGTTGACCATCACTGCATCGCCGGGACCGTCGCCAAAGGTCAGGAAGCGTTCGAAGACCCGGCGGATCGAGGCGATGTTGGCCGCGATCGTTTCACCCGTCAGCAACCGGCGGCTTTCGTCCTTGCCTGAGGGATCGCCCACCTTAGTCGTGCCGCCGCCCATCAGGACGATCGGCTTGTGCCCGGCCTGCTGCAAGCGCCGCAGCAGCATGATCTGCACCAGGCTGCCGACATGGAGCGACGGCGCGGTCGCGTCGAAGCCGATATAACCGGGTACGACCTGCTTGACGGCAAGGGCATCAAGACCCTCGGCATCGGTCATCTGGTGGACATAGCCACGCTCATCGAGCAGGCGCAGGAGGCTGGATTTGTAAGTCATCGCGCCGCGCCCATAGCAGCGGTTGCGGACAAGCCCAAGTGCCGCATGACGTGCCGCTTGATGCCAGTTGGGGCAGCGGGCATTAGGCGGCGATGCAGACGTTGGTCCTTCATCCCGATTGCGCGCCCGGATCGATTCATTCGATCGAGGCCGAGATTGTCCCCACACCCGCTGGCTGCCGCGCCACCTTTGTCGCGCGCGGCGATGTGGCGAGCATTGCCGTGCCGATCGTGGCCACGCCCGGCCGCTTCGACAATCTGTGGCAGACGACCTGCTTCGAGATCTTCTGGAGCCACGACGGGACCAGCTACCGCGAGTTCAACCTCTCGCCCTCGACCCGCTGGGCCTGCTACGATTTCGACGCCTTCCGCGATGGCATGCGCGATGCGCCAGCCGAGGTCGAAATCGCCGTGACCGTCAGCGAGAGCGAACTGCGCCTGACCGCCGAAATTCGCTCGACCCTGCCGGTCCCGGCGACGGTCGCGCTGAACGGGATCATCGAGGACGAAGACGGCGTTAACCGCTTCTGGGCGCTGGCTTTCCGTCCTGGTGCGCCGGAATTCCATGCCAGCGAATGCCGCGCGCTGGAGCTGCCGGCATGACCGTGCACTTCGGGATTGATCGCTTGCTGGCCGAGCCGGACCTGCGCGCGCCGCTGGCGGGCAAGCGCGTGGCGCTGGTTGCCCACCCGGCCAGCGTGACCGCGGACCTGACCCATTCGCTCGACGCGCTGATCGCCGCCGGGATCAACGTGACCGCCGCCTTCGGCCCGCAGCATGGGCTGAAGGGCGACAAGCAGGACAACATGGTTGAGAGCTCCGATGAGCTCGACCCGCATTACAACATCCCGGTCTTCAGCCTTTATGGCGAGGTCCGCCGCCCGAGTGGGCAGATGATGTCGACCGCCGATGTCTTCCTGTTCGACCTGCAGGACCTCGGCTGTCGGATCTACACCTTCGTCACTACGCTGCTCTACCTGCTGGAAGCGGCCTCGGGCACTGGCAAGGAAGTCTGGGTGCTCGATCGGCCCAACCCGGCCGGACGCCCGGTCGAGGGCACGCTGCTGGTCCCCGGGCAGGAGAGCTTTGTCGGGGCGGGACCGATGCCGATGCGCCACGGCCTGACTCTCGGCGAAATGGGCCAGTGGTTCATTGCCGAGAATGACCTGGACGTATCCTACCGCGTCATCGCCATGCAGGGCTGGACGCCCGAGGTGGGGCCGGGCTGGGGCTGGCCCGAAAGCCGGGTCTGGATCAATCCCAGCCCGAATGCGGCCAGTCTCAACATGGCTCGTGCCTATGCTGGAACGGTTATGCTGGAAGGCGCGACCTTGTCCGAAGGACGCGGCACGACCCGCCCGCTCGAAGTCTTGTTTGGCGCGCCGGATGTCGATGCCAAGGCTGTCCATGCCGAAATGCAGCGACTGGCCCCGCAGTGGCTGGTCGGTGCCGCGCTGCGCGAATGCTGGTTCGAGCCGACCTTCCACAAGCACGCCAAGACCCTTTGCAACGGCCTGATGATCCATGCCGAGGGCAGCTTCTATGATCACCACGCCTTCCGCCCGTGGCGGTTGCAGGCGCTGGCCTTCAAGGCGATCCGCCAGCTCTATTCCGATTACCCGCTGTGGCGCGATTTTCCTTACGAGTACGAGTTCGACCGGCTGGCGATCGACGTGATCAACGGCGGCCCGGCGCTGCGCGAATGGGTTGACGATGCGGCGGCTGAGGCCGGCGATCTGGCGGCCATTGCGGGACGCGACGAAGCCGCTTGGGCAGAAACCATCGCGCCCTTTTTGCTTTATCCCGGCTTGGCTTGACCCAGCTGGCTGTGGCCGCCACCTTGACGGTGGATGGGAATCATGGCGGCACAGACCGCCCGGCTGAGAGGATTGTCGATGGCGGAAGCTGCTGCGGGTGCGAAGCCCGCTAATTCGCTGCGTGTTACGCTCTGGGTCCTGCTGATCGTCTACATCTTCAATTTCCTCGATCGCCAGATCGTCAACATCCTGGCTGAACCGATCAGCCGCGATCTGGGGCTGTCCGATACCCAGATCGGCCTGATGACCGGGATTGCTTTTGCGGCCTTCTATACTTTCCTCGGCATCCCCATCGCCCGCTATTCCGACCGACCCAGCACCAACCGGGTCAGCCTGATTTCGATCTCGCTGGTAATCTGGTCGGGCATGACGGCGTTGTCGGGCATGGCCCAGAATTTCGTCCAGCTGCTGCTCGCGCGCATCGGGGTGGGGGTGGGCGAGGCTGGCTGCACGCCGGCCGCGCACTCGCTGATTGCCGACCTGGCCCCGCCCGAGAAGCGCGCTTCGGCGATCTCGTTCTATTCGCTCGGCATCCCGATCGGCGGCCTGCTGGGCATGGTGATGGGCGGGATGATCGCCGATGCCTATGGCTGGCGCACGGCCTTCTTCGTGGCCGGTTTGCCCGGGATCCTGATGGCACTGGTGGTCTGGTGGGTGCTGCGTGACCCGCGCATGTCGACCTTGCTGGAAAACCGTCCTGCGGCGTCGACGCTTTCGACCAAGGAGGCGATCCGCGAAGTGCTTGGCTCGCGGGCTTTTGTCTACCTGATGATCGCTGGTTCGGCAGCGGCTTTTCTGGGCTATGGCAAGGCCACCTGGACCACGATCTTCTTCCAGCGCACCCATAACCTGAGCCCTGGCGAAGTTGGCTTTTGGTTCGGCATTGGCGGCGGGGTTGCCGGGGTGCTGGGGACCTTTGCCGGCGGCTGGTTTGCCGACCGCTATGGCAAGACCAACCGCCGCCATGTGCTGACCGCGCCAGCGATTGGTATGACACTGGCGATCCCGATCGCGATTGCCGCCTACTGGCAGCAGAACTGGTGGGTTGCGCTGATCCTGATCATGCTGCCAACCGTGCTCAATGGCCTCTATCTAGGCCCGACCTATTCCTGCGCTCAGGGGCTGGTTCCGCTGCGTGCGCGGGCCATGGCAGCGGCGGTGCTGCTGTTCGCGCAGAACCTGATCGGGCTGGGGCTGGGGCCGCTGTTCTTCGGCATGCTATCAGATTTCATCAAGCCGATGGCTGGACCCGACAGCGTTCGTTATGTGCTTTATGGTGCAGCGCTGATGGGCCTGATCCCGTCGTTCTTCTTCTGGCGCGCCAGCCTGCGGCTGAACGAGGAACTGGACCAGAAGGGCTGATGGTCAGACGTAGTTGGCGATCCAGGCGACGGCCTGGGCTGCCGGCAGGAAGAGCAGCTGCGCCAGCAAGGTGCCGGCCAGGCGGCTCAGGCTGATCCAGACGATCGTGCGGCGGAACAGCGCCTCGCTGACCCGGCCTTCGACCACGTCGTCGGTCATGACTGAAAGCTGCGGGTCAATCAGCGCAAACAGCAGGATCGTCGCAAAGCCGTTGACCACGGCCGAGAGCTGCGAGGCGGTGACGCGGAATTCAGGGTTGAGGTAGCCGGCATAGAGCGAGGCGACCACGCCCACCGTGATCAGCGCCTGCGCCAGGCAATTGGCGAGCAGCACGCCCCAGCCGACCCCGCGTTCCTTGACCAGCTCGCGCAGCACCTTCGGACTGGGCGGGGTCAGGGCGCGGCGCAAGGTGCTGAGGCCGGCCGGCGTGGCGGTGCGCAGCAGCATCCGCGTGGTTGAGCGGTGCTCCTGGAAGTGGCCGATTGCCTTGGCGAACAGTCGCTGCCCCGTGGGCACCAGCAGGATACCCACCAGCACCGCGAGCGAGGCCGAGGCCAGCACCAGGTGGAAATCGAACAGCAGCGCCTCGCCGCCGCCTTGCGAAATCCGCACTTCGATTCGCTTGGCCAGGAACGGCCCGAGGAAGGAATTGGAAGTCCGGCTGACCAGGACCAGGATATTGAACAGCGCAAAGCTCATCGCGATCCGGCGGGTGCGCACCCCAGCGATCCGTGCTGCGTAAGCCAGGGTGCCGATCAGGTTGATCGCCGCCGTGAGCAGGCAAATGATGAGGAGCTGGCTATCCATGCCGCGCTTCTATCCGGCGAAGTGCTGAGCGGCCAGCCATGGCCCGAAAGCTCCACAGTTGTTCGTCAGCCTGCGATCAGCGCGGTGTCCCCGATCAGGTAGCTGGTCATGGAAAGCGCGCCGTCGATATGGTCGCTGAATAGGCTGGTGCCATCGCCAGGCAAGCGGGCACCCGCAGCATAGAGCAGCGGCAGGTAATGTTCGGCGCTGTTGATCGCGGCGCTGGCCGCTTCATCATCGGCCGCGAACTGCGTGAGGGCGGCGTGATCGCCCGTGCCGACCGCATCGTTGATTCGATCCTGGAACTGCCGTGCCCAGTCCGGCACGGTCCCCATGAGCTGCCGGAACAGCCGCAGGTTGTGGACCACATTGCCGCTGCCGATGATCAGCACGCCGTCATCGCGCAGCGGGGCGAGGTGCTTGGCAATCGCAAGGTGCTGTTCGGGCGAGAGGCTGCGGTCCAGGCTCATCGCCACCAGCGGGATATCGGCCGCGGGGTACATCGGCTGGACCACGCCCCAGGTGCCGTGATCGAAGCCCCAGGTTTCGTCGGCCTCGGCCCGGTCCGGTCCCAGCAATTCGATGATCCGCGCGACCAGCTCGGGCGAGCCGGGGGCGGGGTACTGGATCGCAAAAAGCTCGTCCGGAAAGCCGCCAAAGTCGTGGATCGTGCGCGGGGCAAGGCCGCCGGTCAGGTGGATCTTCCCTTGCGTCTCCCAATGCGCCGAAATCACCAGGATCGCCTTTGGCCGCGGCAGGGACCGACCCAGCGCCTGCCAGGCGCGGCGTTCGGGACCATCGGTAATCACCGTCATCGGCGAACCGTGACCAAGGAACAGCGTAGGGAGGCGCGGGGTCATGCCGTCAAGATGGACCCGATTCCGGGGCGATCAAGCCAATTAAATCTATCAGCGCCTCAATGCTTCTTGCGAGTCAGCTCGCGCATCGCTCCGTCGAGACCGTCGAGCGTCAGCGCAAACATGTTGCCGCCGACCATCTCCTTGATCACCTTGGTGCTCTGCGAATAGCCCCACTGCTTTTCGGGCACCGGGTTGAGCCAGACGGTAGCCGGATAGACGTGGGCCACCCGCTGGAGCCAGACTGACCCGGCCTCCTCGTTGAAATGCTCAACCGAGCCGCCCGGATGGGTAATCTCGTACGGGCTCATCGCCGCATCGCCGACGAAGATCACCTTATAGTCGTGGCCGTACTTGTGGAGGATGTCCCAGGTGTTGGTCCGCTCGCTCCAGCGGCGCTTGTTGTCCTTCCACACGCCTTCGTAGAGGCAGTTGTGGAAGTAGAAGAACTCCAGGTTCTTGAACTCGGTCGTGGCGGCGCTGAACAGCTCTTCGACCAGCTTGATGAACGGATCCATCGAGCCACCGACATCCAGGAACAGCAGCACCTTGACCGCGTTCTTGCGCTCGGCCCGCATGCGGATGTCGAGCCAGCCCTGCTTGGCCGTGCCTTCGATCGTGCCTTCCAGGTCCAGCTCGTCAGGATTGCCTTCGCGGGCAAAGCGGCGCAGGCGGCGCAGCGCGACCTTGATGTTGCGGGTGCCGAGCTCGCGCGTGTTGTCGAGGTTCTGGAACTCGCGCTTTTCCCAGACTTTCAGCGCGCGCTTGTGCTTGCTTTCGCCGCCGATCCGCACGCCTTCGGGGTTATAGCCGGCATTGCCATAGGGCGAAGTGCCGCCGGTGCCGACCCACTTGTTGCCGCCCTGGTGGCGCTTCTGCTGTTCCTCGAGCCGCTTCTTGAGCGTCTCCATGATCTCTTCCCAGGAACCGAGCGACTTGATCGCTTCCATCTCCTCGGGCGTCAGGAACTTCTCGGCGACGGACTTGAGCCACTCTTCCGGGATGTCGACCGGGTTCTGGCCGTAATCGGTCAGGATGCCCTTGAAGACCTTGTTGAAGACCTGGTCGAACTTGTCGAGCAGGCCCTCGTCCTTCACGAAAATGGCGCGCGAGAGGTAATAGAACTGCTCGGGCGTCTGCTCGATCACATCCTTGTCGAGCGCTTCGAGCAGCACCAGGTGCTCCTTGAAGCTCGCCTGGATGCCCGCGCTGCGCAGCTCGTCGATGAAGTTGAAGAACATCTAGTGGGCCATCCCGTCTTTAAGCGCTTTGGCGGCCAGATCCCGGTCGCTTGATCGTCCGGGGAACCGCAGCTCAATCATCTTGCTTGGCACCTTGGCATCCAGGGACCAATACCAACGCATCAGCCGGATCTGCAGCAAGGGCGCAGTTCCGCCCATGTAGCTTACATTGACCGCTTGGACCCGATCAATCTCGGCGAGTGCCAACGGTGCACTAAAAATGCTCGGATGCAATTTAACCCTGGAGCCATCGAATTCGAACAACGGTCGCCGCGCAAGCAGCCGCCACACTCCGCCGACCGCTGTCATCAGCGACCAATATGCCAATGCAACGAGCGCTGCCCCAAATGTCCAAGCTGCAATCGAAGCGTCATAGGGCTGCGTATCGCTTTCAGTAGGTCGAAATCCGAACCAAAGTAGCGCCAAAAAACTCAGTCCGATAATCGCGAAAATCCAGTCAGCCGCAGGCCGATAAGGGATCACAACAGCAGAGGATTTTGACGTTTCCAAGCTTCGAATGTCACCACTGCGAGCGAATGATTTTGCCGTCCCGGATCAGCTCTGGCGCCGCGCCATGAAGGCCAGGCGTTCGAACAGCATCACGTCCTGCTCGTTCTTGAGCAGCGCGCCGTGGAGCGGCGGGATCGCCTTGGCCGGGTCGCGGTTCTGCAGAACGTCGAGCGGCATGTCCTCGTTAAGCAGCAGCTTGAGCCAGTCGAGCAGTTCTGAGGTCGAGGGCTTCTTCTTCAGGCCCGGCACTTCGCGGACCTCGTAGAAGATCTCCATCGCCTTGCTGACGAGGGTCTTCTGGATGCCGGGGAAGTGGACGTTGATGATCGCCTGCATCGTCTCGCGATCGGGGAACTTGATATAGTGGAAGAAGCAGCGGCGCAGGAAAGCGTCGGGCAGTTCCTTCTCGTTGTTCGAGGTGATGACAACGATCGGGCGTTCCTGCGCCGCAATCCGCTCCTTGGTTTCGTAAACGTCGAAGCTCATCCGATCGAGTTCCTGGAGCAGGTCGTTCGGAAACTCGATATCGGCCTTGTCGATCTCGTCGATCAGCAGCACCGGGAGCTGGGGCGAGGTGAAGGCCTCCCACAGCTTGCCCTTCTTGATGTAGTTCGAAATGTCGTGAACGCGCTCGTCGCCCAACTGGCCATCGCGCAGGCGGGCCACCGCATCGTACTCGTAAAGGCCCTGCTGGGCCTTGGTGGTCGACTTGATGTTCCACTCGATCAGCGGCGCGTTGACGGCCTTGGCGATTTCATGCGCCAGCACGGTCTTGCCGGTGCCCGGTTCACCCTTCACCAGCAGCGGACGGCGCAGCAGCACCGCGGCATTGACCGCGACCTTGAGGTCATCGGTGGCGACATAGTTGGAAGTGCCTTCAAAGCGCTGCATGGAAATGGTCATCCCCGGTCGGTTAATCGTTCGGTTAAGGGATAGGCAGAGGCGCGGAGCGAGGCAAGCGCGAAGTGCAGCCAGCAGGGAAACCTGCGGCTGGCACTTTTCCTAGGCGTCGATCAGTTCCGGATCGATATCGGCCGCGCGGTTCTGAATGAACATGAAGCGCTGGGCCGGGTCGCGGCCCATCAGGCGGTCGACCAGGTCCTTCACCGCCGCGCGGCCTTCGTATTCGGGCGGCAGGGTGATGCGGATCAGGCTGCGCTTGGCCGGGTCCATGGTGGTTTCGCGCAGCTGCCCGGGGTTCATTTCGCCCAGGCCCTTGAAGCGGCCAACGTCGACCTTCTTGCCCTTGAACTTGGTCGCCTCCAGCTCTGCCCGGTGGGCGTCGTCGCGGGCATAGGCGCTCTCCTTGCCTGCCGTCAGCCGGTAAAGCGGGGGCTGGGCGAGGTAGAGGTGCCCGCGCCGGACGACCTCGGGCATTTCCTGGAAGAAGAAGGTCATCAGCAGGGTGGCGATATGCGCGCCGTCGACGTCGGCATCGGTCATGATGATGATCCGGTCATAGCGCAGGTTGTCCGGGTTGCAGTCCTTGCGGAAGCCACAGCCCATGGCCAGGCCAAGGTCGGCGATTTCGCTGTTGGCGCGGATCTTGTCGGCCGTGGCGCTGGCAACGTTGAGGATCTTGCCGCGGATCGGCAGGATCGCCTGGGTCTTGCGGTCGCGCGCCTGCTTGGCCGAGCCACCAGCCGAATCCCCTTCGACGATGAACAGCTCGGTCTCGGCATCGCCTTCGCCGGTGCAGTCCGTCAGCTTGCCGGGCAAGCGCAGCTTGCGGGCATTGGTCGCGGTCTTGCGCTTGACCTCGCGCTCCTGCTTGCGGCGCAGGCGCTCATCCATCCGCTCCAGGACATGGCCGAGCAGGGCTTTGCCGCGCTCCATGTTGTCGGACAGGAAATGGTCGAAATGGTCGCGCACGGCGTTTTCGACCATCCGCGCGGCTTCCGGGCTGGTTAGCCGGTCCTTGGTCTGGCTCTGGAACTGGGGATCGCGGATGAAGACCGAAAGCATGATCTCGCTGCCGGTGATCACGTCTTCGGGCGCAATATCCTTGGCCTTCTTCTGGCCAACCAGATCGGCAAAGGCGCGGATGCCCTTGGTCAGTGCGGCGCGCAGGCCGGCTTCATGGGTGCCGCCATCCGGGGTGGGGATGGTATTGCAATACCACGAATACGCCCCGTCGCTCCACAGCGGCCAGGCCACCGCCCATTCGACCCGGCCCTGCTGATCGCCGGGGAAATCCTGCGATCCGGAGAAGAACTGGGTCGTGACGCATTCGCGGGTGCCGATCTGCTCTTTCAGGTGATCGGCCAGGCCGCCAGGGAACTGGAACACAGCTTCGGCAGGCACCTCGTCGCTGGTCAGCGTAGCTGCGCATTTCCAGCGGATCTCGACCCCGGCGAAGAGATAGGCCTTGGAGCGGACCAGCTTGAACAGCCGCGCCGGCTTGAACTTTGCGTCTTCTCCGAAGATTTCCAGATCGGGCACGAAGGTAACCGAAGTGCCGCGGCGATTGGGCGTGCCGCCCAAGTGCTGGAGCGGACCAGTCGCCAGCCCGCGCGAGAATTCCTGCGCGTAAAGCTCCTTGTTCCGCGCAACCTCGATCCGGGTCAGCGTGGACAGCGCATTGACCACCGAGACGCCGACGCCGTGGAGGCCGCCCGAAGTGGCATAGGCCTTGCCGGAAAACTTGCCGCCCGAGTGCAGCGTGGTCAGGATCACTTCGAGCGCGGACTTGCCCGGATACTTCGGGTGCTCATCGACCGGGATGCCGCGGCCATTATCGGTAATGGTCAGGCGGTTGCCCTCTTCGAGCGTGACCTCGATCCGGTTGGCATGGCCGGCGACAGCTTCGTCCATCGCGTTGTCGAGCACTTCGGCCGCAAGATGGTGCAGCGCGCGCTCATCGGTGCCGCCGATATACATGCCTGGGCGGCGGCGGACGGGCTCAAGCCCCTCCAGCACCTCGATCGCAGAACCATCATAGGAATCGCCGCTGCTTTGGGGCAGCTTTTCAAACAGGTCATCGGCCATGGGAACGCCTATAGAACGCAGCGATTCCGCTAAGCAAGGCGGTGGCGAGGGTTTTCGTCAGTCCGCGAACTTGTCGGGTGCCGGGCTGACCACGGCGATGGTCCCCGCGCGCGCCTCGCGCACTTCCAATGCCCGTTCGATCTGGCCTGACGGGGTGAACCGAAACGGCCCGTCCAGCCCCAGGAAGCCACCAGCATCGGCCAGCCGCGCGGTTGGGAAGGGGGTGCCCGGGCGCCATTCACGGGCAATCCGGATCGTCAGCAGCACCGAGTCATAGCCTTGGGTGGCGACGCGGAACGGCCGCGTGCCGAAGCGGCTCTGATAGCTCTCGGCAAAGGTCTTGAAGCGGGTGTCGGCAATGGCCGAGAACCAGGCCCCGCGCAGCGCTGGGGTGGAACTGATCATGCTCTCGCCGCTCCACAGCTCTGTGCCGAGTATGCGGGGTGTGGCGGTGCCAGCCGCCTTCAGTTGCGGCGCAGCCAGGGCGGCAAAGCGCGCGCCATCGGCGATCAGCACGGCATCGAACCCGCCGCGCGTGCGCAGTCGGCGAGCAGCGCTGACGATTGACGGGTTGGAGCGATCATAAGCCTCGCTGGCGACCAGGCTGCCACCGGCCAGCTTGACTGCGGAATCGTAAGCGACCCGCACTCGCGCGCCATAATCGCCATTGGGGACCAGCAGCGCGAACCGGGCGATCCCGCGGGCCTTGGCGAAAGCTACCGTGCGCCCGATCGAATTCCCCGGTACCGTGCCCATGGCGAAGACATCGCGGGCATTAGAGCCGGTATCGCTGGCATAGGAAATCAACGGTACCCGTGCGGCACGCGCCGCAGCCGCGACGGAGGGCACGTCATCCGCCTGGATCGGGCCCAGGATCAGCTTGTTGCCATCCTGGATCGCCTTGCCCGCTGCCGCGGCCGCGCCGGCGGAGGTGTCGTAGGTCGTGATGCGGATGTTCTGCGCGTTGGTATCCAGCAGCGCCATGGTCGTGGCATTGGCGATCGACTGACCAACATCGGCATTAGGCCCGCTCATCGGCACCAGCAGGGCAACGCGGTGGCGCAGCTGATCGGCAGGCAGAGCGTCGGTCGGGCGGTCTTCCGGCGGCGGAGCGGGGGTGGGGGTGCCCTTGGGAATAACCTTGCAGCCAGCGAGCAACACGATGGCGCCCAGCATGATGGCATTGCGCCGATTGAAGGTCATCACTTTACGCTCCCCTCGTGGCGGTCCATTAGCCGGTTATGGACGCGCCGCTTTCAGCAGGACTCTACATTGTCGCTACGCCGATTGGCAATCTGGGCGACATCACCCTGCGGGCGATCGCGACACTGCGTGGCGTAGCTGCGGTAGCCTGTGAGGATACCCGTGTCACCGGCAAACTTTTGCATCATCTCGAAATAAAACAAAAACTTATCCGCTACGACGATCACGCGAGCGAGGCGACGCGCGATCATATTCTGGCGCTGGCGGCCGAGCAGCCGGTGGCGCTGGTCAGCGATGCGGGCACCCCGTTGATCTCGGACCCCGGTTTCAAGCTGGTCCGCGCGGCGCGGGAACGCGGCCTGCCGGTCACCAGCCTGCCGGGGCCCAGCGCGGCGATCATGGCGCTGACCCTGGCCGGGCTGCCCAGCGACCGGTTCCTGTTCGCCGGTTTCCTGCCCAACAAGGACAAGGCCCGCCGCGATGCACTGCGCGGCCTGGCGACTGTCGATGCGACTTTGGTGTTCTACGAAACGTCACCTCGGCTGACCGATGCCCTGTTAGCAATTGGCGAGGAACTGCCGGGGCGCGAGGTGGCGGTGGCCCGCGAGTTGACCAAGCGGTTCGAGGAATGCCGCACTGGATCGCCGGAAGAGCTGATCGCCCATTATGTCGCGCACCCGCCAAAGGGTGAGATCGCATTGGTGATTGCCCCGCCTGGTGAACTGCCGGGCGTGGAGCATGATGTCGACGCCCTGCTGCGCGCGGCGCTGGCGACCGACAAGGCCTCGCAGGCCGCCGCCGCTGTCGCCAAGGTGACGGGACTGGATCGCAAGGCGCTCTATGCGCGGGCCATGGAGCTCAAGTGAACCAGCGCGCCCGCCGCGAAGCCCAGGGGCGGCGCGGTGAGGCGCTGGCGGCATGGTACCTGCGCCTGGCCGGCTGGCGCATTCTCGCCCAGCGCCTCAAGACCCCGCGCGGCGAGATCGACCTGATCGCGCGGCGCGGGCGGACAGTGATTTTCGTCGAAGTGAAGTGGCGTCGTTCCGCCGCCTTGCTCGACGAGGCCGTGGATCCATACCGCCTGCGCCGGGTTGTGGCAGCGACCGAGGCGGTGGCCCATCGGCATGTCCGGCCGGGAGATATAGTCCGGATCGACGTTCTCCTGCTTGCGCCGTGGCGCTTCCCGCGCCATCTGGAGAACGCCCTGGCGGCTTGAGGAAATTGCATGACCCTGCGTGTCGCGGTCCAGATGGACCCCATCGAAACGATCAATCTCAACGGCGATTCCAGCTTTGCGCTGATGCTCGCCGCGCAGGCGCGCGGGCATCGGGTCTGGCATTATGACGTCAACGCGCTGACGCTTTCTGCTGATGACCGGTTGACCGCAGTCGCCCATCCGGTGACGGTTCAGCGTGTTGCCGGCGATCACTTCACCAAGGGCGATCCGGTCCGGCTGGACCTGGGCCGCGATATCGATGTGGTGCTGATGCGCCAGGACCCGCCGTTCCATATGGGCTATATCACCGCCACGCACCTGCTCGAACGGATTGAGCAAGAGACGCTGGTGGTCAACAATCCGCGCTCGGTCCGCAATGCACCCGAAAAGGTCATGGTGCTCGACTATCGCCGGTTCATGCCGCCGACCCTGGTGACCCGCTCGGTCGATGAAGTCCGTGCCTTCCAGGCGCAGCATGGCGCGGTGGTGGTCAAGCCGATCCACGGCAATGGCGGCAAGGCAATCTTCCGCGTGCCGGCCGAGGGCGACAATCTCTCTGCCCTGTTCGAGGTGTTCAACCAGACCTGGCCCGAACCGCACATGGTCCAGCCGTTCCTTCCGGAGGTGGCCCAGGGTGATAAGCGGATCGTGCTGATCGATGGCGAAGTGGCCGGCGCGATCAACCGCAAGCCAGGCGAGGGCGAGTTCCGCTCCAACCTGGCCGTTGGCGGCAGCGCCGAGGCGACCGAGCTGACGGCGCGCGAACAAGAAATATGCGCGGCGATGGGGCCGGAACTCAGACGCCTGGGCCTGATCTTCGTTGGTATCGACGTAATTGGCGGTCAGTGGCTGACCGAGATCAACGTTACCTCGCCCACTGGCATCCAGGCGATCGACCGCTTCAACGGCACCGATACGCCGGCCAGGATCTGGGACGCAATCGAGGCGCGGCTCGCCGCTCGCCAGGCTGGATAAAACCAAATGGAAGACTGGATCATCCGCCTCGTCGAATGGGGCGGCTACTGGGGTGTGGCCGCGCTGATGCTGCTGGAAACGGTGTTTCCGCCAGTGCCATCGGAAGTGATTATGACTGTGGCGGGCGTTTCCGCCGCGCGCGGCAACATGACGCTCGAAGGCACGATCCTGGCGGGTACCGCCGGAGCCATGCTGGGCAACTGGTTCTGGTACTGGCTGGCGATCAAGTTCGGCGAAACCCGGATGCACGTGTTCATCGACAAGTACAGCCGCTGGCTGACGCTAGACTGGGATGAGGTTGAGCGCGGCGAGCGCCTGTTTGAGAAGTATGGTTCGACCATCGTGCTGGTTGCCCGGATGATCCCGACCCTGCGTTCGCTTATCTCGGTCCCGGCCGGGCTGTTCAAGATGTCGCTCTGGCGCTTCCTGGTCTTCTCGACCATCGGCACCCTGGGCTGGAGCGCGGCGCTGGCCGGGGCGGGCTATTTCCTGGGGTCGCAGTTCGGCGATGTCGAGAAGTGGCTGGGGCCGCTCTCCACTGCGGTGATCGCAGCGATCGTGCTGACCTACCTGTGGCGCGTGGTGGCCTGGAAGCCGAAGGGTTAGCCCACTTCGCGCGGATGCGCATGGCGATAGACGTCCAGCAATACTGCGGCATCGACCTTGGTGTAGATCTGGGTCGAGCCCAGGCTGGCGTGTCCCAGCAATTCCTGCAAGGATCGCAGGTCAGCCCCTGCACTGAGGAGGTGCGTGGCGAAGGAGTGGCGCAGGGCGTGCGGGGTCGCGCTGGCTGGGAGGCCTAGCGCAATGCGGGCCCGGGCCATTGCCTTCTGCAC
>JBEGOD010000244.1:0-5931 GCA_041182185.1 Pseudomonadota bacterium
TCATTACGCTGGGCAACTGGATCACCGCGCAGGCCGCCAAGACCGCGGCGACCTGGCCCGAAGACATTACCGTGGCGGTCAACCTCTCGCCGCTGCAGATCAAGGCCCCCGGCGCCGCGCTGGGCATCCTCAGCGCGCTGCGCGAGGCCAAGCTGGATCCGCGCCGGCTGGAGCTGGAGATCACTGAAACGGTCCTGCTCGACCATTCGCAGCAGACCGAGGACTTCATTGCCGAACTCTCGGCCGCCGGGGTGCGGTTCGCGCTCGACGATTTCGGCACCGGCTATTCCTCGCTCGGCTATCTCAACAAGTATCCGTTCGGCAAGATCAAGGTCGACCGCAGCTTCGTCTCCGGGCCGAATGCCGGCAAGAAGAGCGACGCGATCATCCGCGCCGTGTCAGGCATGGCCTCGACGCTCGACATGGCGATCGTCGCCGAAGGGCTCGAAACGGTCGAACAGGTCGAAGCCGTCCGCGCCGCCGGTTGCACGCTCGGCCAGGGCTATTACTTCAGCCGCGCCGTGCCCGATTACCTGGCCGCCATGCTGATCGCCCAGGAACGCGAGAAGTTCGAACCGCAGCGCGCCGCGGGCTAACGATCTTTCCCGATCCTGCCGCTACGGCACGGGCATTTGCCTAAACAAATGCAATTGCGAAGCATTCGCAAAGATAATTCCGGCTACGACTTTTTCCAGCCTTGCAATCGCGATTTCACCGGCTTAGGGCACCCCTACCCGCCGGTCGGCCCCTTTGCGCCTTGCGGGATGGTAGGGGCCGTTCCGAACGCCAGATGCAGATCCCGCGAATACGGACAAGGACTGGTCTCATTATGGCTCGCAAGAAGATCGCCCTCATTGGCGCCGGCAACATCGGTGGCACCCTGGCCCACCTCGCCGCGCAGAAGGAACTGGGCGACATCGTCCTGTTCGACATCATGGACGGCGTGCCCCAGGGCAAGGCGCTGGACCTGTCGCAGTGCGGCCCGGTCGAAGGGTTCGACGCGAAGATCACCGGCTCGAACAACTATGCCGATATCGCCGGCGCAGACGTGATCATCGTCACCGCCGGGGTCGCCCGCAAGCCGGGGATGAGCCGCGATGACCTGCTCGGCATCAACCTCAAGGTGATGAAGGCGGTTGGCGAAGGCATCAAGAACAACGCCCCGGGCGCCTTCGTGATCTGCATCACCAACCCGCTCGACGCGATGGTCTGGGCGCTGCGCGAATTCTCGGGCCTGCCGCACCACATGGTCGTCGGCATGGCCGGCGTGCTCGATTCGGCCCGCTTCAGCCACTTCATCGCCGACGAATTCCAGGTTTCGGTGCGCGACGTGAACACCTTCGTGCTCGGCGGCCACGGCGATACGATGGTCCCGGTGGTGCGCTACTCCACCGTCAACGGCATCCCGGTGCCTGACCTCGTGAAGATGGGCCTCTCCAGCCAGGAAAAGATCGACGCGATCGTCAAGCGCACCCGCGGCGGCGGCGGTGAGATCGTCGCCCTGCTCGGCACCGGTTCGGCGTTCTACGCCCCGGCCGCCTCGGGCATCGCGATGGCCGAAGCTTACCTCAACGACCAGAAGCGCATCCTGCCTTGCGCCGCTTACGTCGACGGCCAGTATGGCCTCGATGGCCTCTATGTCGGCGTGCCGGTGATGATCGGTGCAGGCGGCGTGGAACAGGTGATCGAAATCGAACTGGACGATGCCGACAAGGCCGGCCTGCAGATCTCGGTCGATGCGGTCAAGGAACTGCTGGTCGCCTGCAAGGCGATCGAGCCGTCGCTGGTTTAAGAACAACTCCCCGGGAGAGCTGAACAATGTCGATTCTGATCAACAAGAACACCAAGGTCATCACCCAGGGGATGACCGGTGCCACCGGTACTTTCCACACCGAACAGGCGCTGGCCTATGGCACGCAGATGGTTGCGGGCGTGACCCCCGGCAAGGGCGGCCAGACCCACGTCGGCCTGCCGCAGTATGACACGGTCCATGAAGCCAAGGCCGCGACCGGCGCGACCGCCTCGTGCATCTATGTGCCGCCGCCGGGCGCGGCCGATGCGATCCTGGAAGCGATCGACGCCGAGATGGAACTGATCGTCTGCATCACCGAAGGCATTCCGGTGCTAGACATGGTCAAGGTGAAGCGCGCGCTTTCCGGTTCCAAGTCGCGCCTGATCGGCCCGAACTGCCCCGGCGTGCTGACGCCCAACGAATGCAAGATCGGCATCATGCCCGGTTCGATCTTCAAGAAGGGTTCGGTCGGCGTGGTCAGCCGTTCGGGCACGCTGACCTATGAAGCCGTGTTCCAGACCACCAACATCGGCCTGGGCCAGACCACCGCGGTCGGCATCGGCGGCGATCCGGTCAATGGCACCAACTTCATCGACGTGCTGGAACTGTTCCTGGCCGATGACGAGACCAAGTCGATCATCATGATCGGCGAAATCGGCGGCGACGCTGAAGAGCAGGCCGCCCAGTTCCTGATCGACGAGGCCAAGCGCGGCCGCAAGAAGCCGATGGCAGGCTTCATCGCCGGGCGCACGGCGCCTCCGGGCCGCCGCATGGGCCATGCCGGGGCGATCGTCTCGGGCGGCAAGGGTGATGCCGACAGCAAGATCGCGGCGATGGAAGCCGCCGGTATTCGCGTTTCGGCCTCGCCCAGCCTGCTGGGCGAGACTCTCGCCGAAGTGCTCAAGGAACTGGCCTGATCCCTAGGGGGTTGCGCGGATGCCCCTGGGCGTCCGGTCTGCAACCCCTCCTCCCCAGGATGGACCACCATGGGTAACGAACTGCACGATTTTCTGCCTGACGACCCGCAGCCGGGTCCGTCGTGGGCGCGCTCGAACTGGCCGCAGGTTGGCGGCGCGGCCGAAGATGACCTGACCCAGGCACTCGATCCCACCGCAATGCAGGTGGCGATCAAGGCCGCAGCGGCGAAAGCTGGGGCGGCCATGGACCCGCGCGCGATCGAGGAAGCCGCGGCGGATTCGATCCGGGCGATGATGCTGGTACGCACTTACCGGGTGCGCGGCCACCTGGGAGCGGACCTCGATCCGCTGGGCCTCAGCCACCAGAACCTGCCAGCGGACCTTGACCCGGCCTATCACGGCTTTGTCGGCGCGGCGCTTGACCGCAAGGTCTACCTGGGCGGCACGCTGGGCCTGGAATGGGCCTCGGTGCGCGAGCTGGTCGATATCCTGAAGCGCAATTACTGCGGCAAGGTCGGCTTCGAATACATGCACATCGCCGACGTGGAGGAGCGCCGCTTCATCCAGGAGCGGATCGAGGGCGGCGACAAGTCGATCGACTTCACGCCCGAGGGCAAGAAGGCGATCCTGAACGCCGTGATCCGCGGCGAGCAGTACGAGAAGTTCCTGGGCAAGAAGTACGTCGGGACCAAGCGCTTCGGCCTTGATGGCGGCGAATCGATGATCCCGGCGCTCGAAGCCGTGATCAAGTACGGCGGCAGCCGCGGCGTGCGCGAGATCGTCTATGGCATGGCCCACCGCGGCCGGCTCAACGTGCTCGCCAACGTGATGGCCAAGCCCTACCGCGTGATCTTCCACGAATTCTCGGGCGGCACGGCCAACCCGGAAGACGTCGGCGGATCGGGCGACGTGAAGTATCACCTGGGCACCAGCACCGACCGTGAATTCGACGGGATCAAGGTGCACATGAGCCTGGTCCCCAACCCCAGCCACCTGGAAACGGTCGATCCGGTGGTGCTTGGCAAGGTTCGCGCCCAGCAGGTGTTTCGCGACGATATCGGCAAGGGCAAGCACAAGCAGGTCCTGCCAGTGCTGATCCACGGCGACGCGGCCTTTGCCGGCCAGGGCATCGTCTGGGAATGCTTCGGCTTCTCGGGCGTGAAGGGCTACAATACCGGCGGCTGCATCCACTTCATCATCAACAACCAGATCGGTTTCACCACCAGCCCGCAGTTCTCGCGCGGCTCGCCCTATCCGTCGGACGTCGCCAAGGGCGTCCAGGCGCCGATCCTGCACGTCAATGGCGATGATCCGGAAGCCGTGACCTTCGCCTGCAAGCTGGCGATCGACTATCGCCAGACCTTCGGCCGCGACATCGTGGTCGACATGTGGTGCTATCGTCGCTTCGGCCATAACGAGGGCGACGAACCGGGTTTCACCCAGCCGCTGATGTACCAGAAGATCCGCGCCCATCCCGGGGTCAGCACACTCTATGCCGGCCGCCTGGTCAGCCAGGGCGTGATCGACAAGGACTGGGCCGCCGAGGCCGAGATGCGCTTTGTCGCCGCGCTGGAACAGGAATTCGACGCCTCGAAGGGCTACAAGGCCAACGAGGCAGACTGGTTTGCCGGACGCTGGACCGGGCTTAACAAGCCGGCCGATCCCGAAACCGCCCGCCGCAACGTGCCGACCGGGATCGAGCAGAAGCTGTTCGACAGCCTGGGCCGCACGCTGACCACGGTTCCCGAAGGGCTGACGATCCACAAGACGCTGGCCCGCGTGCTCGATGCCAAGCGCGAGATGTTCAGCACTGGCAGCGGGTTCGACTGGGCGACCGGCGAAGCGCTGGCTTTCGGCAGCCTCGCCTCGGAAGGCTACAACGTGCGCCTGTCGGGCCAGGATTCCGGCCGCGGCACCTTCAGCCAGCGTCACGCGGTCTGGGTCGACCAGACCGACGAGCACAAGTACGTGCCGCTCTCGACCGTGCCGCACGGCAAGTTCGAAGTGCATGACAGCCCGCTCTCGGAATACGGCGTGCTGGGCTTCGAATATGGCTATGCCAGCGCCGATCCGAAGACCCTGGTGCTGTGGGAAGCGCAGTTCGGCGATTTCGCCAACGGCGCGCAGATCATGATCGACCAGTACATTGCCTCTTCGGAATCGAAGTGGCTGCGTGCCAACGGCCTCGTCTTGCTGCTGCCGCACGGTTACGAAGGCCAGGGTCCGGAACACTCCTCGGCCCGGCTTGAGCGGTTCCTGCAGCTCTGCGCGCAGGACAATATCCAGGTTTGCAACATCACCACCCCGGCCAATTACTTCCACGTGCTGCGCCGGCAGATGCACCGTCCGTTCCGGAAACCCCTGGTCATCATGACCCCCAAGTCGCTGCTGCGCCACGCCCTGGCCAAGAGCGCGGCGAGCGATTTTGTCGGTGAAGGCCACTTCATGCGGATCCTGTCCGACATCAACGGGGCCGATGACGCCAGGACCCGCCGGGTCGTGCTGTGCTCTGGCAAGGTCGCCTATGACCTGATGGAAGCGCGCGACGCCGCCGGGATCGACGATGTCCAGATCATCCGCCTCGAACAGCTCTATCCCTTCCCGGGTGAGCCGCTGGCGCTGCGCCTGTCGCGGATGAAGAACCTGGAAGACGTGGTCTGGTGCCAGGAAGAGCCGCGCAACAACGGTTCCTGGTTCTTCGTCGAACCGCTGATCGAGGAAGCCCTGGCCGCGGCCAAGAGCAAGGTGGCCCGCGCCCGCTATGCCGGCCGCAATGCCAGCGCCTCGCCCGCCACGGGCCTCGCCAGTCGTCACGCCAGCGAACAGGGCGCCCTGATCGGCAACGCGCTGGGCACCTCGGTCCGCTCCGAAATCCGCCGGCAGAAGAAAGCCTGAGGGAAGCAATATCATGTCTACCGAAGTCAAAGTCCCGACCCTGGGCGAATCCGTGGCCGAAGCCACCATCGGTGAATGGCTGAAGCAGCCGGGCGAACCGGTCGCGCTCGACGAGCCGATTGCCAGCCTGGAAACCGACAAGGTGGCGATGGAAGTGCCCTCGCCAGTCGCTGGCGTGATGGGCCAGCACCTCGCCAAGGTGGGTGACAATGTCTCGGTCGGCGCGGTGATCGCGACGGTCGAAGATGGCGCTGGCGCCGCTGCCGCCCCGGCTCCTGCCCCGGCGGCTGCGCCTGCCCCGGCCGCAGCGCCCGCTGCCCCGGCGGC
>JBEGOD010000245.1:0-8845 GCA_041182185.1 Pseudomonadota bacterium
CCGCCCGCGCCAGAACCCGGCCCACAGGCACCAGGCCAGCCCCGCCAGCCCCGCCAGCATGGTAAAGGGGTTGCCGATCAGCAGGATCCCCCGCTGCGCGCCATCGACCGGCTGGTAAAGGAACCAGATCGCGCGCCAATTGCCCATCCAGTCGTACCACCGGGACCGATAGGGATGGGGCTTGGTCACGCTGTCCTGCAATTGCAGCATGTGGGCGTGCCAGCCGATCGGGTCCCACGGGTTGACCGGGTTCTTGATCCAGAAAAACGCCGGCCAGTAGGTCAGCCAATAGACCGCCAACGGAACCAGGCCGAGCCACACGCCGGCCTCGACCAGGCAAATTCCCGGCACCGGACCGCCGCTGCGGACATCGAGCCCGCTGAGGCCGCCATCGCGCAGTTTCCAGACCAGGAAGACCAGCCCCGGCACGATCAGCAAGGGCGCGACCGACCACTTGGCCCCCAGCGACAGCCCCATCGCCACGCCCGCAATCGCCAGCCGCCAGCGCGCCTGACCGGGTAGCCGCACCGCGCTTGCCGCCAGCCACAGCGCGGTCATGCCGAACATGGCCATGAACATGTCGAGCATGGCGATCCGGCTCATCACGAACCAGACGAAATTGGTGGCGACCAGGAACATCGCAACCAGCGTCACCAGCCGCCGCCCGGTGACAAACCAGACCAGCCGGCCCAGCGCATAGAGCCCGATTGCGCCTGAAATCGCGGAAGGAATCCGCCAGTTGAGCGGCTCGTCGCCCAGCCAGCGGATCGCCGCGGCGATGATCGTCTTGCCCAGCACCGGATGCTCGGGATTGAACCGCAGCCCCTCGTTCTGGTGGCGCGCGGCGGTGATGTAGTGGACCTCGTCGAAATAGATCTGCGAGGGCAGGCCCAGGCGCCACCACAGCAGCGCCAGGAACAAGATCGCGATCACCGCGCACCAGTCGGCCGGGTCCTGTTCGTTCGTGAAGCGGGGCGTGGCGACCATGCCAGCGAATTACCGGGGTGGCCGCTACGTGGCAATGCTCTTGCGGCGCTTGCGCACCGCTCCTAGAGCCGTTCCATCATGAAACGCACTACCGGAACCGACCGTTCGATCACCGCCAAGTGGCGGCCCGCTACCCGCGCCGTGCGCGGCGGCACCTGGCGCAGCGAGCATGGCGAGACCAGCGAAGCGCTGTTCCTGACCTCTGGCTATACCTACGATTCCGCCGCCGAAGTCGCCGCGCGCTTCGCCGGTGAGGCCGAGGGGATGACCTATTCGCGGCTCCAGAACCCGACCGTGGCGATGCTGGAAGAGCGCGTCGCGCTGATGGAAGGGGCCGAGGCCTGCCGCGCCCAGGCGACCGGCATGGCGGCCATGACCACCGCGCTGCTGTGCCAGCTTTCGGCCGGAGATCACGTTGTTGCCGCGCGTGCCGCCTTCGGATCGTGCCGCTGGCTGGTCGATAGCCTGCTGCCGCGCTTCGGGATCGAGACGACCACGATCGACGCGCGCGACAATGCCCAGTGGGAAGCGGCGATCCGGCCCAATACCAAGGTGTTCTTCTTCGAAACCCCGGCCAACCCGACGATGGATATCGTCGACCTGAAGTTCGTCTGCGATCTGGCCCGGTCGCGCGGGATCACCAGTGTGGTCGACAATGCCTTCTGCACGGCCGCCTTGCAGCGGCCGATGGAGTTCGGGGCAGACGTGGTGGCCTATTCCGCCACCAAGCTGATGGACGGGCAGGGCCGGGTGCTGGCCGGTGCGGTCTGTGGTTCGGCGCAGTTCATCAATGATGTGCTGATGCCGTTCCAGCGCAACACCGGGCCGAACCTTTCGCCGTTCAATGCGTGGGTCGTGCTGAAGGGCCTCGAAACGCTGGACCTGCGGGTCAAGCAGCAAAGCGCCAATGCGCTGAAGGTCGGCAAGTTCCTGGAAGGGCGGGTGCCGCGCATCCTTCACCCGGGCCTGCCCAGCCATCCGCAGCACAACCTGGCCATGCAGCAGATGGACGCCTGCGGCTCGATCTTTGCCTTCGAGGTCAAGGACCGCGCCCAGGCCCATGCCCTGCTCGATGCGCTGCAACTTATCGACATCTCCAACAACATCGGGGATTCGCGCTCGCTGATGACGCACCCGGCCTCGACCACCCACTATTCGGTCAGCGCCGAGGCGCGCGCGGAGATGGGCGTGACCGAGGGGATGCTGCGGATCAACGTGGGCCTGGAAGATCCGCAGGACCTGATCGAGGACCTCGACCAGGCGCTCAAGGCGGCCGGGCTCTAGGGCTTGGATAGAGTCTCGCTGCTGCTGGTCCTGCTGGCGGCGGTCTGCCACGCGACTTGGAATCTTGCGGCCAAGCGCTCGGCCCATGCCGGCGGGGTCTTCCTGTTCTGGTCAACCATGCTGTCGTCGATGGCCTTTGCGCCCTGGGCGCTGTGGATCATGGCGGGGGAGGGCTTCCGCTGGGCCTGGCCGATGCTGGCGGCGATTGTCGCCAGCGGCTGCCTGCACCTTGCCTACAGCCACGCCTTGCAAACCGGTTATCGCAAGGCCGATCTCTCGGTGGTTTACCCGATCGCGCGCGGCACCGGGCCGCTGCTTTCATCAACGGGGGCTTTTCTCCTGCTGGGAGAGGTGCCCGGTCCCTTGCGCCTGCTTGGCCTGCTGGGGGTAGTCGGCGGCATCCTGCTGATCGCGACGGATGGCCGCTGGTCAACCTTTGCCCGACCCGGGGCCATGGCCGGCCTGCGCTGGGGGCTGCTGACCGGCGGGTTGATCGCGACCTACACCCTGGTCGATGGCGCGGCGGTCAAGTTGCTGCTGCTTTCGCCGGTGGTGCTGGACTGGGGCGCCAATGTGGTCCGCACCGTGTTGCTCGCCCCGCAGGTGCTGCGCGACCGCGGCGCCGCCACGCAGGCGATGCGCGGCCACTGGATCAGCGCCTGGACCGTCGCCTTGCTGGCGCCGTTCGGCTATATCCTGGTGCTCTGGGCAATGCAGCGCGGCGCGCCGCTCAGCGTGGTCGCACCGATGCGCGAGATGTCGATGATGCTGGTCGCGCTGCTCGGCATGGTCCTGCTGCGCGAGCCGGTTGGCCGGGCCCGGCTGGCTGGCTGTGCGCTGATGGTAGCCGGGGTGGTGCTGCTGGCGCGGAGTTGACCTTCGCGGAATTTGAACCGCAAAGGCGCAAGATTGACCGCTCTCCCCATTGTCGGCCGGCCGCCCAGTCGCTACCTTGGCGCCTATGAAGGAACTGTTCCAGCACGCTGCCACCACCGACGGGATCACCGTGCGGGTCACGGTCAACTTCCTGCCCGAGCAGTCGCAGGTCGAGGCCGGCAAGTGGTTCTGGGTCTATCATATCCGGATCGAGAACCATGCCGATCAGGCGGTCCAGTTGCTGACCCGCCACTGGCAGATCACCGACGGGCGCGGCCTGGTCAACTTCGTCGAGGGCGAAGGCGTGGTTGGCGAACAGCCGGTGATCCAGCCGGGCGGCAGCCATGACTATGTCTCGGGCTGCCCGCTCAGCACGCCGTTTGGCTCAATGGAAGGGTTCTACACCTTCCGCTGCGCGGATGGTTCCTTGATGGAAGCGGCGATCCCGTTCTTCCCGCTGGCGGCCCCCGCCACGGCAGGCTAAAGCGCCGGCGCGATGAAGCGCACGCACCTGCCCCTGAACGCCCTGCGCGTATTCGATGCTGCCGCCCGGCACTTGTCGTTCACGCGCGCGGCGGACGAGCTGGCGGTGACCCCGGCGGCCGTCGGCCAGCAGATCCGCGCGCTGGAGGACCTGCTCGGCGTGGTCCTGTTCCGCCGCACCCCCAAGGGGCTGGAACTGACCGATGAGGCCATGGCTGGTCTCGAATCGCTGCGCACCGGGTTCCTGCATTTCGAGGATGCGGTCACCGCGATGCAGGCGGGCCAATCGAGCCACGTTTACACCATCTCCGCGCCGCGTGATTTCTTCGCCGCCTGGCTCGCGCCGCGCCTTGCCGAGTTTCGCGCCGCCAATCCCGAGGTCCGCTACAGCCTGGTCAACGACGAAACGGCCGACTTTACCGAGGCCAATCTCGACCTGGCCGTGCGCTGGGCCGAAGGGCCGGGCGATCTGGAAGGCGTCGCGCTTGGTGCCGCGGAACGTGTGATCGCGGGTGAGGGGGACTGGATCGCCTGGCCCGGCGATCCCCATCCCGAAGGCGACGTTGCCGGACCGCCGACGTTGCAGGCTGGCGATGCCGGACAGGCCCTGGCCGCGGCGGCGGCCGGAATGGGCAAGGCCCGCGTGCCCGCGCAGCTCGCCCAGACCTGGGCCGGGGCCGGGCGCGGCGTGGCGCTGAGCGAGCCCGAGCCCTGCCGCCGCGCCTACTGGCTGGTCGCCCCGCTGCCGCAGTGGCGGCAGAAGAAGGTCAAGGCGCTGGTGGCCTTTCTGACCGGCAACTGAGCGCCAGCCTCACGGCCCGACGATCACCTCGCCGCGGGCCATCACGAACTTCATCGTCTTCAGCACCTTCACATCGGCCAGCGGATCGCCGCTGACAGCGATGATATCCGCCGCCTTGCCGGCTTCGAGCGTGCCGGTTTCCTTATCGACACCCAGCAGTGCGGCGGCATTGACCGTGGCGGCCTTGATCGCTTCGGCCGGCGGCATGCCGAACTTGACCAGCAGTTCGAATTCATCGGCATTGCGGCCGTGCTTTGAGACGCCGGCATCGGTGCCATAGGCAATCTTCACGCCCAGTGGATAGGCGATCTGCAGCGACTTGCCGGTCACGCCGATGCGCCAGTCGATCTGTGCCTTGATCGCCGGGGGATAGGCATTGGGATTGGCGGCGAGGCGCTCAAGATAGCCGTTCACCGTGCTTAGCGTCGGCACGTAATAGGTGCCGGCCTTGGCCATCATCTTGGCGGTTTCCTCGTCGATGGTGGTGCCGTGCTCAATCGAATCCGCGCCCGCACGCACCGCCAGCTTGATCCCGTCGAGGCCATGGGCATGGACCGCGACCTTGCGGCCATAGGCGTGGGCCGTATCGACCAGGGCCTTGGCCTCATCTTCGACCATCCGGGTGGCCAGGCCCGTGCCTGAATTGACCCCGCCAGTCGTGGCGAACTTGATCACTTCGGCGCCCCGGCCGATTTGGCGGCGCACGGCGCGGCGGCAATCGTCGGCCCCGTCGCACAGGTTTTCGGTGCCGATCATGCCGTGCATCTCGTCGGCCAGCCCGACGCGGCCATCCATGTGCCCGCCAGTGGTCGAGATCGATTCCCCGGCATCGACGATCCGCGGGCCTTGCACCCAGCCGCGCTTGATCGCTTCCTTCAGCGCAAGGACTTTGCCGCCCTCGTCACCCAGGTTGCGGACCGTGGTGAAGCCGGCGCGCAGGGTCTTCATGCCGTTCCAGTAGGTTTCCATGGCGTGGAGCGGCATGCCTTCGGTGACCATCGCCACGATGCCCTCATTGCCCGCGCGGTCGGAGGCGAGGTGGGTGTGGCTGTCGATCAGGCCGGGCAGGACGGTCTTGTCCTTGAGGTCGATCGCCCGGGCGCCGACCGGGGCCGGGACATAGCCATCCTGGAGCGAGACGATCCGGCCATCGGCTATCACGATGGTCGTCGCGCCGCGCGGTGCCTGGCCGGGCACGGCGATCACGCGGCCGGCATGGATCCAGGTCTGCGGCGCGGCCGATTGCGCCTGCGCCGAGACTGGCAGGGCGGCCAGGATGGCGGCGACGGCGAGGGTGGAGGTCTTCATCGTGGCTGCTCCCCAAGGATGTAATTGTGGCTGACCCTAGCGAGCGGCCTGCGCCACCGCAACGCCAGCCCGCTTTAATTTGCTGACATCAGTGTCAGTAATTTGATCGAAGGCAAAGACGCAGCCACCGGTTCCTGCCAGCCATGCCGCTACATCCGGTAGAATGGAGAGCTGCCTTGACCATTTCCGAAGAGCTGGCCCGCGCGATCATCGATCCCAAGTCTTATTCCCGTCGCGAGATCGTCGATGCGGCCTTTGCGAAGATCCGCGCGGAACAGCCACTGGACCAGGCCAGGCTGCCCGATTTCGATCCGTTCTGGGTGGTCAGCCGCCATGCCGACATCAAGGAGATCGAGCGCCAGCCGGACATTTTCCATAATGGCGACATGTCGACCTTCCTTTCGCCGCACGACGGGGTCGAGCGGGTCAAGGCGCTGACCGGGGGCGAGCCCAACCTGATCCGCAGCCTGGTCTCGGTCGATGGCGATGAGCACAAGGCGCTGCGCGGCGTGGTCTTCCCGCATGTCACCCCGCGCGCGATCAAGCCGCTGGAGGACCAGATCCGCAGCATTGCCGGCGAATTCGTCGATCACATGCTGAGCTTCGAAGGCGAATGCGATTTCGCCACCGATGTTGCCTTCCTTTACCCGCTGCGCGTGATCATGACCGTGCTGGGCGTACCGCAGGAAGACGAGCCGTTCATGCTGAAGCTGACGCAGGAACTGTTCAACAACGCCGACCCGGAACTGAACCGTCGCCGCGCCGAGCTGACGCCGGACGAAATGCTCAAGTCGCTGTGGGAAACGACGATGGAGCTGGAGACCTATTTCGCGGCCGTGACCGAGAAGTTCCGGGCCCATCCCACCGGGCAGATCAACAGCCTGATCGCCAATGCCACGATCAATGGCGAATTCCTCAATCACCGCCAGTTGATGGGCTATTACATCATCGCCGCCACGGCCGGGCATGACACCACCAGCAACACCACTGCCGGGGCGATGTGGGCGCTGGCCGAGCGGCCGGAGCTGCTGAAGGCGATGCAGGACAACCCCGACCGCATCAACGCCTTCGTCGAGGAATCGATCCGCTGGGAAGTGCCGGTGAAGCATTTCATGCGCAGCGCCGTGAGCGACTGCGCGATCGGTGGGCAGCAGATCAAGGCCGGCGACTGGCTGATGCTGTCCTACCAGTCCGCCAACCGCGACGAGGCGGTCTGGGCCGATCCCTTCGATTTCCGGATCGACCGCGACCAGAACCCGCAGATCGCCTTTGGCTATGGCGTTCACGTCTGCCTGGGCCAGCACCTGGCGCGGATGGAAATGCGGATCCTGTGGGAAGAGCTGTTCAAGCGGCTCAAGTCGGTCGAGATGAATGGCCAAGGCGAACGGACCATTTCCAACTTCGTCTGCGGCCCCAAGCACGTGCCGATCCGCTTTACGGTGAACTGAGATGGATAGCCCCGGATCGCGCAAGTGGCGCTGCCGCAACTGCGGGTTCATCTATGACGAAGCCCTGGGCCTGCCTGAGGCGGGCATTGCCCCGGGAACACTGTTCGAGGATATCCCCGCGGACTGGTACTGCCCGGACTGTGGCAGCGAGCAGGACGACTTCGAACTCGTGGATTATTAATCGCCCGATTAAAATGATGATTGACCCGTCACCGGCGCGCGGGCATCCCCAATGCCATGACGGGGGAAACGATCCGAATTCCGATTGCCGACGGGCTCAGTCTGACGGCTGACATGGCTGGCCCCAGGGGTGCGCCCACGGTGATCCTTGGCCATGGCGGCGGGCAGACGCGCCATTCATGGGACAAGGCCGAGCAGCAACTGGCCAAGGCCGGCTACTTTTCGATCAATTACGACCTGCGCGGGCATGGTGACAGCGATTGGTCGCCCGATGGTGACTATGACTTGCTCAAGCGGGCCGAAGACCTTGCCTGTGTCGCCGCCGTTGGATCGAAGCCATTGGCATTGGTTGGTGCCTCGCTTGGCGGTATCACCGCGCTTGCCGCAGCCTGCCAGGGGATGGATGTCGCGGCGCTGGTGCTGGTCGATATCGTCCCCAAGATGTCGATGAAGGGCGTCGCCAAGATTCGTGAATTCATGACCGCCAGTCCGCACGGCTTTGCCAGTCTGGAAGAAGCGGCGGACGCGATCTCGGCCTATTATCCTGACCGGCCGCGGCCCAAGGACCTGTCAGGCCTCAACAAGAACCTCCGGCTCCACCCCGACGGGCGCTATTACTGGCACTGGGACCTGCGGATGATGACCGACCAGCGCGCCGATCCGGCGCAGCTGCTGACCATGCTGGACGCCGCCGACTGGACCGACCGGGTCCCGACCCTGCTGGTGCGCGGCATGAAGAGCGACATTGTCGACGATGATGGCGTGGCCGATCTGCGCCGCCGCATCCCCAAGCTGGAAATCGCCGATATCCGGGGCGCCGGCCACATGGTGGCAGGCGACAAGAACGCTGAATTCAACGGCGCGGTGATCGAAGTCCTCAGCCGGGTACTGCCGCCAGCCTAATCCGGATCGCGGCCATAGGCCGGCAGCGCCAGACCCGCATGGATCGCCCAGCCGCGCAGGACAAAGCCGGCCAGAGCGGCAGCGCTGAAAGCCAGTTCGCGGGGCAGGGCGAGCACCTCGCCCAAGGCGCACAAGCCGGCAGACAGCGCAGCGGCGGTCACGTAAAGCTCTGGCCGCATCAGGATCGAAGGCCGGCCCGCCAGCACATCGCGGATGATTCCGCCAACGCAGCCGGTGATCACGCCCATCAACACGGCCGGCACCGGCGGCAGGCCATAGGCCAGCGCCTTGGCCGTCCCCAGCACGGCATAGGCGGCCAGCCCCGCGGCGTCGGCCCATTCCAGCAGGGTGCCCTCCCACCATTTCCGCGGCGTGAACCAGGTCAGCAGCGCCACGCCCAGGCAGAGCGGCGCGACCCAGGGATCGCGCACCCAGAACACCGGGGCACCTATCAGCAGATCGCGCACCGACCCGCCGCCAACCCCGGTGATCAGCGCAAAGAAGCTCATCGTGACGAAGGTCTGCCGCAGCCGCGCGGCCAGCAGCGCCCCGGTCAGCGCGAAGACCGCCGTGC
>JBEGOD010000246.1:0-4347 GCA_041182185.1 Pseudomonadota bacterium
TCGGGATGGAACGCCGTTGGGTTCAACCCGGGTTGACAGCCCGGATCGGGACGCCTACGATTGTTCCAGCGTTCCGGGATGTGGTCAACTATTCCGTCATCCGGACATTTGGGCGGTCGGACGCCCGAATGTCCGCACATCCGCCCGGCGCGTGTCGGCCTGCTCTCGGTCTCGGGGGCAGGGCGCCGTCGATCCTGCATGCCCACCCATCGAAGGAGACCCATGAAGCCGTTCCGATTCCCCCTCGCGCCCTTGGGCGCTGCGCGTCGTCGTCTGCTGTGCTCCGCCGTCGCGCTGATGGCTGTGGCAAGTTCTGCTGCGGCCTTTCCCGACCGGCCCATTACGCTGATCGTGCCGTGGTCTGCCGGTGGTGGCACCGACGCCACCGGTCGCTTCGTCGCCACGCTGCTCGAAAAGGAACTGAAGCAGCCGGTCAACGTCGTGAACCGCACCGGCGGGGGCGGCATCGTCGGCCACACTGCGATCGCCAATGCCCGTCCCGACGGCTACACGCTGGGGGTGATCACGACCGAGTTATCGCTGTACAAGTGGCTGGGCACCGCACAGATCACCCATGCCGACTTCACCCCGCTGGCGCTGTACAACACCGACCCGGCCGGGATCCACGTACGCGCCGGTGACGGCCCCAAGGACCTGAAGGCGCTGATGGACGAGGTGGCTGCCAAGCCCGGCAGCCTCAAGGCCTCGGGCGCCAACCTCGGCGGTCTGGCCCATCTGTCGGTGGCCGGCCTGCTGAGTGCGCTGCAGCGCCCGGTGAACTCGCTGCCCTGGGTGCCGTCCGAAGGCTCTGCACCTTCCATGCAGTTGCTCACCTCGGGCGCTATCGCGGTGGTGGCCACCACGATGCCCGAGGCACAGACCATGGTCGACGCCGGTCGGGTGAAGTCGATCGCGATCATGAGCCCGCAACGCCATCCCGCCTACCCCGCGGTACCCACGGTCAAAGAGGCGCTGGGCGTCGACTGGAGCCTGGGCGCATGGCGCGGCATTGCCGCGCCCAAGGGGCTGCCGGCCGATGTCGCGGCGAAGCTGGGCCAGACCCTGGGCAAGGTGGTGAACGATCCGGAGTTCCGCAAGCTGATGGACGCCCGCAAGTTCGGAGTCGAGTACGCCGATCCGGCCGGTTTCACGGCTTTCCTGAAGGATGCGGAAGCGAGTTTCGGCATCGCGGCCAAGGCCGCCGGTCTGGCGAAGTGACATCGGGTTCGGGGCCCGCGGTGCGCGCCCGGCGTGCCGAGCAGGCCTTCGGCGCGGTGCTCGCCGTCGCCGGGGTCGTGATCGCGCGGGCCGCCGCGGTCTTGCCGGCTATCCCCGCCCAGGCCTACGGGCCAGGCTTCTTCCCGATGTGGGTGGGCATCGCGCTGGCGGTCTGCGGCGTGCTCATGGCGGGCCGCGCGTGGCTGGGTGCGGGGGGGCCACTGGTGTCGCCGGGGCCATCCTCGCCGCCCCTGGGCCTCGGCCCGTCCTGGCGTGGGGTGCTCGCCATCGCCTGGCTGGTGCTGGGCCTGGGCGCGGTGGCGCTGTGGCTGGAGGTTGTGGGCTTCCTGCTGTGCATGCCGGTGTTCATGCTCGGCTACCTGTGGCTGGTGGGTGAACCCGCGGGTCGCTCGGTGCTGACCACGGCAGTGGCGATGGCGCTGGTCTACTGGAGCTTTGTCCGCTTGTTGAAGGTGCCCTTGCCCCTGGGCTGGCTCGAGGGGACGTTCTGATGACCGGCCTTGGGGAGAACCTGCTGCTGGCCATCGGCATGCTGGCCGACCCGCAACTGCTGGCGGTGATCCTCCTGGCCGCTGTCTTCGGCCTGTTCGTCGGCGCGATTCCCGGGCTGACGGCGACCATGGCCACCGCGCTGCTGGTGCCGGTGACCTTCTTCATGCCGCCTCTGGCGGCGGTGTCGGCCATCGTGGCCTGCACCGCGATGGCGATCACGGCCGGCGACATCCCTGGCTGCCTGATCCGCATGCCCGGCACGCCCGCGTCGGCGGCCTACACCGATGAAACGTACGCAATGACCCGTCGCGGGCTGGCCGCCCAGGCCCTGGGCAGCAGCCTGGTCTCTTCGGTCATCGGCGGGTTGGTCGGTGCACTGGTGCTGATCGTCGCTGCGCCGATCCTGGCCGGGTACGCGTTGCGCTTTTCCAGCTTCGAGTACTTCTGGCTCGCCGTAATTGGCCTGTCCTGCGCCGCGCTGGTGTCGTCGAGCGACCTGCTGCGGGGCCTGGTCGCCCTGCTGCTGGGCCTGTTCCTGTCCACCGTGGGCATGGACGGAGTCACCGGCACGCCGCGTTTCGACTTCGGCGTGACCGAGTTGCTGGGCGGCCTGAACTTCATCCCGATCATGATCGGGATGTTCGCAGTCAGCGAGATCCTGAAGCATCTGGCCAGCGATGCCGCTGGCGTGCGCGTGCCGGCCCTGGCGCAGGCGGTAGGCCGGGTGTTCGCCGGCGTCTGGTCGCTGATCGGGCGCTACCGGCGCAATGTCGCGCGCGGCGCCGCCACCGGCACCCTGATCGGCGTCCTGCCCGGCGCCGGGGGCGACCTCGGGGCCTGGGTCAGCTATGCCATGGCCCGGCGCTTTTCCAAGACGCCCGAGAAGTTCGGCACCGGCCACCCCGAGGGCGTGATCGAGGCCGGCGCCGCCAACAACGCGGCCCTCAGCGGCGCCTGGGTGCCGGCCCTGGTGTTCGGCATCCCCGGGGACGCCATCACGGCGATCGCCGTGGGCGTGCTGGTGATGAAGGGCCTGAACCCGGGCCCGCAACTGTTCGAATCCCAGGCACCGACGCTGTACGCGATTTACCTGGTGTTCCTGCTGGCCAATCTAGCGCTGCTGCCGCTGGGCTGGCTGGCGATCCGGCTGGCCACGCCGCTGCTGCGCATCCCGCGCCACCAGCTCAGCGCGGTCATCCTGCTGTGCTGCGTGGTGGGGGCCTTCGCGATCAACAACACCACCTTCGACATCGGCGTGATGCTCGTCGCCGGTCTGGTGGCCTTTGCGCTCGACCGGCTCGGGGTGCCGATCGGGCCGATCATCCTCGGCCTGGTGCTCGGGCCCATGGTCGAGCGCAACTTCCTGACCTCGATGGTGATCGCCGACGGACGTTTCATCGGCTTCTTCGAGCGGCCACTGGCTGCGGTGCTGGGGGTGGCGGCCTTCGTGATCTGGACGCTGGTGTTGGCCCGGCCCCTGTGGACGCGACGGCGTCGCCGACCTTGAGCCCTGGCCCGGGGTCCAGGAACAAGTCAAGGGCGACCTATCATCTCGCGATGGTCCCGAGCTCTCTCGCCATTCCTGCCGCGCCCAGCGCCGACGACAAGAACCGCATCCAGTCCTACCGGCGGATGATGGACGTGCTGCAGTGCTTCTCGATCGCGGCACGCCGCCTGACCCTGGCGCAGATCGCCACGGCCACCCAGTTGCCCCGGCCCACCGTGCACCGCATCCTGGGCGCGCTCAAGGAGATCGGCTTCATCGAGCAGGACGTCAGGGGCGGCGGCTACATGCTGGGCATAGGCTTGTACGAGCTGGGCAGCCTGTCCCTGGCCAACATGGACCTGCACCGCGAAGCGCAACCCTTCGTGGACCAGCTCGCGCGGCACTCCAGCGCCTCGGTGCATCTGGGCGTCTTCAACGGCCAGAGCGTTGTCGTGATCGAGCGGGAGGACTTCGAAGAGCCGCGCAAGAGCCTGGCCAGCCGCGTGGAGATCGCACCCATCCACTGCACAGGCGTGGGCAAGGCCGTGGGTGCGTACCTGCCCAAGGACCTCGTGGCCCGTATCGCGGCGGGGGGGCTGCGCCCCTACACCTCGCACACGATCACCTCGCTGGCCGCGCTGGAACGGGACCTGGCCAAGGTGCGCAAGCGCGGCTACGCCCTGGACAACGAAGAGCTGCAGCTGTTCGTGCGCTGTGTGGCCGCGCCCATCCGCAACGCCGCCGGCCGCGTGTTCGCGGCCATCCGCGTGTCCGGCCCGCCTGAGCGCATGACGGCCGAGCGCCAGCTGCAGCTGGCCTCGGTGGTGATCGACACGGCGGGCGCCATCTCCCGGCATCTGGGGTTCGACGGTACCGTGGCGGGGTAGGCGCAGTCGCGGCGCCTCCTCTTCAGGCGCACGGCGCAAGCCGGCCACAACGACTGGACCGGCTCACCGCGCCCCGCGCCGATACACCACCCAGTACACCCCGGCCACCAGCACGCTGCCGCCCAGCAGGTTGCCGGCGATCACCGGCAGCAGGTTGCCCAGGATCGCGCCCAGGCCCGGCGCGGGCATGCCGGCCACCGCAGCCCCGGGCTCCAGCAGCAGGGCCAGCGGGAAGAAGAAGAA
>JBEGOD010000247.1:0-11467 GCA_041182185.1 Pseudomonadota bacterium
GTGCGATGGTGTGGTGCGGCTACACCCCATGCGTTGGGAGGAGTTTTGGGTGGGTGAGGAGTGGCTCTGGGGGGAGCGAGAAGGGCTATCCGCGCGACCCGGCGCGCAGCGACCTGATGGGTCGTGAGCACCGGAAGCGCAGCGGGTGGCCGTTCGCAGCCCGCCCTGGGCGGCTCCACGCCCGCCCAAAGGAAAACCCTCGGTCCGGGGGCATTGGACCGAGGGTTCCTTGGTGCGTTCGTCACGCTTTGACGGCGAGGCTTACAGGAGACTTGGGCAACAGGGGGGAAACCCGTCTCAAACCGCGCCGTCGAGACCTTTCTAGGCCGTTTCGGCTTGCTGGCCCATGAACAATCGGCAGGATATTGTCGCCATTTGTCGCAGCAGGCGCACAGTCCGCGCCGGGCCGTTGAATCTCATCGACGAACGGGAGCGCGCGGATCGTTGTAGCGGAAAGCGTTGTCCGGCACGGCCAGCCCATATTGCTGATTCGACAGGGTGACGATGGTCCGCCGCTTCTGCGAGTCGAGCGCGGCCCAGCTCGATAGCTCCAGGCCGCCCGGCGCGCCTGCCTTGCGGGTGAAGACCAGGGTGATCACGCCATATTCGGGCCGGGCCTTGTCGCGCACTTCGACGCTGACGATCCGGTCGCTGCCGGTCGGCACGACGCGGCCATACTTGCCGATATCGCGGCCGGGATCGAGCAGCGCGCCAAGCGGGCTGTTGCGAATCGGCCAGCGCTGGACCTGGCGGACTTCGTAATCAACGAAGGTGAGCGCGCTGCCGTCGGAAACGACCAGCATCGGCACGCCCTTTTCATACTGGAAGCGGATCTTGCCGGGACGCTTGAGCGTCAACACGCCCTTGACCCGCTGACCACCGGCGTCGGCCTGGACGAAATCGGCGCGCATGGTGGCAATGGCCCGCAGCGCGGTGACCGCGCCGGAGAGGTCAGCCGCATCCTGCGCGATCGCGGGAGCAGAAACGACAAGCGCCGCCGAAACGGCGGCACTTGCAAGCGATCCAAAGGTCATTCCGGGGTTCATGGCCGGGCTTCTAGCAACGCCGCTTTGAACCGCCAGTGAACCTTACTTGATCTTGGCTTCCTTGAACTCGACATGCTTGCGCACGACGGGATCGTACTTCTTGAACACCATCTTTTCGGTGGTGTTGCGCGGGTTCTTCTTCGTTACGTAGAAGAAGCCGGTGTCGGCGGTGGAAACCAGCCGGATCTTGACGGTTGCGGGCTTCGCCATGGCGGTGCGTCCTGTTCTTTCAACGAATCGGCCGCTAGGCCGCTAAAACTGGCAAGGCGGCACATCGCGCGCCGCCCTCAAGGCCCGGCCCATTGCGTCAGCCGAAGCCGAAAGTCAAGGCTATGCTGACGGCTTGAACGGCCGCAATGGCGCAAGCTCCACGTAGGTTTCCTTGGCCGGTTCGCGGCCAAGCGGCGGAATGGCAATTTCAGGGGGGTCGAGCCGGGTATCCGGCAGGCGATCCAGGAAGTCGCGAATCAGGGTCAGCCGCCCGCGCTTCTGGTCGTTGAAATCAACGATGGTCCACGGCGCCTGCGGGGTGTGCGTGGCGCGCAGCATCCGTTCGAACCGAGGCGCGGCTTTCAGAAAGGCCGAGACCTGGGCAGGCTTGGCAAAGCCCATCACCCGTTCGACCCCCGCCCGGTTATACCACGACCGATCGAACAGGACGATCTCACCGGCCGAAGGCAGATGGGTCACGTAACGCTGGAAATACCACTGGCTGGCCTCGACTTCGCTGGGCTTTGGCAAGGCTACGACCCGGCATTGCCGGGGGTTGAGATGGGCCGACAGCGCCTTGATGGCGCCGCCCTTGCCGGCCGTGTCACGCCCTTCGAGTAGCACGACAACGCGAGCGCCCGTTGCCGCGACCCAGCGCGACATGGCGACAAGCTCCTCAGCCAGTGGCTCGAGCAGGGCTTCATAGTCTTTGCGCTTCAGCTGTTTGGCCATAACGAATCCTCGATTCGACAAGGCTGCGCCACAATCCATTCCGGCGCAATCACTTGCTGCAACAGACTGGATCGCGATCGACCAACGTGATAGAAGTTTCATTGGAAACCATGTTGACCGGCGCAGCCTCATCCGAAACCGACTTCACCCGGCTGCCCGATCCGGGGCCGGAGGTGTTCACCGCGCCGCTGCAGCGCCCGGCCCAGGTCGGCGCGGACTGGCTGGAGCCGGCACAGCGGCAATACACGGCGGAAGAGCACCGGATCTGGGACGATCTTTATGCCCGGCAGCTGCAGGTCCTGCCTGGCCGCGCCGCCAGCGCTTTCCTGGCCGGGCTGGAACGACTAGACCTGGGTCGCGGCGGCGTGCCCGACTTTGCGCGTTTGTCGGAAGAGCTGGGCAGCCTGACCGGCTGGTCGGTCGTCCCGGTGCCGATGCTGATTCCGGACCACGTGTTCTTCTGGCACCTGGCCAACCGCCGCTTCCCGGCCGGCAATTTCATCCGCACGCGCGAGACGTTCGATTACATCCAGGAACCCGATGTGTTCCACGATGTATTCGGCCACGTGCCGATGCTGACCGACCCGACCTTTGCCGATTACATGCAGGAATACGGCCGCGCCGGGTGGAAGGCGATGCGCTACAACCGGCTGAAGGCACTGGGCGCACTCTATTGGTATACGGTCGAATTCGGGCTGATCCTGGAGGAAACGGGGCTCCGCGCCTATGGTGCAGGAATCCTCTCTGGCCCAACCGAAACAGTCTTCTCGGTCGAGGCGCAGAGCCCCAATCGGATCATGCTCAACGTCGACCGGGTAATGCGTACCGATTATGTGATCGACGATCTGCAGCCGACCTATTTCGTGATCGAGAACTTTGGCGAGCTGTACCACGACACCGTGGAGCGCGATTTCGACCGGCTCTACCGCGCGCTTGGCCCAGGGTTCACCTATGCCAATTCGGCGGTCATCGATGTCGACGACGTGCTCCACCGCGGGACGCAGGAATATGCCCTGCGCGGCGGGAGAGGAAGCGGAGCCAAACCGGTCTAGGTTCGCCGCCGCCGAGCCAAGCCAGCCCGGACCCGATCGCAGCTAGTCGTGCTTCCGCTTGCGGGTGGACTGGACCATGCCGGGCGCAAGGAAGCCGATCTGGACTGCGGTGACCTCGGCGGCGCGCTTCTTCAACTCGCCCTTCATCTTGAGGTATTCGGCCTCCATCTCGACCGAAACCGTGGCGCGCGAATCGGCCAGGGCCTCCCTGAAGTCCGCCGCCGTAACCTCGGCCGCATCGGCCCCGGCGCGGCGGATCGCGCTGAGGCCGGCGCGGCGCACAACGTCTTCCAGGTCAGCGCCAGTGAAGCGTTCAGCCTCACGGGCGACGACAGCCAAGTCGACATCGGCTGCCAGCGGCATCCGCCCGGTGTGGATCTTCAGGATATGCGCGCGCCCCTTGGCATCGGGCGTGCCGACATAGACCAGCTCGTCGAGCCGGCCCGGGCGCAGCAGCGCAGGATCGACCAGGCCCGGCCGGTTGGTGGCACCGATCAGCACGACCGAGGCCAGTTCCTCCATCCCGTCCATTTCGGCCAGCATGGTATTGACCACCCGCGCGGTGACCTGTGGTTCGTTGCCGCTGGTGCCGCGCGCAGGGACCAGGCTGTCGATCTCGTCGATGAAGATCACGCAAGGGGCGACCCGGCGGGCGCGGGCGAACAGGCGCGACAATTGTTGCTCGCTCTCACCGTACCACTTGGACAGCAGGTCCGAGCTCTTGACCGAGATGAAGTTGGCCTCGCTCTCCTTGGCGACCGCCTTGGCCAGCAGGGTCTTGCCAGTGCCGGGCGGGCCATAGAGCAGGAAGCCCTTGGCCGGACGGATGCCAAGGCGGCGGAAGGCTTCGGGATGCTTGAGCGGCAGCTCGATTCCTTCCTTGAGCTTCTCCTGCGCCTCGTCCGCGCCGCCGATATCGGCCCAGCCGATGTTGGGGACCTGAACCATCACTTCGCGCATCGCCGAAGGCTGGACGCGCTTCAGCGCCGCGAGAAAATCGTCGCGGGTCACGACCAGCGTTTCGAGCACATCGACCGGAATGGTCTGCGCCTCAAGGTCGAGCTGCGGCATGATCCGCCGCACCGCCTCGATTGCCGCTTCGCGCGCCAGGGCCGCGATATCCGCGCCGACAAAGCCGTGCGTGGTGCGCGCCAGTTCATCCAGGTCGACGCCCTCGCCCAGCGGCATGCCGCGGGTGTGGATGCCCAGCACCTCGCGCCGACCGCCTTCGTCGGGCACGCCAATCACGATCTCACGGTCGAAGCGGCCAGGGCGGCGCAGCGCTTCGTCGAGCGCGTCGGGGCGGTTGGTCGCCGCGATCACCACGATGTGCGAGCGCGAATGGAGCCCGTCCATCAGCGTCAGCAGCTGCGCGACCAACCGCTTTTCGGCTTCGCCCGGGGCTTCCGAGCGCTTTGGCGCGATCGAATCGATCTCATCGATGAAGACGATCGAGGGGGCCGACTTGGCGGCTTCCTCGAACACCTCGCGCAGGCGCCGCTCGCTCTCGCCATAGGCAGAGCCCATGATCTCCGGCCCGTTGATGGTGAAGAAGCTGGCCTCGCTTTCATTCGCCACGGCGCGGGCCAGGCGGGTCTTGCCGGTCCCCGGCGGGCCGTGGAGCAGCACGCCCTTGGGCGGATCGACGCCCAGGCGAGTGAACAATTCTGGGTAGCGCAGCGGCAGTTCAACCATTTCGCGCAGCTGCTGGATCGTATCGCCCATCCCGCCGACGTCGTCATAGTTGACCTCGCCGCGGCTGCCGCGCGCTTCCTCATATTCCTCGCGCAGCTCGACCTCGGTGTTCTCGTCAATGTGGACGATGCCCTTGGGGCTGGTCGAAACCACGGTCAGGCGGATCTGGGTCAGGGCAAAGGCCGGCGCATTGAGCATTCGCGCAACCTCTGGCGGCATGTCGCGCACCGGGGTCTGGCCGGTGGTGGCCACCAGATCGCCAGCCACCAGTGGCCGGCCGAAGAAATTGCGCTTGAGCGCTTGTCCCGGACCTTGCAGCCGCATGTCCTGCTGGGCCGGGGCAAAGACCACCCGGGCGGCCGGGCGGCTTTCGGCGCGGTCAACCTGGACATGATCGCCCGAACCGACCCCGGCATTGGCGCGCTGCAGGCCGTCGAGCCGGATAACCTCCAGCCCTTCGTCTTCCGGGTAGGCGAGGACCGCGCGGGCAGCGGTCGAACGCTTGCCCTCGATCGCGACGATATCGCCCTCGGTAATGCCGAGCCGGCCCATGGTCGCCTTGGGCAGGCGGGCGATGCCCTGACCGCTTTCTTCCTGGCGCGCGGCGGCGACTTGCAGCCGCACGGCGCGGGTTGCGGCCCCGGCCGCGTCGCTTGCTGGATCCTTGTCGGCCATGGGTCCCATCCTGGTTACGGCCCCAACGGGCCGGACAAAAGTTAAGCTAGGAACTCCAGACCGGAATGCAAAGGGTCGGGCTCCGGGCCGGGCGCTGCGCGGATTGGACAAAAAGAGAGGCCCGGTCGTTGCCGACCGGGCCTTTGAAAGTTTTGGGAGAGGATGCCTGAAAGGCAGGTTCTAAATGGTGCAGTGCCGCATTTTGTGCAAGTGCGAAAAGATCACAGTCTGTTGCGCAATTTGCAACCATGGTTCAGCTCGGTGCAATCGGCCTGATTTCAGCGATATATGCCCAGTCCTGGCACAAGTGACGGGTTGCGCGGCGCAGCCACCCTGCTTTTCATGCTGCGCCGCAGCACGTGCTAGTGCGCAATCAGCAAGGGCGGCGCGGTCAATTCGTCCAGGAAGAAGCGCGTTACCCCGCCGAACAGGAACTCGCGCAGGCGGCTGTGACCATAGGCCCCCATCACCACCAGCTGCGCGCCGACCCGTGCCACTTCGTTCACCAGCGTCTCTTCCACCGAATTGCCGCGGGTCAACTCGGTCAGCTCGGCCTTGATGCCGTGCCGCGCGAGATAGCGCAGCGCCTCGGTCGGCGGAAAGCCGCTGGGCGCATCGCTGGCAACGGTCAGCACCCGGACATCGCTGGCCTCAGCCAGCAGCGGCACGGCGGCCTTCAGCGCGCGCGCCGCTTCGGTTCCGCCATCCCAGGCAATGCAGACCGTGCCAAGCGGCAGCTTGAGCAAAACATGATCGGGCAAGGCCAGGACTGGACAGGATGCGTTGAGCGCCAAGTCCCCGGCCAAGCCGCTATTGCGCGAGACCACCACCAGGTCAGCCAGATCGCCAAACTGCACCAAGGCATCGATCTGCGGCAATTCCGATTGGGCGACATCGAACGGGACATCGTCCCGCGCCAGCCGTTCGCCAAAGGCTGCGGCCAGGGCATCGTCTTCCTTGAGCGCGGTTTCGAGCGCCTCACGCGCCAGGATCGCACCGCCATAAGGATCGACCGTGACGTACTTATCGACCGGCGTGTCAATCAGCACGGTCAGGTGTCCGCCGTGCACCCGGGCCAGGTCCATCGCCGTATCAAGCCGCGCCCCCATTCCAGCATCGCGTCCGCCTTGGACAAGAATCGATCGCATAACCCCTCTCCTTTCAATGCGAAGGATTACCCCTCTGGTATTTCCCCGTCCATGATCCCGGTCAAATTGCGGTGCTTGCGTGCGGCGCGCGCTTCGGCCAGTGCAAGGTGGGCAGCGGACCAGAGGATTGCAGGAAATGGCAGGCAGTTTCGAAGCGGTGATCTTTGATTTCGGCGGGGTGATCACCGCCTCACCCTTCGAAGCCTTCAACCGGCTCGAAGCCGAACGCGGGCTGCCGCGCGATTTTGTCCGGACGGTCAATGCCACCAATCCCGACAGCAACGCCTGGGCACTGTTCGAACGCGCAGCGATCTCTGCCGCCGAGTTCAACGAACTCTTCGCGGCCGAGGCCATGGCGGCAGGCCATGCGCTGGACGGCGCCTCGGTCCTCGCGGTCCTCTCGGGCTCGATACGCCCGGCGATGGTCACCGCGCTCGACCGGCTGAAAACGGCGAACTACCGCCTGGCCTGCATCACCAACAATGTCCCCGCCGGTCACGGTGCCGGCATGGCCCGCAGCGGTGACCGCTCCGACGCCTACGAGCAGGTCTTCGCCCGGTTCGAGCACGTGATCGAAAGCTCAAAAGCCGGGGTGCGCAAGCCAGATCCGCGGATCTACCAGATGATGTGCGATCACCTGGGACTGGGGGCTGAGGCCTGCGTCTACCTTGATGACCTGGGGATCAACTGCAAGCCGGCGGCGCAACTGGGCATGGCGGCGATCAAGGTGACGAGCGGCGACCAGGCGCTGGCCGATCTGGGGGCACTGCTGGGGCTGGACCTGATCGGCTGACCGGTGCATTCCGCGCAATTGTAACGGCGCGGCTTGCAATTGCGGCCCGCCTGGGATTTCCCTAGCGGACAACGGTCTTTCCAGTCAGGGAGCGGGAATGAACAAGCTTTATCCCAATGCAGCCGCCGCGCTTGATGGCCTGCTCAACAACGACCTGCACATCGCCTGCGGCGGCTTCGGCCTCTGCGGCATCCCCGAGCGGCTGCTTGATGCGGTGCGCGACAGCGGCGTGACCGGCCTGACCTTCTATTCCAACAATGCCGGGATCGACAACGAAGGCATCGGCAAGCTGCTGCGCACCCGGCAGGTGAAGAAGATGGTCTCCAGCTACGTGGGCGAGAACAAGGAGTTCGAGCGCCAGTACCTGTCGGGCGAGCTCGAAGTCGAATTCTGCCCCCAGGGCACCCTGGCCGAACGGATGCGCGCCGGCGGGGCCGGCATCCCCGGCTTCTACACCAAGACTGGCGTCGGCACGCTGGTGGCCGAGGGCAAGGAAGCCAAGGTCTTCGACGGCGAGGAATATATCCTCGAACGCGGGATCGTCGCCGACCTGGCCCTGGTCAAGGCGTGGAAGGCCGACACCACCGGCAATGTCGTGTTTCGCAAGACCGCCCGCAATTTCAACGTCCCGGCCGCGACTTGCGGCAAGGTCTGCGTGGTCGAGGTTGAGGAACTGGTTCAGCCCGGTGAGCTCGATGCCGATGCAATCCACCTGCCCGGCGTCTATGTCCAGCGGCTGATCGTGGGCAGCCCCTATGACAAGAAGATCGAATTCCGCACTACCCGCAACACGGATGTCGGCTGATGACCAAGCATGATGGACTGACCAAGGGCTGGAGCCGCGACCAGATGGCCGCCCGCGCCGCGCAGGAACTGCGCGATGGCTATTACGTGAACCTGGGTATCGGCATCCCGACCCTGGTGGCCAACCACGTCCCCGCCGGGATCACGGTGACGCTGCAGAGCGAAAACGGGATGCTGGGCATCGGCCCCTTCCCGACCGAGGATGAGGTGGACGCCGACCTGGTCAACGCCGGCAAGCAGACCATCAGCGAGTTGCCGCATTCGGCCTATTTCGACAGCGCCACCAGCTTTGCCATGATCCGCGGCGGCAAGATCGACCTGACCGTGCTGGGCGGGATGGAAGTTTCGGAAAAGGGCGACATCGCCAACTGGATGGTGCCCGGCAAGATGATCAAGGGCATGGGCGGGGCGATGGACCTGGTCGCCGGGGTCAAGAAGATCATCGTGGTGATGGAACACTGCGCCAAGGACGGCAGCCCCAAGTTCATTCCCGAATGCACCCTGCCGCTCACCGGGCGCAACGTGGTCGACATGGTGATCACCGACCTGGCCGTGTTCCAGCGCCCCGATCACGCCAGCCCGTTCAAACTGATCGAGCTGGCGCCTGGCGTGACGGCTGCGGAAGTGGCGGCGGCGACGACGGCGCACTATATCGCTTAATCGCCCGATTAAGCAGGTATTGCGGGCGACCGTCCGGCGCGTAATGATCGCTCCCGACGAGGGAGAGAATCATGAACAATGCCGTTTGCCGCCTGACCGGATGCGAGTTTCCGCTGTTTGCCTTCAGCCATTGCCGCGACGTGGTGGTGGCGGTCAGCAAGGCTGGCGGTTTCGGCGTGCTGGGCGCGACCCGTTTCACGCCCGAACAGCTTGAGGAAGAACTGGCCTGGATCGATGCCCATATCGATGGCGCGCCCTATGGCGTGGACGTGCTGGTGCCCGAAGTGGTCGACCCGCGCGTGGCGGAATTCCAGGACAACGAGCAGCGCGCCGCCGCCATTTCCGAGCATCACCGCAAGTTCACCTCGGAACTACTCGGCCAATACGGCGTTGACGTATCTCCGCAGGAAGTGGTTCGTTACGAGGGCCGCGCCGGGATCACGCCAGAGAACGGCTATGCCCAGATGGAAGTCGCCTTTCGCCACCCGATCAAGCTGATCGCCAATGCCTTGGGCATCGCCCCGCCACGCATGATCGAGGAAGGCAAGAAGCGCGGCGTGCCCGTTGCGGCGCTCGTCGGGGCCAAGGAACACGCGCTGCGCCAGGCCGCTGCGGGCGTGGACATCATCGTTGCCCAGGGCACCGAGGCCGGCGGCCACTGCGGCGAGGTTTCGACCCTGGTGCTGATCCCCGAAGTGGTCCGTGCGCTGAAGGGTGCGGGCTATGACATCCCGGTTCTTGCCGCGGGCGGGATCATGATCGGGGCGCAGATGGCGGGCATGATGGCTGCCGGCGCGCAGGGCGCCTGGACCGGCTCGGTCTGGCTCGCCACCACCGAGAGCGAAACCAGCGAGGCCTTCCGCGACAAGATGGTCGCCGCCCGCAGCCGCGACACCGTGCGCAGCCGCAGCCGCACCGGCAAGCCGGCCCGCCAGCTCAAGACCGCCTGGCATGAAGCCTGGGATAGCCCGCAGGGGCCCGGCCCGCTGCCGATGCCGCTGATGGGCATGGTATCCGAACCGGCCTTCCAGCGGATCGAGAAGTCGGTGGTCAACGGCAACGAGGCGGCGCGCGATCTGGTCAGCTACTTCGTCGGCCAAGGCGTCGGGCTGGTCGACCAGGTGCGCAGCGCCAAGGGCGTGGTCCAGGACTTCCGCGAGGAATTTGTCGAGGCCGTGGGCGAGCTCAACGGCATGTTGGGTTAAATGGCGGTCACCGCCGCCGCCTTTCGATCCCGCTATCTTGACGTTCTGGCGTCGATCTACCTTTACAACGAATATCGCGGCTACACCTCGCTCGACCGCGTGCTGGAAGCCGTTCGGACACGCTGCCCGGACGAGCCGGAATTCCAGGCCGAGATCGCCAAGCACCGCGCCGACGAGCGCACGCATTACGTCATGTTCCGCCGCTGGTTCGAACGGCAGGGGCGGATGCCCTTGGTCGTGGACCGCGGTGTCGGCCACATCGACCGCTTCATCCAGTGGGTGTTCCGCTGCCCGATCGAGGAGCTGGACACCCACCGCATCGTCACTCGGCCCGAAGAGTTCGAGCGGCTCTGCCGGGTGATCATGCTGACCGAGCAGCGCGGCTACCGGCAGGTCGAAATCATCCTCAAGAACCGGCTGATCATGTCCGATCCGGTAATGAAGAAGATCTTCGAGATCGTGCACCGCGACGAACCCGACCACTTCCTGCCCTATCAGCGCTGGCTCGAACGGCAGGGCCGCGCCACCGCCCGCTGGAACGAGCGCGCAGCGGACTGGTGCATCCACAAGGTGCTGATGCTCTACAAGCTGCCGGCCCTGTTCTTCGATTCCGGCCGGGCGCGGATGGCGCAGTGGCCGGATGAGGCACATGGCTTGCCGGAACCCGTCCCCGCCAGTTAGGCTCCCGCACATGAGCTACACCCTGATCACCGCCAACCGGAACTATTCCAGCTGGAGCTTGCGCCCCTGGCTGCTGATGAAGGGGCTGGGCATTCCCTTTGCCGAGCGGTTCGAACCCTTCACCAAGCCCGACAATTACGAAGACTTCCGCGCATTCTCCCCCACCGGACAGGTGCCGCTCCTGATTGACGGGGGGCGCAAGGTGCCGGACTCGCTTGGCATCACGCTGTATCTGGCCGACCGGCACGAAGGCGTCTGGCCGGTCGATCTCGAAGCCCGAATTTTTGCCATGGGCGCGGTCTGCGAGATGCACGGCGGCTTTGGCCACTTGCGCAACGATTGCACCATGAACGTCGGGGTGCGCGTCACGCCCAAGCCGATGAGCGAGGGGCTGCAACGCAATGTCACCCGCGTGCGGGAGATCTTCGAGGAAGGACTGGCACGGTTCGGCGGGCCGTGGCTAGCGGGGCGTGAATTCACCGCCGTCGATGCCTTCTACGCCCCGGTCGCCTTCCGGATCCGCACCTATGGCCTCGATGTCGGCACTGGCCCACTTGGGGGCCAGGCCTGGGTGGACCACATCCTGACCCTCCCGGCCATGCTGGACTGGGAGGCGCAGGCCCTGGCCGAGACCTGGCGCGAGGAAATGCACGAGGCCGAGCTGGCCGCCGCCGGGGTCATAACTGCGGACTATCGGCGCTAGGCGCTCAGCGCAGCCTTCAGATCATCCGCCAGATCGAGCCGCTCCCACGGGAACAGGTCGCCC
>JBEGOD010000248.1:0-13952 GCA_041182185.1 Pseudomonadota bacterium
TCGGCAAGACCGACAAGGAAATCAGCATGATCCTGGGCCGCAGCCATGCGACGATCCGCTATCACATCCACCGCGCGGGCGAAAAGCTGGACTCGGTCAACCGCGCCCAGACGATCTTCAAGGCGGGCCAGCTCGGCTATCTCGGCGCCAGCGACTGACGCCGAGGGAAGGCCTTGCGGCTCAGCCCAGCTTGCGAATCGGGTCGCTGCCGTCCCAGGCGGCGGCGGCCTGCTTCATCATGTTGAACAGTTCCGCCGTGCCGGGTTGCGGCTGAAGGATTTCGACCACGCTCCCGGGTCCGTGACCCGGATCGGCATAGATCACGCCGCCAGTATCGCCGACCTTGCCTTCGACCAGGATTTTCGCGCCATGTTCCGCGCAGGCCGCATAGCCATCGGCAATATCGTCAACCAGCAGGCAGGTATGGTGCATCCGGTCGCGCACGGCATAGGGCCCGTTGTAGATCGAAGGCGCATCGTTTTCCGGGCGGATCAGCTCGATCTGGACATCGCCCCAATAGGACAGCGCCAAGGTGAAGACCGCATCGGTGGGTTGGCCCATATAGCGCATGTCGGCCAGCGCGATGTTTTCCATGATGAAGAACGGGCCGACGCCCATGGTCTTCGTCCAGTGCTCCAGCGCGGCATCGAAGTCTTCCGGCAGCCAGGCCAGCTGCATCACGGGGCCCAGCCGGGCGAGTCCCTTGACGGCCATAAACGGGTTCCTCCTCACAGTTACGCTAGGATGCGCAGGGGCCAATCTGTGGCAGTTTGGAGCCTTGGAATACTGCACAAATGGACAGTGAGGTTGGGTGTCCGATGAACGAATTGACCAAGATCGAGCGCGAAGATCGCTGCCCCGGCATGACCTATACCGAGATGCTGGAAGGCGATACTCGGCGGGTTCCGGACTACCTGTTCGAGGAATCGAACATCGATATGCCGGACGATCCGATCGCGATCGAACCCTATATCAGCGAGGATTTTGCGAGGGCAGAGCGCGAGCGGATGTGGCCCAACGTCTGGCTGTTCGCCGCGCGCGAAGACGAAATGCCTGATCCAGGCGACACCGTGGTGTTCGAGATCAACGAGAAGTCGTTCCTGCTGATCCGCCAGCTGGATGGCGGCGTGCGCGGCTTCTACAACGTCTGCCTCCACCGCGGCCGCAAGCTGATGACCAAGTCGGGCCGCACCACCCAGCTGCGCTGCGCCTTCCACGGCTTTACCTGGAACAACGATGGGTCCTTGAAGGAAATCCCCTGCGCCTGGGACTTCAAGCACCTTGAAGGCAAGGAAATGGGCCTGCCCGAAGTACGGGTAAACCTGTGGCAGGGCTTCGTGATGATCACGGAGAACAAGACCATCCCCGATTTCAAGGAATGGTTGGGCCCGGTGGCCGACCATTACGACGCTTACGACTTCAAGAACCGCTACACCGGCATGTGGGTGGCGCGGAAGGTGCCGGCCAACTGGAAGGCCACGGCCGAAGCCTTCATGGAAGCCTGGCATTCGGTCACCACGCATCCGCAGCTGCTGCCCTTCCTGGGCGATGCCAATACCCGCTACGACCTGATCGGCGACAACTTCAACCGTGCGATCACCCCGTCGGGCGTGCTCAGCCCGCATATGGCAGGCAAGAGCCAGCAGTACATCCTCGACAAGATGGGCGAGTTTTCGGGCGGCAGCGATGCCAGCACCAACCGCCGCTTCAGCGCCAGCTCAGGCGCGGCGGAGCTTGACGAGAACGATCCGCTGCAGGCCCGCAAGCTGCTGGCCGAAGCCAGCCGCCAGGGCTTCCAGCAGCAGTACGGCTATGACTATTCGGACAAGTCCGACGCCGAGATCCTCGACAACTTCACCTACAACATCTTCCCCAACTTCTCGCCGTGGATCGGCTACCTGCCGACCCTGGTCTACCGCTGGCTGCCGGGCGACACGCCGGACTGGTGCACCATGGAAATCCGCCTGCTGTTCCTGACGCCGAAGGGCCAGGAGCGCCCGCGCTCGGTCGAAAAGACCGTGATCCCCGAGGATCAGCCCTTCGCCTGGGCCAAGGACAAGATGGGCGAGGCGCTGGCCGGGGTGTTCGATCAGGACCTGGCCAACCTGCCACACGTCCAGACCGGCATGAAGGCTTCGGCCAACGGCATCATGGAACTGGGCCATTACCAGGACAGCCGCGTGCGCCACTTCCAGACCACGCTGATGAAATACATCAACGGCGAGCTGCCGGGCTGAGCCGGGCCTGGCACGCGTCATGACCATCAGCAAGGTCATCGTCCTTGGCGCCTCGGGCGACCAGGGCATCCCGCTGGTCAATGCGCTCCAGCGGCGCGGCTTTGCCGTGACCGCCGGGGCGCGGCGGCCCGATGCCATGGCCCAGACGCCCTTCCCCGACCTCAGGACCGTCCACGCCGACATCACCGACAGCGCCAGCCTGGCCGCCGCCTTTGTCGGCCAGGACGCGCTGGTGATGCACCTGCCGTTTGAGTTCGACCGGGCCAAGGCCGCGGCGATGGGCGCAAGCATCGCCGCAGGCGCGCGCGGGTCAGGCCTCCAGAAGATCGTGTTCAACACCAGCTGCTTCGTCGCCGATCACGACCTCGACCTGACCGCGCACGATGGCCGCCGTGATATCGAGCGCGCGCTGGCAGAGACCGGGATTCCGTGCGTGTTCATCGAACCGACCGTGTTCATGGACAACATCATCCGGGTCTGGACCAAGCCCTCGATCGTCACTCGCGGGGTCTTTCCCTATCCGGCCGCGCCGGAGCTGAAGATCAGCTGGATCGCGCTTTCGGACGTGGCCGAATACATGGCTGCTGCGCTTGAAACCGACCGCGCCGATGGCCGCCACGTACCCGTCGGCGGCCCGGAAGCGCTGACGGGTGACGAAGTGGCGCTGCGGCTATCGGCCGAAATCGGCCGCCCAATCCAGTTCCGCAGCCTCGACCCCGACGATTTCGCCGCCAACATGAGCGAGTTGGTCACCGGCTCGCGCGAGCTGCTGCCCGGCACGCCCTATGCCGGGATGGCCAAGTTCTACCGGTTCTACAACACCCAGGCCCAGAGCCCGCTGGTGGTTGATCCGCGCGAGACGGCCAAGCTGCTCGACGTGCAGCCGCTGCGGCTCAACGTCTGGCTCAAGCAGTGGGACTGGACCAAGCCGACCTGACCGAAATCAGGCCTCAGCCGCCACTTCGGTCGCGTCGAAGTAGTGGATCCGCAATTCCTGCAGGATCCCGTCCTTGAACCGGCCTGCCTCGTTGACGGTCTGGCTGAAGGTGCGCCCGGTCCGCTTCGAAGTCATGGTCAGGGTCAGGACGACCACGCCCCACTCCTCGCCGCCGACGATTTCGTGGATGTCGACCTTGGCGGTCTCCCAGGTGCCGTACATGGCGGTGGCGACGCGTTGCAGCGCATCCTGTCCGCGCCATTCGCCGCCATAGGGGAGGCCCGGTGCCTCGTGGACCACGAAGTCCGGCGCGCAGAGTGCGGCAACGCCGTCCCAATCGCGCAGGCCGGCCAGGCGGTAGACCTCGGCCAGCATCTTCCCCGCCGGTCCGGTCATTCGCCCAAGCTTTCGATTGTCCCGATCAGGTCGCCAACCTGGTAGACCGCGCCTTCTTCCCCGGTCGGGTGGATGATGCCCGAGGCCTGGGCCTCGATCTCGGCGGTCGTCTTGTCGGTCTCGACGGTATAGATCACTTCGCCTTCGGTGACCTGATCGCCATCGCCGAACATCCACTCGAGCAGGGTCATTTCGGTGGCGCTCATGCCCAGCTTGGGGATGCGGATTTCGGTTGCCATCAGCCCTTCCCCAGCGCGGCCTTGATCTGGCCGACGATCTGCCCCTTGTTCGGGATCCAGGCCTGTTCCAGCACAGAGGCAAAGGGCACGGGCGAGAAGGTGCCGCCGATCCGGCGGACCGGGCCTTTCAGGCTGTCCCAGCACTTTTCCTGGATATTGGCGGCGAGTTCCGCGCCGGTGCCGAAGGGGCGGACCGCTTCATGCAGGGTGATCGCCAGGCCAGTCTTGCGGACCGAGGCCAGTACGGTCGCCTCATCGTATGGGGCGATGGTGCGCAGGTCGATCACCTCGACCGAGATGCCTTCCTTGGCGAGGTCCTCGGCCACAGCGAGGGCATCGAGCACGGTGCGGCCATAGGTGATCAGCGAGATGTCGCTGCCCTCGCGCGCCACGGCCGCCTTGCCCAGCGGTACGCGGTAGCCCGGACCCGGATCCTCGCCCTTGAGGCCGTAGCACAGGATATTCTCGATGAAGATCACCGGATCGTTGCAGTCAATCGCCGCGCGCATCAGCCCGCGCGCGTCGGCGGCGTTGGACGGTGTCACCACGTGAATGCCGGCGACATGGGCGAACCAGGCCTCCAGCATGTCCGAATGCTGGCCGCCAAAACCGACGCCGACGCCGGTGGTGGTGCGGATCACCAGCGGGACATTGGTCTGCCCGCCCGACATGAAGCGCAGCTTGGCCGCGTGGTTGACGATCTGGTCCATGCAGACGCCAACGAAGTTCATCAGCATGATTTCGGCAATCGGCCGCTGCCCGGCCAGCGCCGCGCCGACCGCCGCGCCGACAATCGCGGTTTCCGAAATCGGCGTCGCGCGGACGCGATGCTCGCCGTACTTCTCGGTCAGGCCGGAGGTGATCTTGAACACCCCCCCGCCCTGCTTGGCGGACACGTCCTCACCCAGGCAGAACACGCCTGCGTCTTCGGCCATGGCCTCGTCAATCGCCTTGTTGAGCGCCTGCGCCAGGGTAATCTCGGCCATCAGCGCACCTCCACCAGCGGGGTTTCGAAGACATCGATCGCCAGTTCTTCTGGCCCCGGCAGATCGGCGGCGAGCGCGGCGGCGACGGCCGCGTCGATCTCGGCATCAATGCCGGATACGATCGAATCGAGTTCCTCTTCGCTGAACTGGTGGGCCAGCATGACCGCACGCAGCTTGGGCAGCGGATCCTCGCGCTGCATTTCCGCCAGGTGCTCCTTGGGCATGTAGGAGAAGTCCGCGCCGAAGAAGTGGCCCATCATGCGATAGCACATCGCCTCGACCAGGGTCGGCCCCTCACCCGCCCGGGCGCGGTCGACCGCTTCCTGCACGGCTGGGTAGACCTGGTTCACATCGTTCCCGTCCACCAGCACGCCGCGCATCCCGTAACCCGCCGCGCGCGAGGAGATCGATGGGCTGCTGGTATGATCGGCAAAGGCGGTATGTTCGCCATAGCGGTTGTTCTGGCACAGGAAGACAACCGGCAGCTTGTAGAGCTGGGCCATGTTCATCGCTTCGTGGAAACCGCCGATATTGGCCGCGCCATCGCCGAAGCTGACCACGGTAACCTTGCCATCGCCGTTGTTCTGGCTGGCCATGGCCAGGCCCGTCGCGATCGGCAGGCCCGAACCGACCACGCCGGTCGTCACCATGATGCCCTTTTCAGGGTAGGTGATGTGCATGGTCCCGCCCTTGCCCTTGCAGGTGCCGGTAACCTTGCCCAGGCATTCGGCCCACCACAGTTCGGGCGGGATGCCCTTGGCGGTCTGCTCCCCCTGTCCGCGATAGGTGCAGACCACGTAGTCATCGTCGGTCAGCGCTGCCATGGCCGCGGCCGAGACCAGTTCCTGGCCCCGGACGCAGTAATACATCACCGCGACCTTGCCCTGCATGAGCAGCGACCGGAACTTCTCGTCGGTCCGGTTCACCTTCATGGTGCGGGTATAGATATCGAGCAGCTTGGCGCGGTCGATCGTGCTCATGACAGGGCTGGCCTTTGGATCAGAACTGGACGCGCTGGGTGAAGCCGCCATCGACCACCACGTTGGCCCCGGTCATATAGGGGCAAGCGGGGCTGGCGACGAAGACGATCGCCTTGGCGACCTCCTGCGGGTTGCCGAAGCGGCCGGTCGGCATCTTGGCCAGGGTCGCATCGTAAAGCGCCGGGACGTGCTGCTTGATCACTTCCCAGTTGCCGCCTTCGTAATAGATCGCGCCAGGGGACACGGTGTTGACGCGGATGCCCTTGGACGCCAGCGCCTGGCTGAGCTGCGAGCCATGCGTGATCAGCGCGGCCTTCAGCGCATTGAACGCCTGCGGGGCGACGAAGGTTTCCAGCGCCGCGGTGGACGAGAGGAACACGATCGAGCCGCAGTCCGACTTTTCAAGGTAGGGGGTCAGCACTTCGACGCCATTGACCGCACCCATGATGTCCATGTCGAGGCCCTGCTGCCAGTCCCCCGTGCCGCCGGTGCCCGACGAGCTGGCGGTGTGGATGAAGATGTCGCAACCGCCCAGCGCTTCGGCCGCCTTGGTCAGCCAGGCCTTGTAGGCATCGCCGCCGGCCGCCATGTCGAACACTTCGGCAAAGACCTTGCCCGGTCCGGCGCCATCGATCTCGGCCTTGGCCGCCTCGATCTTGTCAGCCTTGCGGCTGAAGAAGGCGACATCGGCGCCTTCCGCGGCAAACAGCTTGAGCGAAGCCAGGCCCAGCCCGTGCGCCCCGCCGTTCATGATTACTTTCTTGCCAGCCAGACCCAGGTCCATAAGTCGCTCCTCTTGCCGAGATTAATTGTGATGCCGGGTCTAGGGCGCCCAGGGCCCGGCGTTAATCCGCAAAAATGGGAGCGGCACTGCACGCTGGCGGGGGCTAGCAAGTGCCCGAACAATCACAGGAGCAGGCCGGATGGGCAACCTAGCAGGCAAAGTCGCGATCGTTACCGGCGCGGCATCGGGCATCGGCAAGGCCACGGCGGCGCGGCTCGCGGCCGATGGTGCCACGGTAATCGCCACGGATATCGCGCCCGCACCGGCCTATCCGGAAGGAATCGAGTTCCTGCAGCAGGACGTGGCCGATCCCGCGCGCTGGGCCGAAGTGGTGGATCATGCCGTCAGCCACCACGGCCGGCTCGATATCCTGGTCAACAACGCCGGCTATACCGTGCACAAGTCGATCGAGGATGTGACACTGGCGGACTGGGATCGCGGCCTTGGCGTGCTGCTGACCGGCGTGATGCTGGGCTGCCAGACGGCGATTCGAGCGATGAAGGCCAATCCCGGCGGCTCCGGCGGGGCGATCGTCAACGTTGCCTCGACCACGGCCTATGCCGCCCTGCCCGGCGACGTCACCTATACCAGCGCCAAGAGCGGGGTGCGGATGCTGACCAAGTCGGTCGCGGTCCACTGCGCGCAGCAGGGCTACAACATTCGTTGCAACGCCATGATCCCAGGCGCGACCGATACGGGCGTATTCACCAAGATGGACGCGATCGATCCACAGCTGCGGCACCTCGTCGCCAAGACCTCGCCGCTCGGTCGCCTCGCCGATCCGGCCGAGATTGCCACCGCGATCGCCTTCCTGGTGGCAGACGGCTGCGGCTTCATGACCGGCGCGGAACTGCTGGTCGATGGCGGCGCGCTGGCCGTGCATCCTGGTTTCTAGGCCGGGCTGCTAGGCGCGGCCCATCCGCTCCAGATAGCCGCTGCGGCGCATCTGCGCGGCGGTCCAGATGAAGATGCCCAGGGCGACCAGGCCCGCGCCAAAACTGACGATGAACATCGCCGCGCCCAGCCCCCGCACGCCCATGGTCGGCTGGAGGCTGTCGCTCAGCCAGCCGATCAGGCCGAGGCCGGCGGCCTGCCCGATCAGGTTGTTGAAGAACATCGCGAAGGCCACGGCAAAGCCGCGCTGCGAGGGTTCGACCGAAGCCTGGATGCCCGACATGATCGAGGCCTGGCTGGAAACGAAGATGCCATAGGCGATCGAGAACAGCACCAGGAACGGCCAGAGCGTCTGCGCCTGCAGGCTGAACCACAGCGGCAGCGCGCAGGCGAGGCTGGCCAGCCCCGGATACCAGGCGCGCCAGCGCTCATCCCGCCGCGTCAGGGCATCGGTGATGTACCCGCCCAGGATCGGCCCGGGCAAGCCGCTGATCATGAAGGCGAGGCCGAGGTAGATCGCCACATCGCTGACCGAGACGGAAAACTGCCGGATCATGATCGGCGCCATCCAGAAGGCCATGCCATAACCGATCATGATCTGGACCGCGTAGCCCATCACGATCCCCAGGTAGACCCGGTTGGCCAGCAGGGTGGAGACCGTCTCGCGTACCGAGGTCTGCTCGATCCGCGATCCGGCGGGGGCAAAGCGCCCGCGCCGCGGCTCGCGCACCGTCAGGTACAAGAGACCGCCGATCAGCACGCCCGGCAGGCCCATCAGCACGAATGCCCAGCGCCAGCCGAACGCTTCGGCCAGCAGCCCCCCGGCCATCAGCCCGGTAACCGTGCCCATGGCCGAACCGACGGTGAGGAAACCCATCGCCCGCGCCAGCTCGTCGCGCCGGAAATAGTCGGCAATCATGGATTGCGAAGCCGGGCCGCTGCATCCTTCACCCACGCCCACGCCGGTGCGGGCCAGGAACAGGGTCCAGAACCCCAGCGCGGCACCGCACAGTGCGGTCATCAGCGACCAGAAGGTGATCGCCCCGGCAACGATGTTCTTGCGCACCGATCGGTCGGCTAGGCGCGCGGCCGGGAAACCGGCAAACATGTAGGTCACCGTGAAGGCCACCCCGCCAAGCAGGCCGAGTTGGGTGTCGGTGAGCTTGAATTCGGCCTTGATCGGCTCAATCAGGATCGAGAAGACCAGCCGGTCAGCGACGCTGAACAGCAGGGTCAGGATCAGCAGGCCCAGGACGTACCAGCGGTACCAGGGCGCCGCAGTCTCCTCCGGCTCGCCGCCCTCAGCGCGAGGGGCGGGCGAAGAGGCCATTGTCCACCGGGATTTCGACACCAGTCAGGAAGCGGGCCTCGTCGCTGGCCAGGAACAGCACGGTGTTGGCCACATCGCGCGGCGCGCCGAGCGATTCCTTGGGCAGGATCCCGTCGGGGATCGCCATCAGCTCCTGCCCGGCCCGGCCCGAAATATCGCGGACCATCGGCGTTTCGATCCCGCCCGGCATCAGCACGTTGACCCGGATCGGGTAGCCATTGTCCTGGCAATGCATCGCGATCGACTTGGTCATCGACCGGATCGCACCCTTGGCCGCCGTATAAGCGACGATCGTGCCGTAGCCCATCAGCGAGGCGGTGGAGGCCATGTTGATGACCGAGGCGGCGGCCGAATTCTTCAGCAGCGGCAGGCAGATCTGGCAGCCCAGGAACGTGCCCTCGACATGGATCGCCATGTGCAGGCGGAAATTGTCGAGCGAGCAGTTCTCGATGCTCTCGAAGATCACGTTGCCGGCGTTGTTGACCAGAATATCGAGCCGGCCGTGATCGGCGGCGATCCGGTCAGCCACGGCCTGCCACTGTTCCGGGACACGCACGTCATGCTGCATGGCCACGCCGCCGATTGCCTGGGCGACCGCTTCGGCTGCCGCCAGGTTCACATCGGTGACATAGACCTTGGCCCCCTCGGCCGCGAGCCGCTCGCAGTCGGCCTTGCCGAGCCCCATGCCGCCGCCGGTTACCAGTGCAATCTTGCCTTCGACCCTACCAGCCACAGTCATCCCTCTCGTTTGTCGTTGTTGCGAGGGGTCTATCGCAGCGGCGGGCTGGTCCAAACTCACTAAAGCGCGAGTGCTGCCTGTCAAAAGTACGATGGGGCGATCGGGGCGGCGCGCGCTAATGTCCCGCCCAAGGAGAGGGACGATGGATCAGGCCGAAGTTGCCGCCTTGAAGGCGATGATGGAAGGGGAAGGCCAGCGCGGCGCGCCGCCGGCCGGCTTTCCGGCGCTGCCCGACCTGCCCGCCGGGCGCTATACCAGCCCGGAATATTTCGCGCTGGAACAGGCCCACATCTTCCGCAAATCCTGGCTGTTTGCCGCCCATATCGACGAAATCCCGGAACCCGGCTGCTTCATGCGCTGGGACAATGCCGGCGAGCCGCTGATCATCGTCCACGGCATGGATGGCGAGGTGCGCGCCTTCTACAACACCTGCCGCCACCGCGGCGCGCCGGTCGTGACCGTTGACCGCGGCAAGTCACCGCGGCTGATGTGCGGCTATCACAACTGGACCTACAAGACCGACGGCAGCCTGGTCGGCGTGCCTGAAACGCGCGATTTCGTGAACCTGGACATGACCTGCCGCAGCCTGATCGGCGTGCGGTGCGAGCGGTTCGGCAATGTCGTGTTCGTCAACTTCGATGATGACGCGGTGTCGCTGCTCGACTGGCTGGGGCCATTGGCGGATGAATGGGCCGAGTTCGGGTTCGACCGGGTGCGCCTGGGTGCGCGCTACAGCTTTGACCTGAACTGCAACTGGAAGGTGGCGATGGAGGCCAACATGGAGGTCTACCATGTGCCCTTCATCCACCCCGATACGGTCGCGCCGCTGGTCGATTCGAAGCGCAATTTCAATACGCTCTACCCCCACGGCCACGCCCGGATGCTGGCCCCCGCCCCCAGCGGGACCGACCGCGCCCATGTCCGCGCGATCGACAGCCCGCCGCAGTGGCAGCAGATCGAGACGGTAGGGGAACTGGGCCGGACCTGCACCCAAAGCTACACCCTGTTCCCCAACTGGGTCTCGCCGCTCTCCAGCTATTTCGTGCCGCCGCTGGTGTTCTGGCCGACGTCGCTGACCACCACGCGGCTCGAACTGGTGACCATGGCGCTCGACTGGGGCGATGGCCCGGCACCGGACCTGTGGACCGTGCCCGGCCCCAGCCAGCCCAATGGCCGGGCGATGAGCGCGATCATCCAGGAGGACACCCAGTTCGGCGAGGCGATCCAGCGCTCGATGGAATCGAGCGGCTTTCGCAGCGTGCCGCTGAGCTACCAGGAAGCGCGGATCTATTACTTCCACCAGAATTGCGACGCGATGATCGGGGCAGAGCGGATTCCCCCTGAACTGCGGGTGGAACCGGTGCTGGATGAAAGCTGGGTCTGGCCCAAGGACCCACGCCGCGCGAGCGTGTTGGCGAACTGAATTACCGTTACGGAATTGGCGACTTGCAACGGAAGCCAAAGCCCTATCGGTTTTGCTAAATGTGTCGTTGCCCCGCAGCCCATACACCTTTCACCTCGGTTGAAGCTTCGGCCGTGGGCACCAGTTGCATAACGCCAACGGTCCGCGTCCGTTTTGGGAGGATGGTCATGAGAGGATCTACATTCGGATTCCGTAATTCGAAGAAGCTGACGCGGCTGCTGCTGTGTTCGGCTTCCGGCCTTGCCGTATTGGCAACGCCGCAGCTGGCCTACGCCCAGGCGGCCCCAGCCGATGAAGATACGGCCGAAGACGTCATCATCGTTACCGCGCGCAAGCAGGACGAAACCCTGCAGGAAGTGCCGGTCACGATCACCAGCGTTGGCGCCGATACGCTTGAAAAGTATAGCGTTGACGAAGTTTCCGACGTGACCAGCCGCATCCCTACGCTGAACATCCAGGTCGGCGGTTCGGGTTCGGGCGGCCAGATCTCGCTGCGCGGGGTCGGCTCCTCCAACATCTCGGCCTCGTTCGATTCGGCTGTCGCCTTCGACTATGACGGTGTGCAGGTCTCGACCATGCGCATGGTCCAGTCGGCGTTCTTCGATACCGCCCAGATCGACGTGCTGAAGGGCCCGCAGTCGCTCTACTTCGGCAAGAGCGCCTCGGCCGGCGTGTTCTCGATCAAGTCGCTCGGCCCGACGTCCAGCTGGGAAGTCGGTGGCAAGGCCTCGTATGAGTTCGAAGAACGCGGTTACACGGTTGGCGGCTTTATCTCGGGTCCGCTGACGGACTCGCTGGGGATCCGCGTGGCGGGCCAGTACAACAAGATTGACCGCTTCGTCGAAATGCAGCCGGGTACGCCGGCGGTCAACCAGTTCCGCGGGCTGAGCAACTTTGTCGGCCGCGTGACGCTGGACTTCAAGCCGGACGATGTGTTCAGCGCCAACCTGAAGGTCCAGTACAACCGCCAGACCAATGACGGGGCAATCAGCCACTCGGACCTCTATTGCGGTGCCAATGGCCGGGCCGACGTGGTGGCACTGTTCGGCGGGGCGATCTCGATCCCGGCGGGCTATGACTGCAACTATACCGACAACAAGATCTTCCTGCCCGATACTGCTGTCGCGCTGGCCCGCTCTGTGCCGCTGGCGACCGGCCCGACCAAGGCCCGCGGTTACAACGGGGTGCCGTTCGGCGAAACCGATCTGTGGTTCGCGCGGCTCAAGATGGACTGGAAGCTCGCTGACAACCTGACGCTGTCCTCGGTCACCGGTTTCGTCAATCTCGATGCGGTCGACGTTGACAACTACAGTTACGGTGGCGTCGGCAAGGCATACATTACCGCCCTTGGCGGCCCCGGCCCGGTCAGCGATGCGATCATTGCCAGCAACTTCCCGGCACTGTCCGCGACCAACACGGTGGGTGCACCGTTCGGCGTGGGTACCAGCGATCCGCGCAACGCGCTGAAGCAACTGAGCCAGGAACTGCGCCTGGCCTCGGACAACGACGGCATGTTCAACTTCATGATCGGCGGCTTCTATGAATGGCGCCGGTTCATCTTCGATACGGCCCAGAACGCAGTCAACATCTCGCTGATCGCGCCCGATCCGATCACCGGCTACACCTGGGACTATGACAAGAACCACACTACCAAGACCGAGGCGACCTCTGTCTTCGGTAGCGTGATGATTGACCTGACCGAAAAGCTCGAGCTGTCGGGCGGGGTCCGCTACACCAACGAGAACAAGACCCAGCGGATCACCGTGCCTTACGTGCACCGCCTGCTGGGCCCTGGCCCGGCCTTCATCGGCAGCGGCTTTGTCTCGCCGAATATCGACTTCAAGGATGACAATCTCTCGCCGGAAGTCACGCTGAAGTATCAGGCTACCCCCGACATCAACGTGTTCGCGTCCTACAAGACCGGGTTCAAGTCGGGCGGCGTAGACAACTCGGCGCTTCCGTCGAACAGCCTCAGCACGGCCGCACTGACCGGCAACTTCAACTCGCTGATCTACAAGTCGGAAGATGCCAAGGGCGGTGAAATCGGGGTCAAGTCCCAGTTTGCCGATCGTAGCATCACGCTGAATGCCACGGCCTACTACTACAAGTTCACCGACCTTCAGGTGCAGGTCTTCAACGCGGTGGCGGTCCAGTTCGTGACCTCCAACGCCGGTGAAGTGACCACCAAGGGCGTGGATGTGGGCTGGGCCTGGCGCACCCCGGTTGAAGGCCTGCGCTTCTCGGGCAACCTGGCCTACCTCGATGCCTACTTCAGCAGCAACTACATCACCTTCAAGGGCGTCAATCTGAATGGCCGCAAGGCTGCCCGGGCACCGAAGTGGTCTGGCAACACCGCGTTCGATTACAGCGTGCCGATCAATGACAGCATGCAGTTCTCGATCAACGGCAACGCCCAGTTCAGCAGCCGCTACTACACCAACACCACGTCCTTCGCGGACTATACGCAGGACAAGTACTGGCTGTTCGATGCCTCGGTCTCGATCGGCGATCCGGATGGCAAGTGGAAGCTGTCGCTGATCGGCAGCAACCTGACCAACAAGCTGCACGTCAGCTCGTCGGGTGACCGTCCGTTCCTGCCGGTGGGCGGCGACGATATCATCGTCAGCACCAACCGTGGCCGCCAGGTCTACGTGGAAGCCTCGTTCAAGTTCTAAGACCTAACTCCAACCTCCATGGCACCCGCGATCTTCGGATCGCGGGTGTTTTTTTGTGCGTGGAAAGGCTGGTCTGGGACAGGCCCAAAAATAACGGCGCGCGAGGATCGCTCCCCGCGCGCCGCCCCCTTTTCGTGATCCCGCAGGATCAAACGAACAGTTGTTCGGGATCCTCGATCAGGCCCTTCAGCGTCGCCAGGAACTGCGCCCCGGCCGCACCATCGATGGCACGGTGATCGACCGACAGGGTCAGGCTGATCATCGTGGCGAAATCGATCCCGCCATCGGCCATCTCCGCCGCCTCGCGCCGCGCCCGGCCGACCGCCAGGATC
>JBEGOD010000249.1:0-19021 GCA_041182185.1 Pseudomonadota bacterium
TAGCTACGAGACCAACCCGCGCCTGCTGGCCGAACGTGCCTCGACCCGCGCGGCCGACCTTCGCTACCCGGCCGCGCGCGCCGCCTTCGGCCCGCGGCTCGATGCCAGCGCCAGCCTGTCCTACACCCGCGACCGTGACGAGATCCTGCCGGGCAGCTTTCTGCGCCAACAAGGCTGGAGCGACACCGCCAGCCTGATCCTCAGCCAGCCCTTGCTGACCTTCGGGCGCGCGCAGGCGCAGGTCGGTCAGGCGGCGGCCAATATCGATTTCCGCCGGGAATCGCTGCGGCTGGTCCAGAACGAAGTCATGCTCGATGTGATCGCGGCCTATGTGGGCACCCTGCGCGAAGCCGGCGCCGTAACCATCGCGCGCGAGAACGTAGCCCTGTTGCAGCGCCAGCTTGAGGAATCGAATGCCCGCTTTGCCGTGCGCGAGATTACCCTGGCCGATGTCCAACAGGTCGAAACGCGGCTGGCGCTGGGCCAGACAGTCCTGCTTGATGCCCAGGCCCGACTGGGTGAGATCCACGCACGCTTCTATCGGGCTGTCGGCATGCCGCCGGGCGAACTGGCCCCGCCAGAGCCCCTGACCCTGCCGGTTGCCTCGCTGCCCGAAGCCTATGCACTGGCGGATAATGACAGCCCGCTGGTCCGGGCCGCCCAGGCTCGTGAGCGGATCTCGCGCGCGTTCCTCTCGGCAACCCGGGCTGAATCCGCCCCGCGCGTCGATTTTCGCGGGAGTGCCGATTACGGGGCCATGTCGGACTATTCGCGCGAGCTGCACGGTACGCGGGTGCGCGGCACGGTGACCTTGTCGGTCCCGCTGTTCGACAGCGGTGCTCGCGCCGCCGAATCCGGACAAGCGCGCGAGGCCAATTCGGCCGACCTGCAACTGATCGCCTCGGCCCAGCGCGACAGCCGCACTGCCGTGGCGACCGGCTGGAACAGTCTGCTCGCCGCGCGGATGTCGATCGATCATTACCGCCAGGCGGTCGAGAGCGCGCAGCGCGCTTATGAGAACGCCCAGCGCCAGGAACGCGCCGGCATGCGCTCCACGCTGGACGTGCTGGATCTCGCGCGTGACCTGCTCAACGTCCGCAATGCCTATAACGCCGCGCTGGCCGGGGAATACCAGGCCCGCGCTGAGCTGCTGGCCACGCTGGGCCAGCTTGATCCGGCGGGCATGAGCGAGGGCTTGAAGCTCTATGACCCAGCCGATCACTTCCGCAAGGTACGCGGGAAAGGCGACGTCCCCTTGCTGACGGGAGCACTGGCCGCGCTTGATGGGGTAACTCTGCCCAACCTCAAGGCCAATCGCCCGTCGCCGGATGCTGCGGCGCTGGTCGGGACGGCCGAGACGGTTACGGGAGAGTGAAACTGGTAAGGTTAAACGGATAGACCCGGCTGAACCCTTGCGACACAATGGAATGATGGTGACAGCCGCAGTCGAACAAGCCGGCAACGAAGCGCCCGAAGTGACGGTAATCATCGTCAGCTACAACACCCGCGAGTTGACCCTCGCCGCGGTGCAAACTCTGCTGGATAATAGCCCGGGCCTCCACATGCGGGTGGTGCTGTTCGACAACGCGTCTGCCGATGGCAGTGCCGCCGCAGTAGCTGCGGAGTTTCCAGGAGTGGAAGTCATCGCCTGCCCCGAGAACCTGGGCTTTGCCGCTGCCAATAACCGCGTCGCCGCCGCAGCCACCACACCTTATGTCTGCCTGCTCAATCCCGACACTGAAACACACCCCGGTGCGATCAACGCGCTGCTGGCCTTTGCCAAGGCTCACCCAGGGGCAGGGATCGTGGGTGGCCGCACTGTTTTCCGCGATGGCAGCCTCAACCCGGCTTCGTGCTGGCGGATGATGACGCCGTGGAGTTTGTTCGCCTCCACTTTCGGCTTGGCGCGGCTGTTCCCCAATTCGGACCTGTTCAATCGCGAAGCCATGGGCGGCTGGAAGCGCGACAGCGTGCGCGAAGTCGATATCGTGGTCGGATGCCTCATGCTGGTCCCGACCGACCTGTGGCGGCGCCTGGGAGGGTTTGACGAACGCTTCTTCATGTACGGCGAGGATGCCGACATTTGTCTGCGCGCTCGCGCGCTGGGCTATCGCCCGATGATCACTCCCGATGCCACAATCATGCACCTGGTCGGGGCCTCGACAAAGCGCCACGCTGACAAGGTCTGCGCGGTGATGCAGGCCAAATCCACCTTGATCCGCCGCCACTGGCCGCGCTGGATGGTCCCACTGGGTCTTGCCCAATTCTGGCTTTGGGGCCTGGTTCGGGGTCTAGCCGGAAAGGTTCATCCTGATCCCATCCAACGCGAGCGGCTCAGTCAGATCTGGCGCGAACGCAAACGCTGGCTGGCCGGATTCCCTGAAGCGCGGGGCTCATGAAGCCGCGGATCCTGCACATCAGCGCCGATTATCCTGACAGGTTTCAGCCTGCCAAGACGCAGGCTATTTCTGGCTTGGTCGAAGGTACCGGTGATCAGTTTGAGCACTTGGTCGTCTCGCTCAACAGGGCTGTTGGCGCCACCGGGGTGATCAGGCCTGGACAAACCATTCAGCGGGACCTGACAGGCTCCCTCCTGGCGCTCTGCTATGCCGCGCCGCCGGCCGCAGTGGCCATCGGTTCGGCCATGGCTCGGTTGGCTGATACCGTTGCCCGGGAGTTGGCCGAGGTCGACTTCAGGCCCGACCTGATCCAGGGCCACAAGTTGACGATCGAAGGTCTGCTGGCGCGGCAACTGTCCGCCCGGATCGGCGTGCCCTTTGCCCTAACCCTGCAAGGGAACACCGATCAAAAGCTTATGACTCAACGACCGGACCGGCTGCCCTTGATCCGGCAGATCTGGCTGGAGGCGCGCACGATCATGGCCTTTGCCCCCTGGACCGCGCAGTGGTGCACCGCTCGCCTGGGCCATGCCAAGCGGTCGGTGTCGATCATTCCATGCCTGCTGGGGCACGATGCGATCCTGCCGCCGAAGCAAGGCGGAATGCTGATCCGCACTGCGTTCCATCTCGATTTCTGGCGCAACAAGAACCTCCCCGCCTTGCTGGCCGCGATCTCTCGCCTAGCGCCGCAATTTCCCTCACTCCGCCTCGAAATTGCCGGTGGCGGTTCTCCTGACGCCGTCACTGCAATCCAGCACCAGATTGCCAAGCGCGGGCTGGAGGACAGGGTTTCGCTGGTTGGCCCCGTCGCGCCAGAAGCGATCCAGGCGTGGTTCAATGCTGCAGCCTTGTTCGCCCTTCCCTCGCGGCGCGAAAGCTTTGGAATGGTCTTTGCCGAGGCCCTGTTGGCTGGGACACCTGTCATCCATCCGCGCGGTGCGGCCATCGACGGATTTTTTCCCGATCGGGCCTTTGCCAGATCGGTGGCCGCTGACAATCCGCAAGAGCTGGGCGCTACCATCGGCGAACTACTAAGCCACCAAGCAGAGGCCAAAGCCCAACTGGCCGCGGCGCAGGCGGCTGGCCAACTAGACCTGTTTCGCCGCGATAAAGTGCTGGCAAGCTATGCCGCTTTCCTCAGGCAGGCCCTGAGATGACCCGCGCCTTGCTTGTCGCCTTGCCCGGGCGCGCCTTCGGGCTGCTGAACCGTAACCGGTCGGCACTGGCGGCGCTGATTGTACGCGGCGCAGGCGTCGTTGCCGGCTTTGTCCTGACCTTCCTGATCGCCCGCTGGTTCGGTCCGGAAGCGAATGGAATCTACGCCTTGGTAACGCAATCGGCGATCTTCCTTTCGGTTGTGGCCGTGGGTGGCCTTGACCTGGCAGTCGTGCGCGAATTCTCGCGCTCCGTCGCACTGGGCCGACCGCTGGCGCGCCAGGCAGTCTTGGGCGTGCTCATCCAGACGGCTGTCCTGGCACTGCTGCTGGGCGGGGTCGTGTTAGCGCTTGAACCACTGATCATTCCCCGCCTGATCGGCAGCCACGCGATTGCCTACATCGGCCTGATCCTGGCGGTACTGATCCTGCTGCGAGGACTGATGCGGATCATCGCCGCAATCCTGCGGTCGCAATCCCGCTTTAGTGCGGGCCAGGCAATCGAACTGTTCCTGATGCCGGTCGCAACCATCGCCCTGCTATTCACCTGGGATGCGGCGGATCGCCACATCGGCACAATCCTGTTGGCGTCGGTCTTCGCCGCAGGCCTGGTGGTAACGTTCGGGATCATCCTCGCCTTGCGGGGTGCATCAAGCGAAGCGCAAGCTGTCAACGTCAGCCAGAAAGTACTCTTCTTCGGTGCCCTGCCGATGTGGGGCATGGCAATAGCGCAAAACCTGGCCGACTGGTTCGGACTGGTCAGCGTCAACTTCTGGGCCGGAACGGCGGACGCGGGCATCTACCGTGTCGGATCGCAGATCGCCTCGGTCTTGCCGATCGTGGCACTGAGCCTGCTGGGAACCTTTACTGCTCGGATCGCCGCGGCAATCCATGCCGAGCAGCGTGACGAAATGGCCCGCTTGTCGCGCACCGCAACGCTGCTTTCATTACTGATCTTTGGCCCAATCGCTGTTGCGATCTTTGCATTCGCCGAACCGATCCTTGCCGCGTTCGGACCCGATTTCGTGAGCGGCGCGGCAACGCTTCGGGTTCTGGTAATCGGCGCCCTGCTGGTTGCCGGGTTCGGAATTGCCGGACAGGTTCTGGTCATGATCGGTCAGGCAAGGTTGAATTTGATGGTCAATCTTGGCACCACCCTAGTCATCCTGATCGGCGCGCCACTGACGGCCGCAAGCGCGGGTGGATTGGGCGTGGCCGTGCTGATCGCTGCCTTGAATGGCACGAAAACCCTGATTTACTTCCTTGCAGTGCGCAAATTGGAGGGCTTCAATGCCTTTACCGGCAGACTCGTGCAGCGTGACTGACAACCGAGCCAACCGACTAGCCTGGCGGATCGTCGCCCTGGCCGCCCCGATTGCCTTGATGTTCGGCTTGGCCGATGCCCGCGAGGCACATGGACAGGCCTGTCCAGCCAACCGAACCATTGGCGATGCCGCCGCACTGAATGCTGCGATAGGCTGCGCTGCGTCGGGCACGACGCTCAAGCTCGCGCCGGGCAACTTCGGAACGATCGAAATCCGCAATCCCCCAGCTACCGGACTGACGATTACTAGTGTCGATCCGCTCCGACCAGCAAAGTTCAACGGCCTTGCGATCCATGGCAGTTCTGGCTTCACGCTGCGCAATCTGAAAATTGGCGGCCCGCCCCCGAGCGGTTGGCGCTATGCCATGCTGATCTTTCGCGGCAGCGGCTTTACGGCCGATAATCTTGAACTGACCGGAGATCAGGACGAAGCAACCGGGGCGCTGGATTCGGCGATCATGATCCGCAACATCGAAGGAGCGCGGCTTAGCCACCTCAGGATTGCGCAGCATCGCAACGGCATCAGCCTGCTCGACGTTCGACAGGTCGAAGTGGTCAACAATTCGATTACCAACATGCGCGTGGACGGCATACGTGGCGGTGGAGTCAATGACGCCCGGATTGCTCGCAATGTTATCGGCACATTCCATCCTGTTGCCGGGGATCACCCCGATGGGATTCAACTCTGGTCGCGCAATCAAAAGGAATCGGCAGAGAACATAGTGATCGAGGACAACCTGATCCTGCGCGGCAGCGGTGCGCCGATCCAGGGTATCTTTGTCGAAGATCGCATCAACCTGCCCTTCCGCAGACTGGTGATCCGCAACAACCTGTGCGTCGGGACTATGTACAACGGCATCATGATCATGGGAGGCGAAGGCGCGACTATTTCCGGCAATTCGGTTATACCGCTTGATCCGCAGCTTAGCTGGATCCGGGTCGAGACCAGCCGGGATGTGGCGGTGACCGGCAACGAAGCCGGAAAATTCATGCTGTCCGGCGGGACGACCACGGTTGCCCGCAACAAGACCGGGCCGATCCGGCGCGAAGCCGATGCGGTGATCCGTGACTGGCGCAGCCGGCTCAACCTGCCGCTTTTGGAATTTCCGATCTAGCCCGCAGGCGCCGAGTCAAGGCAATCAGCGCCAGCGCCATACCAAGGTAGAGGAAGGCCAGGGGATGGTTCTCTTGCTGACTCAGGATCGACTTGATGATGACGAAATTGCCAAGCGCCAGCAGGGTCGGGGCCAACCAGGCAGTCTCTTCGCGGTCGCTGGCAGAAATCAGCTCACGGCTGCCGACCCAAAGCGTGACAATGAAGGCGCCGTAATAGGCGATGAAACCGATCACCCCCATTTCAAGCCCGATCGACAGGAAATAGCTGTCGATGGTTACAACGCCATCTAGGTTGGTAAAGCCGAGCGTTTCGGCTGCACGGCCAATGCCATGCCCCCAGGGATGCCGGGCAATCAGATCGATGCCCTGGCTGAACTGCTGTTCGCGGGCCTCGTTGCTGGCCTGGTATGCACCGCTCCCCCAGACTGCATTCCGAATTCGGGTCACAAAAAATGAAGCGATCAACAAGACCAGCATCATGGCCGGATAGCCAAGCACCAGCATCGGCGCGAATACGCTTCCCGGGCGGCGGCGCCAGCGGCGCAGGGCCCAGTAGAACAGGTAGCCAAACCCGCCGACGATGAAACCGATTATTCCCAGGCGGGAGTCGGTCTTGTTGATCACGAACAGCATCAAGCCCAGGGTCGCAAGGGCCGCTCCACGTTCGAACAAGTTGCGCCCGGTTATCAGGAAATGGATCAGGAACGGCACGATCAGCGCCAGGAATTCCGCCAGGCCAAGCGGCGTCGTGAACTTGCCCTGCACACGATGTTCACCAAGTGCTGCGCGCTGCTTGCCGCTCAAGATCGTTGCGACCGTCTCATCCTCGATCTTGAGAAAAGACGGAATATGCCCGGCCCATGGCACTTGTCCAAGCCTCAGCTCCCACAAGGCGATGCAACAGGCAAACAGGCTGCCGAGCCATAGCAGCTGGGCGAATGTCCGCGCCCGCCCCGGTCGACCGAAGATCTGCGCCGCCACCAGGAACATGGTACCCCATGCATAGATGGCGACGATGAATTTGTTGGTCGATTCAGCCAGCTTGTCCGACAGACCGATGCTCAGGAACGCGAGCACAAAAAACACCGCAAGCATCTTCCAGGTTGCTGGCGCGGCTTCAAGCGAAGTCCTCAGTTCTCCGCGATAGGCAGACGATTGCGACAGCGATATGAAGTATATCAGGCACAGCGGGATTGCGATCAGGCGCACGGCGGTGATCCAGGGCAGCCCGCCGGCGGCAAAGGCCAGGTAGTCTGGCCAGATCGCAAGAGCCAAGACCAGACTGTATAGCAGCCAGGTCACCGTCCGGTCGAATGCAACGCCGTTCTCTGGCAAGAGCGCCATTGCCAGCAAGGCCACCAGCGCGACCGGGATCATCATCTGAACCAGGAAAGCCGTCGCCGTAACGCCAAAGACCAAACCGTAAAGCGAGGCGACCAGAGCCAGGACCAGCCCGGTCAGGATCTTGTGCCGGCCCCAGAAGCCGTGGCGGAAATAGGGCGCAAGCGTATCAGGCCGTGGCTTTGCCCTTCGGCGCGGCCAGCGTTCAAAGGCCAAGACCGAAGACATGCCACGCCATTGCATCGTGGCAGCCTAACGCGGCCTGCCGAAAACCACTAGCGGCAATTCAGCAGGCCAGCGCCTTCAGAGCACGAAATCGCCCGATGAGAGCTTCGACACGCCGTGGACCCAGACAGTGAAGTCCGCCAGGCCATCGCCATTCACATCGCCTGCGGCCAGCACCCCATCGCCATAGGCCTTGACCTGCAGCTCTCCGGCCTTGCGGCTGAAGTTCTTGGTGCCGATCATGCGGAAGGCCTGATCGCCAGCTGCTGCCGCATTGGCATCGATATCCGCGAGGTTAAGCTTGTCGATCCCGCGCGCGAAATCCATCACCTCGTCGGGGCCAGTCTGACGTACCGCATCGTTGCCGAACGCGAAGTAATCGATACCCTCGCCGCCCCACAGCTTATCGACCCCGGCACCGCCAATCAGCGTGTCATTGCCATCGCCGCCATCAAGCGTGTCGTCGCCGGCACCGCCAACCAGGATGTCGTTTCCGCCCAGGCCAAACAGTTGATCGATGCCATCCGAGCCATCGAGCCGGTTGTCGAGCAGGTTGCCGCTGCCACGCAGCCCGCCAGCCTTGACCGAGAGATTCTCGACATTGTCTGGCAAGACATAGTCGATCCAGCTGTTGACCCAGTCCAGGCCGTTGCCGCCGTCTTCCTGGACGAAGTCGCCCGCGCCCTTGACATCGTAGCTGTCGTTACCGGCACCGCCGAGCATCTTGGCACCGAAGGCATTTCCGACGATCTTGTCATTGCCGCCATTGCCGTGAATTTCGACCTTCTTGGTAGCATCGGCGACCAGCACATCGTCAGATTCCGTGCCGTTCACGATCGAGGAATCAACCGGCGGCGGCGCGACCGTCGTCGTGCTGGTGTCCGTAGTGGTGGTGGTGGTCGTAGTAGCCGTGCCGCTGTCGGCCGGTACGGCCAGTCCAGACAGTTCAAGCGTGGTCTGCCAATTGGTAAAGCCCCCCGGCACAATATGCGTCGAAGCCCAGGCCTGCATTGCCGCAAGGCCACCATCGGTCACGGCTGCTGTGGTGCTGTTGTCGACCAGCTCATTGAATTGGGTCACATACTTGAAGGCCGTATTGCCGCTCAGGACCAATTGGTCGGTGGTATTCTGGGTGCGGATCCAGGCATCCTGATCAGGGAAGGCAATGACACTGTTGCCAGTGGCCGTGCCAGAGATCACGCCATCGAGAGTGATCGAGTTATAGGCCCCGCCGATTACGATGTTATCCTTCACCGTCACATTGCTGTAAGGCATCGTCATCAGCTCATCGCGGAAGAAGATGCCCTGGATCGCCGAACCGGTCGCCCCGCGCACGATGGTATTGCCAACAATGTTGATGTCACTGGTAGGCGCCGTGGTGTTGGTCGTCCAGAACTGGATAGCATCGGCATGCTCGCCAGTCGCCGGGTGGAATTCGGTGAAGAAATTGAAGCTGTAATTGACCTGGGAATTGCCCCCACCACGGATACCGTCGGTGCGAATATCATGGAACACAGAGTTCGTGACGCTGACCCCCTTGTTATCGAAGAAGGCAACTCCGAAGACCAAGTTCTTGAATTCGCTGCTGTCGACCGAGACATTGGTGCTGTTGCGAACGATCAGGCCAGTCGTGGACTGCACCGGAGTCATCCCAGGACCATCGAAGACGGTATCCACCACTTTGATGTTGGATGAGCTCAGGATCTGGAAATGGTACCAGGTAAAGGAATTGCTCGGCACGAGCATCTTGACGTTGGCGATGGTCAGGTTGCTCGATCCGCTGACCATCAGGTCGGAGAAGACCGCCGGGTTCGCAGGATCCGCTGAAGTGATCGTGACATTCCCGGCCGGCAGGATGCCCTTCAGAGCAACGCCGGAATACTGGCCCGCCGCCAGCCTGATCTCGTCGCCGGGCTGAGCCAGCTTGGCGGCTGCCAGCAGCTCGGCCGCTGTCAAGACATTGAGAATCGCCATAGTGAAGGACCCCTGTGTAATCGTGTTGAACAGAGAATCGCTCACGCTGGTTACTCTGAAGGTTATTTCCAGGGTTAACGGATCTAAACAGGTTTTGCCCGGTGGACGCCGGCGGCCATGCCGCAGCAAACGGGCCGCGCTAGCGGTGCTTACCAAATCTTGTCGATTTCAGGACTATGCATCAGGCGAAGTCGATTGGGCCTGCCTGCTCTCGGCGAGCAACGCCGGGCTGGCAACCAATTGGCATTCAGTCTAGTTTGTACGAAGCGGACGCGATCGGCAGGGAAAGTAAATGGAATCGATCTTCGACTGGATCACCGTCCTGGTCTTTTGCGGGCTGGCCGTGCTCTATCTGCAACGGTCGGCGGCACCCGAGCCCAAGGACAAGATCTGGCAATATCTGCCCCCAGCACTCGGTTGCATGGCAGTGAACTATGTCGGCGATGAGGGCTATCCGATTCCCGCGGTGGCGCTACTGGTCGCCGTGCTGGCCTACATCTATTACGTCCTCAAGCCGCTCTCGCGCCCTGAATAGGGCACTTGCCTGCGGACTCTCCTTCCCCCGGATACTGGAACACCATGAGCTGGATCAGAAAGCTTCTCGGCCTTGCCCCCACCGATAGCGATGCAGACGACGGGCAGGCCGCACTTGTGGTCTCCGGCCCGGCCCTCGCCGCGAAAACGGCAGCCGGCGGACTGCCGCGCTTTTCCGGCCTTGCCAATGAGATCGAGGCGGATCGCGGCCTGGCACGCGAACTTTCGGCCGGACATCGCCTGGGCCGGGCCTATCCGGTATCACAGCCGGTATCCGACCTGCGCCAGTTTGCCGGCCGGCGCGAGCTGCTGACCAGTGTGATCCGCTCGATCGAAGAGCGGCGGATGCACGTGGTGCTCTATGGCGATCGGGGGATCGGCAAGACCTCGCTGCTGCACATCATCGCCCTGCTGGCCAAGGATGCGCGCTATCTGGTGCGCTATTCCTCGTGCAGCGCCTCAAGCGATCTCGACAGCACCTTCCGCGCGATCGCCGAAGATATCCCGCTGCTCTACCACGAGAAGGGTGATCCGACGTCGACCCAGGTCGAATCGGGCCGGACCCTGGCAGATCTGTTCGATTCCAGTCGGCTGACCCCGGCAGCGCTGAGCGAAGTGCTGGATGGCGTTTCCGGCACACGGCTGCTGATCATTCTCGACGAATTCGACCGGACCGAGAACCCGGACTTCCGGCGCGAAGTGGCCGAGTTGATCAAGAACCTGTCGGACCGCAGTTCCAAGGTCCAGATCCTGATCGGCGGTGTGGCAGAGAACCTCAGCGAACTGGTCCGCCAGATCCCATCGATCCGCCGCAATCTGCTGGGGATCCCGGTTGGCCGGATGAGCGACGCCGAGTTGGCCGAAATTCTAACCAATGGCCAGGCGATCAGCGGGCTGCCGATCGACAAGATCGCCCAGGATCGGCTGCTTGGCTCGGCCAACGGTTCACCCTATCTCGCCAACCTGATCGCGCATCAGGCCAGTAGCCGCACGATAGAACGGGGCGGCAAGTCGGTCACGGCGGCCGACCTGAAGGATGGTCTAGGAATCATGGCCCGCGAACAGATGCTGCGCCTGCCTGAAGCAGCCCAGGCCCAGGTCGAAAAGCTGCTGGCCGAAGTGCCGCATGATCAACTGCGCGCTGCCGTGGCTTATGCGCTGGAACATTTCGGCCATGTTTCGCTGAAGCAATTTCCGGCGCTGAAGCCGATGGCCAGCGGCAAGCCTGAAGCCGATCGGCCAATCGCATTCGAAGACGATGGCGTACCGCTGACAATCTGGCTGCGCCTGGCCGAACTCAATAGCTGAGTTATCGAAGACCGCGGCACGCCTGCGCTGCCGTGGATTTACGCCAAATGCCCAGCACAAACGCAAAGGGCCGGGTCAATGACCCGGCCCTCGAAGCGGATTAACTGGTCGTCAGTCAGGCGTAGCTGACCTTGACCGACTGGCGGCGGCGACGCAGCTGCCAGCCCATCAGGCCGATACCGGCGATCATGAGCATCCAGGTGCCGGGTTCAGGCACGGCCGAAGTCATGTACAGGGTAGCGTTCGAAATACCCGGAATCGTGTTAGTCAGACTGCCGGTCTGAGGCAGGTTGTTCCACAGATAGAACGCAGTACCATCCGGCCGGAAGTCGCCAGCACCACCTCTGTGGATACCGATGATGGTCTTGCCCGACAGCGTAATGCCGAAGTTAATGGTCGACGAGCCATTCAGCGACGGAATGTACGCCAGCGACGTGAACGACGCAATCGTCGGATCAAGGAGCTTCAGCGCAGCAAGAGTATCGGCATACACGCCAGCGCTTTGGCCATTGAGGTTACCCCTCCACCAACCCGTGCAAGCATCAGCAGCCGGACCAACACCCGACGTGGAGCACGCGGTTGCAGGAGTAACGTTGACTAGCGCGGCCTGGGCCGGCGAGGCTGCCGCAAAGGTCGCGGCGGCAGCGAGTGCAAGAGTAAAAGTCCGCTTCATGTTCATTCTCCAGTACTTCCTGCCCCTCATCGCCTCTGCCCCCATCCAGGGAAGCGCGACCTTTAGCTAAAGGCCGATTCGGAGTTAATGCCTGTTTAACCCTCGGTTGGCGGAGTGACAACTGGAAAACCGAGCGGTTTTAGCTAATGTATCAAAACGGTGCACTAAGCCGGCCACGCGTTATTCGCCGGCTCAGGCTGCCGCCAGCAGCACTTTTCGGCCATCGTGGCCGAGCGCGCCGGCCAAGGCCCGCAGAAAGCCCTCAACCTCGCCGAAAACCGGGATTTCCGGATTGATCCGCACCGCCGAAGCGCGAACCAGGGCACCATCGGGGACCAGCCCCTCAATCGCATTGGCGAAACGCATCTCGCGCTGCTCAGCCTCGCTGCGCGGAAAGCGGCGGCCCATGCGGGTCCAGTAAATGAGGTCCTCAACGCGGTCACGGACAGTCGCGGTCAGGGCTACGGCCGGCACTGTCCGGTCACCCAGGACCAGGGTCAGCGCCCGGGGCGGTCCGACAGTGAAGCCAACCGCGGGATAGCAGGCTTCAGGCCGGTGCAATTGCAGCGCGTCACTCTGCCGGAAACCATAGGCGATGCTCAGCATCATCGGCAGATCCCGCTGATCCGCCCGGTAATAGATCCGCGCCAGTTGATCGCCATAAAGCCGCGAAGCCAGGCTTCCTTCGGTGCGGGGCACGACAATGTCGCCTTCCCGCCCTTGCATCCACGGCCCAAGTTGGTCCGGCACCAGCGTAGTCAGCTTTCCACCCGCCGGCATCAGGACCACCGGCGTGCGCGGACGCAGCCATTCGGCCGCGCCAAGCGCGCCGGCACAGGCCAGGCCGGCCAGCAAGTCGCGCCGGTTCAGCGTCATGCCCGCCCCCGCAGCAACCAGCGGCTCAGCACCTGGTCAAAGGCCATGATCAGCAACAAGCCCATGATGAACATCACCATGCCGGTGGTCGAATGCATGAAGCCCTGCGCAGCGGCATCGCCGAAATAATAGGTGATCATGATCAGCCCGAAGACCCGGATGATATTGGCCAGGATCGCAATCGGGATCACGGCCAGCAACAGGATGCCGGCGTGGCGCAGCGAGGCGCGATGGGCCAGGAAGATGTAGAGCAGGCTGATCGCGGTCAGCCCGAACAGCGAATTCAGCCCGGCGCAGGCATCCTCGACCAGCAACTGGTACTGCGCAACATACAGGACCACCCCTTCGCGGGCGATCGGATAGCCCAGACCGGCCGCGATTCCCTCTGAAGCCCAGCTGACCAGGACCTGGAGGGGTGCCGTCAACTGCGTCATCAGCCAGCCCGGCGGCGGCAGGCACAACGCCAGGTAGAACAGCGGAAAAGCATGCCGGCGCAAGGCCGAAAGCCCGGCCAGCCGAAGCACGAACGCCACAAAGGTCAGGTAAAGCCCGAACCCCTCGACGCTGATGAAATCATAGGCTCGCCCGAAAGCGTAAGTCGCCAGGCCAGCGATCAGCACTGGCAATGCCGGGCGCCAATGCGCCGGCGTACCAGACGCCGGGATCCGCAGGCCATCATGGTAGAGCAGCCACAGGCCGGTCGCCAGCACGATCGGCCCATGAGCGCCCGTGTCCGTCGACCAGGCGCTGCTGGCCAGGCTGGCAATCGTCGGCACTGCCAGGACCAGCAGGCCAAGCAGCAGCGGCCACCAGGCCGGCAGGGTCAGCCTGGGTCGGGCAACCGCCTCAGAAGTCATTCAGATAGGTACCGATTGCCTCGGCCCCATCGGCGGCCAGCTCGTCTAGCAGGACCCGGACATCCTTGACGAAGGTCCGGTCGCGCCGTGTGACTACCAGGGCATAGTGGGCGACAGCCGCAATCCGCCGGGCATCGGCTGAAAGGCTGGAAGGCGGCGTATCGACAATGGTCAGGTCGAAATCGCGCAGGCACTGGGCAATCAGGTTGCGGAATACCGATGAACCGAGCCGGTCGGCCGCTGCAATCCCGGCATTGCCGGCATAGAGCACCGAAAGCGACGGCTGGACCCGCCTGATTGCGCTTGCCAGCGGCAGGGTATCATCCGCCAGGCATTCACCCAATCCGGGTCCATAGAGTTCACTGGATATGAATTGTTGCGCGCTTGGTTCGCGCAAATTGCCATCGATCAGCAGGGTGTTCACCCCGGCCTGGGCCATGACAAAGGCGAGATTGGCGGCCACGAAACTGCAGCCCGCCTCTGGCGTCGGCGACGTTATCGCCAGCGCGCGGCGACCGCGGCTGACATGCTGCGAAAGCAGGTTCGAGCGCAGCGCCCGGAAGCTCTCCGCCTGGATCGAGCCGGGACGCGTTGCCGACACCAGGTGCTCGGTCAGCACAAAGGAGCGTTGCTGACCAGGGTCCGGGTTCATCGAAGGTTTGTCCCGCATTGCACCGGGAGCAAGATTGTAGTCGGCATCAGCCATGACTCAGCGCCTCGTTCGGCGCGGACTTGCGCAACATATTGAAGAGTTTGAGGCCGCCGCCGCGGCGGGCAGGAACTGCCATCTCGCCCAGAACGGGCAGATTGCCAAAGCGCAGATCGGCAGAGCTCCGCACGCGCCGCGCCAGCAATTCGGCAATCAAGGCAGCCAGCACGCCCAGCATAACGCCCAGCCCGAGCGAGCCGAAAATGATCAGCGGCCAGTTCGGGAACGATGGCTTTTCTGGTGCTGTTGCACTGCCTAGCAGGGTCAGACCGCTTTCGATCGACTGGGCCTGCTGCTCGAGCTCAGCCATGCGGGTGCTGGCCTTCTGGTACTGATCGCGCAGCACCGCCACTTCGATCGACAGGCGGCGCGCTTCGTCGGACTTGCCGCGCTGGGCCAGGACCTTCTGGAGCTGGCTGCTGTACTGCGCGCCGATCGAAGGTCCGCTGGGGCCCGTCGAAACGACCGATGCCACCGACGAGCTGGCCAGCGCCGCGCGCTGGCGCTTCATGTCCTGCAGCTGCGGATTGTTCGGTCCGAGCGTCCTTTCGGCCGTCGAAATCGCGGCATCGAGCTGCGCAATCTGCGTGGCGTTGGGGTTGCCGCCACCAACGGCGATCGATGGCCCGGACGGCTGCGGCGCGGATTGGGCCAGCGCGGTGAGCCGGCGCACGTCCTGGTCGACATCCTGGTCGTCGAGCACGATGCCATTGGCGCGCTCGAACGCGCTCTTGCGCTGTTCGGCGGCGGTCAGTTGTTCCTTGAGTTTGGCCGCCTGGTTCTTGAACCACTCGGAATCGGCCCCGGCATCCTCGCGTTTGAATGCAATCGCCTGCTCGATATAGGCCCGGCGGAGCGCCTCAGCCACAGCGGCGGCCCCTTGCGGCGAAGGGGCAGTATAGGAAATGTCGAGGATATTGCTGCCCTCGATCAGTTCTGCGCCCGTGTTGTCGATCACGATCTGCGCCATCCAGCGCCGAAAATCGCGGACATCGTCCGAACGGCGGCTGGCGTATTCGTCTGCCAGATCGGGCGAACTGCCCCAGTTGAGGATATCGACCACGCGCCCGGCAATCCGATAGTCACGGATCAGCTCGGCCTGTGTGCGAACGTAGGCCCGGGCAAATTGCGAGGCGATGATTTCTCCGGTCACCGGGTCAGGCTTGACCACATTCAACATGACGCGAGCGTGCGCCTTGTACCGCGGCGGGATAATCATGCCCGCCACAGTCGCCGCAAACAGGCTGGCGATCGTGGCGATCACGATCAGGCCGCGGCGGGCCCACAGCAACCTGAAGATCTGATCGAAGTTCATGAGAGCATTAATCCAGTCCGCTTAGAAGAAGCGCTCACCGACCACGACAGTGTCGCCGCCCTGAAGCACGGTATCGAGTGTTACACGCACTTGCTTACCATTCCGGAAAACCGAAAGTCGCCCCGCAGAGCCGCGCTCGGTCAGACCGCCGCCGCGCGCCAACGCCATGCGCAGCGTCATGCCGCGCTCAACCCGGTAGGATCCAGGCGCATTGACCTGCCCGTAGATATAGAAATTGGGCGCTGCGCCAATGAACAGCTTGTCGCCCGGCTGAACCAGCGGATCGTCCGCCGGCCCGCCGCGTGAAAGCTGCTCGATCGGCAGGACCAATTCCTCACCGCTTGCCCGGCGCAGCACCAACTCGTCGCTGGCGCTGGGGCGCGGGCCGCCGGCGCGGGCCAAAATCTCTGACACGCGATAGGCCCGGTCCACCGGCACCAGGCCAGGAATGGCAAATTCGCCCAGCACGGTCACATAACGGCTGGCAAAGCTGACGACCGTCACGCTGACCACCGGATCGACATAATAGCCGCCATCGCGCAGCAGCTTGGCAACCCGTTCGCGCAGCTGGATCACGGTCAGGTTCGAGGCCATGACCGAGTGCAGGTAAGGCAGCTGGACCGTGCCATCGACCTGGACCTGGACGCGCGGCTTGAACTCCTCACGGCCAAGGACGGCGATTTCGACGACGTCGCCGACCCCGATCACATAGCCATCGTTCAGCGTTACCACCGGGGCGGCAGGCTGCGCCGCCGCGGGTGAAGGCGCGGGTGGAGGCGCGGTCTGCGCCGCCACGGGCAACGCCAGCCCGGCCAGCGCAACCAGCAAGGCAGCAAGCAGAGCCAGATAGCGGCGCAGCGGCCGGGTATTCGCAATTGCGGAATTCATCGCGTTCTTCATCCTGGAATTAAAGTGTCAGCCGGCCACGCAGGCCGACATAGCCACCACTGTAATCGAAGATTGTCCCCGTCCCGTCGCGCTTTTCGTGCCCGCCTTCGAGGCCCAGTTCGAGCCGGCGGCTCGCCCGGAGGGTCATCCCCGCGAAGATCCGGCGGAATTTATCTTCTTCCAGCAACGGGCCGAAATTGGCCTGGGCCCCGCTGTAGTCGCGCTTGGTGACACTGAAACCACCGGAAACGCTAATTCGCTCCGAAAGCGCCAGCGAACCGCGCACTTCATTGAACGATTGCTTGGAATAGAGCGCCTCGCTTCCCAGCGACGGACGCAGCGAACGCTCGGTTACGGCCCGGATCTGGAGCCGCTGGCCCGGCTTGATCGTCCCGGCCAGGCGCCAGGTCGTGCCCTTGAAATCGGGCGCGGCCGAATTGTCCGGCTTAAGCCAGTTGTATGCCAGCATGGCTTCAGCCGTCAGCAAGGTGCCGATATCGCGCGACAGTTGCAGACGAAGCTCATCGACCTGATAGCCGGAAAAAGGCGCCAGCGGTGTAGCTACGCGGTTATCGAAATCGACGTTCTCGTGCTCATAGGTCAGCTTGGCCTTGCCGATCACCGGGTGGTCATAGGCAATTCCGCCGAACACGCGGTTGGACTTGTAGTCGGAAATGTCCCGCAGCGGATTGGAGTTGTCTCCGCGCGAATGCTCGTAACCCAACGAAGGGCGCAGGCCATAGACATAGCCGCACCGTCCTTCGACGCGGTAGACTTGGACCGTTTCGGTATTGCGGACACTGTCCGGACCGGGAAGGTTAACAAGGGCGATACTGTCCAGATCGCTCTGACGGCGATCCAGCTGGCCCGAAACCTCTGCCAGGCACGGCCCAACATTGACCCCCACGTCGCCTTTCAGGCCAATCCGTTCGCGGTTCAGGCGCTCATTCCGCCGATAGAAATCGTAGCCGACATTGCCAGCCAGCTTGAGCGTGTTGCGACCAAGCGAGCGGCTGACCACCACATCTACGCCGACCGTCAGCCGGTCATCCGATTGCACCAGGCCCCGCGCGGCGGCCGTCGACGCATCGCTGCGCGCGGCATTGCCAAGATGGCGCAGGTCGAAGTTCAAGCCGACTTGTTCGAAATTGCCATTCTGCGCTTCTTGCGCGCGCAGGCCGGCCGGCGAAAGCAGGCAAATAGCCATCAGTCCGGCGCGAAACTGCCAAACCCGGCGGCGAGAAGAACGAACCGTACCCATGGTGGAAATCGCTACAGCATTTCCAGCATTAACCCAAGCTTTCTTGCCCGATTGACTGTCTCTCATCCTACCGTCGCCCCACAATGATACGGCGTAAGCTGCCAAGGTAATTACGTATGGTTTCTAAAACCTGTGCACGGCGTGCGGCACTGCCTACCGCATTCCCAGCCATGATCGGCACCGGCCGAAACAGGGTCCGCGCGGCTGCCAGGCGAGCGGCAACCAGCCGCTTGCGCCGGGCCTGGGCCGGCTGCATCAAGTCGATCTCATCCACGGCCAGCGTCGAGAGCTCGATTGCACCGTCACGAACGGCCCGATCCAGCAAGTCCTGACCCGCGGGGCTGCGGCCGATCACCAGACTGCGCCCGTCCTGTTCATCAAAGGTGGGATAGCCGCTTTCACCGCCATACCAGGCGTCCGCAGCAGCAATATCTGCGGCACCGCCAACGGCATCGGGACAGATCTTGCAGCGATACTGGACCTCGGTGCTGAGGTGCCCCCCCCAGCTGTCGGCATAGCGCATGGTCGCCACTTCGCCATCTGCGGCCCGGGCCTCGGTAAGCCCCGGCCAACCGTTGCCGCGATACCGGAAAGCCGCAAGCTTGCGCCCTGACAGGCCCATCGCAGCCAGGATCCGCTCGGTTCCGGCAAAGCTCGGCATGCCGCCACAAAAGAACGAGAGGCGGTAGGGAAAGGTCTGGGCCACGCGCTCGTCCTGCTCGGCCAGCGCAGCCAGAGCGGAGACATCGCAAGGCTTGCCGATGAACAGATAGCGCTCACCGCTATCGAGCAAGTGCCCGACCTGCTCAAGCGGACTGGACGGCGCATAGCGCGAGCCCGCCGCACTGAGCGCGGCGGCAGAATCCCGGGAAATCACGGTGCGGTTGCGCGTCGGCCGATCGGGATCGGCGGCAACGTGAACAATCCCGTCGACCAGCCCCTGGTCGAGGGCATAGATGGCAAGAGCAGTGAGGATTCCGCCTGACGAGCCCTGGAGCCGCACTGCCGGGTCGGTCGCATGCCCGGTCTGGCAAGTGCCGATCGGACCCCAATAGGGATGGACAGAC
>JBEGOD010000250.1:0-5519 GCA_041182185.1 Pseudomonadota bacterium
CCGCCCCGCCGCCGCGCAGCACACGCACCGAATCCAGCCGCTCGGGCGGCAGGGCGGAGAGCGGGACATAACCGAAGAACGGATCGACCAGCGGCACCCCATCAAGCAGCACCAGCGTGCGGCTCGAGGCATTGCCGCCCAGCCCGCGCAGGGTGATCCCTTGCGCCGAAGGATTGGAAGAGCGGCTGTCCGACCGCCGGAACTGCTGGATCCCCGGCGCGCGGCCCAACAGGTCCTCGATCCGCCCCGCAGCGAGCGTGCGGATGTCCTCGGCAGTCAGCAGATCGCCGGCAAAGGCGCGCTGGCCAGCGGGCAGGTCCAGCGCCTTGCCGGTAACGATTATCTCTTGGGGATCGGGCGCAGCTGCCAGCGCCGGGCCGGCCAGGGCCAGCAGCGCGAGGGCAGGAAAGTGGTGCCGCTTACGTGACTCGAACACGTGACCCCATCATTACGAATGATGTGCTCTACCAACTGAGCTAAAGCGGCGCTGCACCTTGTGGTGTGTGGAGGCCCGAGCCGGAATCGAACCGGCGTAAACGGATTTGCAGTCCGGTGCGTAACCACTCCGCCATCGGGCCATCCATCCCTTTGGGCGAACCCTCCGGGAGCCGCGCCACTAGCCGAGGGTGCGGACCAGTGCAACCGATTCATCGGCCCCGCTTTACTGCACCCGCTGGAAGGCCAGGCGGCGCGTGGCGGGATCGGCGCTCTCCAGCCGCACCCGGACCCGGTCACCGGGAACCACCTCGCGCGCGGTGGTCCGCGCGACGACCGGCAGGTCGCACAGTTGGATTCGCGCGCCCTGTTCGCCCAGGTCGGTCACCACCGCGTCGAACAGTTCACCGGTCCGGTTTGCGAGGATTGCGGTCTCCGCCAGGTCCACCACCGCCCGCTCGATCTGGCTGGCGCGGGCATCGCCGCGCTGCATGGCGGTGGGCAGTTGGGGGAAAGCGGCTTCGACCGCTGCGGGCACCGCCCGGCCAGTTGCCAGGGCCAGCGCCGCCTCGATCACATAGCGGTCCGCCAGCCGCCGCAGTGGGGCCGTGGCATGGGCATAGGGCGCGGCGATCGCCGCGTGCCAGGGCAGATTGCCTTCCGCATAGGGCGCATAGCTTGCCCCGCGTCCGGCCCGGCGTACCGCCAGCATGAAGGCGGCGTCGCGCGGATCGGCCTGATCGAGCAGCTTCTCGAACTGGGCGAGTGGCGCGGCATCGGGCCAGGTCAGGCCAAAGGCCTTGGCGGTCTGACGGAGCCGCGCCTCAGCCGCCGGATCTGGCCCGGCCATCACCCGGAACAGCCCGGTTCGGTGCGCCAGCAGCAGCTGCGCGACCGCCAGGTTGCAGGCCAGCGACAGCGCGGCATTGGCGGTTTCGGACGGCAGCAGCGGGCGAAACCGGAGGTCGAACTTGCCGTCGCCAATGCGTTCAACCTGCTGTTCGGGCGGATCGACCCGGGCGGCGCCGCGCCGGGCTTCGGCCAGTTCGATCCGCGCGGCAATCTCGGCAAAGCCGGGTGGCAGGTCGGCCGCCTGCACTGTTTCATAGGCCAGCTTGGCGCGGCTGCGGATCACCGCTCGGGTCACGCCGTCGAGCACTGTTTCGCCATCGGGGCGGACCCGCACGGTAAAGACCACGGCCGGGCGCGGGCCATCGGGCAGCAGGCTGGCCGCGCCCTCGGCCAGGACCGGCGGATAGAGCCCGGCCTTGCCATCGGGCAGATAGGTCGTGACCCCGCGCGCCCAGGCCTCGGCATCGAGCGCGCCGGCATGGTCCACGAACCAGCCGACATCGGCGATGGCATAGTGCAGCAGCCAGTCCGGGCCCGCCGCCTCGATGGCAAAGGCCTGGTCAAGATCGGTGGCATCCGCGGGATCGAGCGTCACGCAGGGGCGGCCGGTCCAGTCGGCATGGGCCGTGGGCGCGCGCAGCGCCGCTGCATTGGCTGCCGCCTGGGCCGGCGCGGGAAAGGTTGCCGGCACCTGGAACTGGACCCGCAAGGTGGCCAGGCCTTCGGCCAGCAGGCAATCGGGATCGCGCAATATTCGCATGCTGTCAGGCTAGCCGTGATCGGCCGGCAAAGCAAAAGGCCTCCCCGGTTTCCCGGAGAGGCCCCTTGTTGTCACAGACAGTGCTGGCGCGGCGTCAGAACTTGCCGCGCAGCGTCACGCCGAAGGTCCGCGGTTCACCAGGGAAGCCGACGAACAGCTGGTTGGCCGTGCCCGCCAGACCGGTCGAAGCCGGCGAGGCGGTCGAGCGGAAGGTCCCGCCGCCCTGCAGCGGCATGTCCGCACCGATCATGTAGTACTGCTTGTTAAGCAGGTTCTGCGCCCAGACTTCGATGCCCCACTTGCGGTCTTCCCCGTAGAGCCCGATGCGGCCGTTGACCGTCACGAAGCTGTCCTGGACCTTTTCAAGGTCAAGGTCCGAACCGGTGTTGGTGTCGCCCTGCAGGCGGGTGTCGAGGTAGAACAGCGCCGACATGCCGCTGTCGCCGATCGGCGGGGTCCAGCTGAGACCCGCGGTCACGACGTACTGCGGCGCGTTCGACATGGTGTTGCCCGGCAGCTGGAACAGCACTGGCGAGAGCGGACGACCGCCCGTGCCGACCAGGTCCTTGGCATATTCGGTCTCGACATAGGTCAGGCCGGCATTGACCGTGAAGTGACGGGCCGGACGCAGGAACGTCTCCAGCTCGAAGCCCTTCGAGGTCACGCCCGGCTTCAGCCGGTCAGCCGCGCAGCTGCCGGTGGTGGCCGAACCATCCTTGTCCGCACCGCCCAGGCTGTCCTGGCAAGCCTGGATGTTCGTGACTTCGAAGTTCACCCCGTTGAAGGTGTTGAGCTGGTAGTTCGAATAGCGCTGGTAGAACGCCGCGAAATTCACGTCGATCCCCTTGCCATCGTACTTGAAGCCCACTTCGAAGGCATCGACCTTCTCGCTGGCGAACTGCAGGTCAGTCGCTTCCGGGCGGCCATTGCCCGGGGTGAAGGCCGGACGTGCCAGGCGCGCCGCGCAGGCGGCATCGAAGGTGGTGTTGCAGGTGCGGTCCAACGCCGAGAAGTCGAGGTTGAAGCCGCCCGCCTTGTAGCCCTTCGAGGCCGAGGCATAGACCATCAGGTCTTCGATCGGCTTGAAGCTGAGCACGGCAGTACCCGTCCACTGACCTTCGCTGAACTCGGTGCCGGGGGCACCGCGCGCGAACGAGGGCGCCGATCCGTTGATGACGCAGGCCAGCGAGGCGAGCGACTGGAGCGGCGTGTTGAGGATCGCCGGGCAGAGCGTGTTGGTGAAGCGAGCGTCGGCAGCCAGCGTCTTGCTTTCATGCGTATAGCGCGCACCCACGGTCAGGTTCAGCTTGTCTTCGACGATGTCGAAGGTGTTGTGCGTGAACAGCGCCCAGTTGTTGCTGCGCTGGTCGAAGCTGGCACCGTTGTTGCCGGTGCCATTCAGGCGAGCCGATCCGGTTGCCAGGGCCAGACCCTGGAAGCCCGGGAAGATCGTGGTGGGCAGGTTCGAACAGGTCGCCGAGGCCGGATTGACGTTGGCCGCCGAAATGGCCGTTGCCGCCAGGCAGTTGGCATAGCGCTCGTAATCGGCGCCATAGACAATGTCGTCATCGACGAAGAGCTTCTCGTTGGCATAATAGCCCCCGACCAGCCAGTCGAGCTTGCCGTCAAGCGCTTCGCCCTGGAAGCGGACTTCCTGGGTGAACAGCTTGAAGTGCCGATCGAGATCGAAGCGCTTCAGGATGTCCATCGCCTGGAAATCGCCGTCCTGGCCCTGTTCGTTCAGGTAATCGCGATAGGCGGTGATCGCGGTCAGCGTCGCGCCGCCCAGGTCCCAGGTCAGCTCATTCGAGACGCCCCAGTCCTTGCTGTCGGTGCGATAGGTCACGCCCGGGGTGGTCGACTGGGCGCGGACGAAGCTTTCGCCGGCCGGGGCCACCTGGAAGTTGGCGCCAAAGGCCTGGACCAGCGGCAGCAGGGTGTTGGCACTGGCGACCGGGAAACCGTCAGCCCCGCGCGACAGGTTGCGCACCGGGTTCAGCAGGATCCCGCCGCAGCAGTTCTCGGCCTTCTTCGAATAGTCGGCGATCAGGCGCAGCTTGATGTCGTCAGTCGGTTCCCAGGCGATCTGGCCACGCACCAGCCAGCGGTCGCGATCGTTGATGTCCGGCTCACCCGGAGTAGCGTTCTTGATGAAGCCATCGCGCTTCTGCCAGACGGCATCGATGCGGGCGGCCGCGGTTTCAGCCAGCGGCACGTTGACCGCACCGTCAAGGCGCCAGAAGTTGTAATTGCCATAGGTGGCCGAGGCATTGCCCGAGAAGCCGTCCGACAGGCTCGGGCCCTTGGTGACGATGTTGATCAGGCCCGCGGTCGAGTTGCGGCCGAACAGCGTGCCCTGGGGCCCACGCAGCACTTCGACGCGCTCGATTTCGCCCAGCTCGGACAGGCCGACGCCGGTGCGGCTGCGATAGACGCCGTCGATGAACAGGCCGACCGAGCTTTCGAGGCCGGCGTTTTCGCCCACCGTGCCGATGCCGCGGATGCGTGCGGTGAAGTTAACTTCGCTGGTGGCACCCGAAACGAGCAGCGAGGGAGCCACCTGGTTGAGCTGGCGCACGTCGGTGGCACCGGTCTTGGCCAGGGTCTCGCCGGTCACGGCCGAAACGGCGATCGGCACGTCCGACAGGGCTTCGCTGCGGCGGGTGGCGGTGACGATGATCTCGGCTTCGTCGATAGCTTCGTCAGCCTGCGGCGCATCCTGGGCAAATGCCGGGGCAGCCGAGGCAACGATGGCGAGCGAAACGCCCAGCGCAGAGGTGCGCAGCAAGGTACGGCCGAACGAGCGGCGGAAAGTCTTCATGGAAATCCACTCCCTGTGAACGGACAGTACGGCAAGGGGGGCGCCGCCTGTCGGGCGCCAAATACGCATACCTATGCGGTTCGACAATACGGACTATGGCCGGTTCGTCGATGCCTGTGGCGCTTTCGCCACAAACCTTGCGCCTCAGGGATCGACGAATTCTCCCTTGCGCTTTTCCATCTGGCTGCGGACCGCTTCGATCTGGTTGCGGCTGCCGATCAGCGCCGTCTGCTCGACGCTTTCGGCCATCAGGATCTCGTCGGTCGAACTTTCGAGATAGCGGTTGAACAGCCGTTTGGCAGCACGCTGGGCATGGGGGTTGCGGTTGGCAATCTCGGCCGCAATGGCCGTGGCGCGGGCGACCGGATTGGCATCGACGATTGTCGCAAAGCCATATTCGCCCGCCTGCTCACCGGTGAATTCGCGGTTGGTATAGGTCAGCTCGCGCAGCACATCATCACGGATCATGCCCTTCCACAGCGCATAACCAGCCATGTCGGGTACCAGGCCCCACTTCATCTCCATCACTGCCAGCCGGGCGGTCGGATCGATCACCCGGATGTCCGCTCCGCTGGCGACCTGCAGGCCGCCACCAAAGCAGACGCCGTGGACGGCCGCGAGCACCGGGACCGGCAGCGTGCGCCACTGCAT
>JBEGOD010000251.1:0-3276 GCA_041182185.1 Pseudomonadota bacterium
CTGTGCGACAGCAGCCGCCGCAGCGTTGCCCGCTCCTTGGGATAGGCGGGATTGCCGGGCAGCTGCCAGCGGGCCAGCGCCCAGTTGATATCGGCATCGAGCGGGTGCTTGTTCGCGCTGACCGCCTGCATGGCGAGCGTCGCGGTGACGACCTTGCTGACCGATCCGGCCTGGAACAGCGTATCGCCGGTGACCGGCGCGCAGGTGCCCATGTCGGCAATGCCCCAGCCGCGGGCCAGCACAATCCGCCCGCCGCGGATCACGGCAATGCTGACGCCCGGCACCTGCAGCGCCTGCATCCGCTTGGCCAGCGCCTGCGGCTTGGTCTCTGTCCCGGTCCAGGCCGGCAGCAGTCCCTTGGACAGCGCCTTGGCCTCGGCATCCATCGGGCCGCCAATCGTGTCCTTGGGCGGCTTGCAGGGCTTGGCGAGCCCCAGCGGCGGCAGGCCTTCGGGCAGGTCCTGGGCCAGCACCGGGCTGGCCAGCAGCGCGGCGGCGAGCGTGAGGGCAGTAAAGCGGCTCATCGTTTCTGCTTGTCCTTGGCGCGCTGGAAGGCCGGGCGGCGGCTGAGCCGGTCGAGATAGGCCATGGCCGCTTCGGGCACCTGTTCTTCCAGCCCGATCGACAGCGCCAGCATCACTGCATAGCCCAAGGAGACGTCGGCCATGGTGAAGCGCCCGGCGCAGGCGAATTCGGGGCCCATCAGCTTCAGCGCATTGTGCAGCCGCGCGCCGAACCACTGGGCATAGTCCGAAGCTGCTTCGAGGCAACGGCCGGGCTCAAGCCGGGTATAGCGCAGGTGGATCGTCTGCGGGAAAGTCAGCGTCGCCTCGCCCATGACGAGGAAGTTCATGTAGCTGGGATAGTCCGGCTCGTCCGGCGCCAGCGCCAGGTCGGAGGGACCAAAGCGGGTCGCCAGCACGTGCGGGATCGCCGCGCTTTCGGTCATCAGCTGGCCGTCGATCAGGCAGGCCGGGACCGTGCCCAATGGATTGACGTCGCGGTAGCCTTCGAACCGCGCGCGCGGCGGGAACGGCATCAGGGTCAGCTCGTAAGGCAGGCCCAGTTCCTCCAGCGCCCAGAGCGCGCGGAACGAGCGGGCATCGGCGCAGTGGTAGAGGTGGATGCGCGGTTCGGTCATGATTGCATGGCTCCGGCTGCGGCGCACTTGGCGCTCGATTCCTTGGCATCGCCGCCGAGGTAGGCGACGGCGATGAAGCCCCCGACCACCACGGCGACGAAGCCGGCGGTGGCGAGGCCCAGGTACTTGTCGATGAAGGCCTTGATCGGCGCGCCGAACATCCGGAACAGCAGGCCCACGATCATGAAGCTGATCGATCGGCTGACAATGCTGGCCAGGATGAACGGCACCAGCGGCATGGCGATGAACCCGGCGGTGATCGTCAGCAGCTTGAACGGGATCGGGGTGGCCCCCTTGATCATGATGATCTCGGCGCCGAACTCGCGCAGGTAGCAGGCCGCCTTGGGGAAGCTTTCGGAAAGGCCCAGCAGGGCGAGCAGCTGGGTGCCGATCGTATCGAACAGCAGGTGGCCGATCGCATAGCCCAGCATGCCCCCGGCGACCGAGGCAAAGGTGGCGATCATCGCAAAGCGGACCGCCTTCTTCGGTTCGGCCAGGCACATCAGCCCCAGCAGCGGGTGCGGCGGGATCGGGAAAAAGCTGGCTTCGACAAAGGCGAACAGCGCCAGCCACCACTCGGCATGCGGATGCGCGGCCTTGGCCATGGTCCAGTCATAGAGGCGGCGCAGCATTGGATTCCCCTTCCCTCCCTGCGCGTTTAGTGGTGCCGGCGCTGAGCGGCAAGCGCGACGCATGACTAACCATATCGGTTATTTATGCTTGACATTGTAACGCTGTTTCGGTACATATATGGAACATCGCGATAGACCCATTCGCCGCACCGGCACCGGCCCCCAGAGCGCACTCACCTCGGAACCTTGACCGCGCAGTCTCGAGGCGGCCTGGAGTTCCCCATGCCCGACCCCCTGTTCGACAGCCGCACCCCGCGCCTTGACCTGCCCCTGCTATTTGCCGGACAGGCACAAAAAGAAGTCTATCTAAACGAAAGCCTCGCCCGGCTCGACGCGCTGCTGCACAGCGCAATCGAAGCTCAAACCGGAACGCCGCCGACCGCGCCGCAGGAGGGGCAATCCTGGCTGGTCGGATCGGGCGCCACTGGTGCCTGGACCGGACATTCGAACCAGGTCGCCTGCTATCAGCAAGGCCAGTGGCTCTTCCAGGCCCCGCGCGACGGACTGCGTGTGTTCAACCGCGCGACAGACCAGGAACTGCTGTATTTTGGCGCATGGAAGACCCCGAGCAAGCCGGCCTCGCCGACTGGCGGCACGGTCATCGACACCCAGGCGCGCGCCACCCTGACGGCACTGATCGATTCCCTCGTCGCGGCAGGTATTCTACCCGCGCAATAGACAAGACGACGAAGTGACGCTTTTTCGCGAGGAGTCGGCCCAGAATCGCGACATTAATGCAACAGTTCCATGCTTTGCCCGCTTGCGCACCCTAGTCGATGCAGTTAGATGGAGCGAACTCGGTGGTTCAATCCTGTTAAAAGGGGAAAACGATAATGCGGAAACTGGTCATTGGGATGGCACTTGCCACCTCGGCCCTCGCGACGCCTGCACTGGCCCGCGATGATTCTTGGTACGTCGAAGCTGATGCCGGTGGCATGATCGTCGAAGACATCAAGAACTTCACTGGCCTCAACAACGAAGGTTCGCTGGATCTGAAGACCGGCTACGACTTCGGTGGCATCGTCGGTTACGACTTCGGCGGTTTCCGCCTCGAAGCTGAAGCCAGCTATCGTCGCGCTGAAGAAAAGAGCTACAAGAGCGTGGCTGCCAATTATGGCGACGCCAACGTCGGCGGTGGTGCCGAAGCCCTCAGCTTCATGGTCAACGGCCTGCTCGATTTCGGTCCCGATGATGGCCTGCAGGGCTTCGTTGGCGGCGGTGTCGGCATCGGCCGCGTGAAGAACGCGCTGCTCACCCCGAACAACGCGATCAACCTGGTCGATTCGGACACGGGTCTTGCCTGGCAGGCTCTGGCCGGCGTGCGCACCCCGCTCACCGACAACATCGACGTTGGTCTGAAGTATCGCTTCTTCAACCAGTATCACAACGATCTGGTGAACAATGCCGGGCGCAACATCCGCACCCGCTTCCGTTCGCACTCGCTGCTGCTGACGCTGGGCTACAACTTCGGTGGCGCTGAACCGGTGGCTCCGCCGCCGCCCC
>JBEGOD010000252.1:0-2657 GCA_041182185.1 Pseudomonadota bacterium
GTGGTGACGCCGCCCAGCACCTGGATGCGGTGCGCGAAGTGGTCGCGCAGGTCTTCGAGTGTGGCTGGTGCTTGCATACTTCCCGCTCTCCTATCTCAGGCCCTTGCGCCTAGGCCTCCAACGGCTCGGTCGCCAGCCCCAGTTCGGGGATCGAGACCGAACGGCGGCCGCTGAAATCGGTGCGGACGACGATCAGGCCGGTCTTCTCGTAATGATCCAGCAAGCGGCGCAGGCGGCCCGGTGAACTGGTGCCATAGACCACGGCCAATTCGTCGTCATCGGGGCAAGGCCGGCCAGCCTGCGCCGCGCGAGCGATGGCGAGGAACGGGGCGAGGAGGTCGTCGGGCAGGACGCTGCCGATGCGCAGGATTTCCTGAGCCTCGGCACTGCCGGGATCGGCGATCCCGGCCACGGCCATGGCAAAGCGGCGCTGGAAACCGGCCATGTCGACCTGGCCAGCGGTTAGCCGCTGCATCCGGCAGCGGACGGTGAAATCCTGATAGAGCTTGGCCGGCGGCTGATAGGTGCAGCCTTCCTCGGCCGCCATCTCGCGCAGGATCGCATGGATTGCGGCATCGACTTCGGCGGCGGACTTGCCTGGCGCTGGCGGCTGTTCCGGCACTGGCGCCGGGACCTCTGGCGCGATCTGCCCGATCAGCTCGTCGATCGCCGGGGCAGCCGGCACCGGCTCGGGCGCGCGGGCCGGTGCTTCGTCCAGATGCAGGCCCGCGTGGAGCAGGGCGTGGAGGTCATCGGGCGAGGCGGAAGGGGGCGGGGCGAGCTTCTGGACCAGCGACTTCGGCCCGGTCCGGACCGCGCCGATCTGGACCGAGACCGGACGGCGGCTGATCGCCGGGCCAAGCCCCAGGAACTGCCCGCGGCCGAGATCGCGGATCTGCTCGGCCTGGCGCCGCTCCATCCCCAGCAGGTCCGCCGCGCGGGCCATGTCGATATCGAGGAAGGTCCGGCCCATCAGGAAGTTCGAGGCTTCGGCCGCGACATTCTTGGCCAGCTTGGCCAGCCGCTGGGTCGCGACCACCCCGGCGAGGCCGCGCTTGCGCCCGCGGCACATCAGGTTGGTCATGGCCGCCAGGCTCAGCCGCCGGGCCTCGTCGCTGACCTCGCCGGCGACGGCGGGGGCAAAGACCTGGGCCTCGTCCACCACCACCAGCGCCGGATACCACTGTTCGCGCGGGGCATCGAACAGGGCGGAGAGGAACAGCGCGGCGCAGCGCATCTGCGCCTCGACCTCCAGCCCGTCGAGCGCGAGGACGACCGAGGCGCGATGCTCGCGAATCCGGGCGGCGAGGCGCGTCAGCTCCTGGGTCGAATAGGCCGCGCCATCGACGACGATGTGCGGAAACAGCTCGGCCAGCGAGACGAAATCGCCTTCCGGATCGATCACGATCTGCTGCACGATCCCGGCGCTTTCCTCCAGCAGGCGGCGCAGCAGGTGCGACTTGCCCGAGCCGCTGTTGCCCTGGACCAGCAACCGCGTCGCCAGCAGCTCCTCGATATCGAGGCTGATGGCCTGGCCGTGCTGGTCGGTACCGATCTGGATGGGCGCGCTCACGCCGGGGGGCCTAGAGGCCGCAGCAGATTCGGACCAACCGCCGCGGCGCGTTTTCCAGAGGTTTGGTGGCGGGCAGGGCCTGGGGTGCCAGCTGATCGATCTGCGAGGTTGGCAAGCCCTCGTTTGATCGGCCATAGGAATGCCATGACCCAGACCGACAGCAATCCAACATCCTTCCAGGCCGAAGTTCGCGCCTTCCTCGATGCCGAGCTGACCCCGGAACTGCGCGAGGGCGCGGCGCGGGCGACCAGCGTGTTCATCGACCCGTCGGTCTCGCTGCCCTGGCAGGCGATCCTCAACCGGCGCGGCTGGGCGGCGCCGGAATGGCCGGCCGAGTTCGGCGGGCCGGGCTGGGACGACATGCAGCGTTACATCTTCGCCGCCGAATGCGCGCGGGCCGGGACGCCCAGCCTCTCGCCGATGGGGCTGAAGATGGTGGCGCCCGTCATCATGCATTATGGCACGAGCGAGCAGCAGGCCCATTACCTGCCCCGGATCCTGTCGGGTGAGGATTACTGGTGCCAGGGCTTTTCGGAGCCGGGCTCGGGCTCTGACCTAGCCTCGCTGCAATTGCGCGCGGTGCGTGCCAAGGGTTCTGGGGGCGATGACTATGTGCTCAACGGGTCGAAGATCTGGACCACTCACGCCCACTTCGCCAACCGGATGTTCTGCCTGGTCCGCACCGCGACCGAAGGCAAGCCGCAGGCCGGGATCAGCTTCCTGCTGCTCGACATGGCCAGCCCCGGGATCACGGTGAAGCCGATCCGCACCCTGGCTGGCGACCATGAATTCAACCAGGTGTTCTTCGATGACGTGCGCGTGCCGGTGGCCAACCGGCTGGGCGAAGAGAACGACGGCTGGACCGTCGCCAAGCACTTGCTGACCTTCGAGCGCGGCGGGAAATATGCTCCGCCACTGATCGAGCGGCTGACCCGGCTGCGCCAGCGCGACGGGCTCGATCCGCTGATCCAGGCCCGGCTCGCCCAGGAGGCGGTCAACCTGCGCGCGCTCCAGGCGCTCGAGATGAAGGCGATGCGCGGGGCGGGCGGCAGCGCCGCGCTCTACGCCTCGGTGCTGAAAGTGC